>DDSA01000108.1 GCA_002343715.1 Phycisphaerales bacterium UBA2402 | reverse complement strand
GGATCGACGGGTACGCGCACCACGGCCCGGCACCTTCTCCGAACTGGAAGGCGACCGCCTTGCACACCTGCGCGATGTGGTTCAGGTCGTGCACGGCCCAGGTGTGAAGCAAGTGGCCGACCGTCACGGGTCCCAGCGCGGGGTGCAGGCCCGCGCGGGCGAGGTCGGCCTCGGTCAGACGGAGCGCATCCAGAGCGGCGAGGCCCGATGAACGCTCCGCCGCGAACAGGTCCAGCAGTTCGGGCAACGAGTGCCCCGAGGCGAGGTCGGCGTGCCCGGCGCGGTCGAATGGGGCGAAGGGCGCGGCATCACCGTGGGCCAGGATGTGCCCCAGACGCGGCAGCCAGTCGGTGCGTTCGCCGAAGATCAGGTGCGCGACGACTTCATGAGCCGACCACGTGCCGGGGCCGTAGGGTGCGCGGGCGAGCGCGGGGTCAAGCCCATCCAGCAGCGCCCCGAGCGTGGCGGGGGTGCGCGAGAGGACGGCACGTATGTCATGTATGGTCGTGGGGCCCTTCACACGATGCTCCGCGCCTCACGCCCCGACCTTCTCGGTCAGGAAACCATTCACCCGGTCGAGCGCGATCCGCTCCTGCTTCCCTGTGTCGCGGTCGCGGACGGTGACGGTCTGGTCCTTGAGCGTGTCGCCGTCGATGGTGAAGCAGTAGGGGCACCCCGCCTCGTCCATGCGGGCGTAGCGCTTGCCGATGGACTGCTTGGCGTCCATCTCGATGAAGCCCGTCTTCCCGAACGCCGCGAACAGGTCGTCGTAGAGTTTCTCCGCCACATCGGGCATCCCTTCCTTGTCCATCAGCGGGAAGACCGCCGCTTTGATGGGCGCGATGCGCGGGTGGAACTTCATCAGTTCCGGGCTGGGGCGGGAGGGGTCCACCGTGTACGCCTCGCAGATGAGCGCGAGCACGCCCCGGTCCAGCCCCGCGGCGGGCTCGATGCAATGGGGCAGGTAGCGCTCGCCCTTCCTGGACCCGTTGGGCAGCGTCTCGCCGCGGGTGGTGTCGAAGTAATCGAGTTTCACGCCGCTGTGCTTCTGGTGCTGCGTCAGGTCGTAGTCACCCCGGTGGGCGATGCCCTCGAGTTCGCCGAAGCCGGGGGAGGTGAACGGAAAGCGGTACTCGACGTCGCTCGTCCCGCACGAATAGTGCGAGAGTTCGTCCTTGTCGTGCTCGCGCAGGATCAGGTTGTCGCCCGCCAGCCCGATCGACTTCCACCACTCCATGCGGAAGTCCCGCCAGAAGGCGTACCACGCCTGGCTCTCGTCGGGGTGGCAGAAGAACTCGAGTTCAGCCTGCTCGAACTCGCGCGAGCGGAACGTGAAGTTCCGGGGCGTCACCTCGTTGCGGAAACTCGTCCCCGTGTTCCCGATGCCGAAGGGAATCTTCACGCGCGTCGTGTCCACCACGTTCTTGAACTGCACGAAGATGCCCTGCGCCGTCTCGGGACGCAGGTACGCGGCGTCGTCCTCCGTGCCCGTCGCGCCCACGATCGTCTTGAACATCAGGTTGAACTGGCGGGGCTCGGTCAGCGCGCCCTTCTTCCCCGTGAACGGCGACGGCACCTCGCCCGCCCGATCCTTCAGCGTCGGCATCGGAACCGCCAGCACCTCGCAGCAGGCCTTCACGTTGCCGATCTCCACGTCCACGAACATCCGCGCGGCGTCCGTCAGCGGCGCCCGCGCCGTGATCGCGCGGATGCCCAGGTCCTTCTGAAGCTTGCGCGTCTTCACGAGCTGATCGACCGCCTCGCCCGAGGTCGACGCCACGACCGTGCACAGCGGCACAACACCCTGGGCCGACGCCGCACGCGCGAGCATCTCGGCCAGGGGCTCCCCGAACCCGCCGGCCTGATACAGCCCCTGCAGGTGGTCCGCCCGAAACCGCTGCTTCGTCTCCTTGTCGTCCACCATCGGGTCGTTGAACCCGCCCACGTGCCCGCTCGCCTCCCACACCTTCGGGTGCTGGATGATCCGCGTCTCCACCGGCACGCATCGCACCCGGTCGCCGTTGGGCCCTTTTCGCCCCCAGCACGGGTTGAGGATCATGTCCTGCCACCACGCCTCGCGCAGGTTCTTCTTCATCTGGGCACCCAGCGGGCCGTAGTCCCAGAAGCCGTTGATCCCGCCGTAGATGTCGCTGGCCTGGAAGATGAAGCCGCGGCGCTTGCACAGCGCCATGATGGCGTCCATCGGCTTGTCGCCGCTGGAAGAGGTCGGGGAGGATGGGTTGGAGTCTGTCATGGGATCGGGCCTTTCCGTGAGGGGCGGATCGTATGAGGGGCGGGGTGTGCCGATGCGGCGTGAGCGCGGCGAGGAACAGTTCCGGCGCGGAACCGCCACACCGAACTACTGCTCCGGCATCAGTCCTCAGCGCGCTCGCCCTCGGGGGCCATCTTCACGATCGCTGGATCGAAGCGGGCGATGACCTCCACCAGGTCCGCCTGGCGAGCCATGACCTGATGGATGTCCTTGTACGCGCCGGGGCTTTCATCACTTCCCGCGGAGAGGACGGTGATGCCCCGCCGTTCCAGATCGCCGCGGACGGTGCCGAAGCGGAAGGTGTCGCGGGCCTTGGTGCGGCTCATCGCCCGCCCCGCGCCGTGGCTCGCGGAGCAGAGGCTCTCGTTGTTGCCGCGACCGCGCACGACGAAGCCCGGCGCGGCCATCGACCCCGGGATGACGCCCAGCACGCCCGCCCCCGCGGGCGTCGCTCCCTTGCGGTGGACGATCACTTCTTCATCGGTGCCGTCGATGACGTGGCGCTCCTTCCAGGCGAAGTTGTGGTGATTCTCCACCCCGGCGATCACCGAGGCGTCCAGGTGCGCGGCGATGCGGGCGTGGATGACGGCGTGGTTCGCCGCGGCGTACTCGCCCATCAGGTTCATCGCGTCCCAGTACTCGCCGCCCGCCTGCGATGCCAGATCGAGCCAGGCCAGACGCGACTGGTCTTTGCCGAGCTCGGGGTGCATCGCCGTGGCGATCCGAGAGTAATGGTCGCAGACCGCCGCTCCCGTGCCGCGGCTGCCGGAGTGGGAGAGCAGCGCGATGTACTCGCCGGGGGCGAGGCCCAGCCCCTCGCCGGTCACGGTGAGCCGGCCGAACTCGACGAAGTGGTTGCCGCTGCCGCTGGTGCCCAGTTGCCGCCAGGCCTTGTCCTTGTTCGTCCGCGTGATGTGGCAGAAGGACCAGTCCAGGTCCATGACCGGGTGCGAGTTGGGCTTCTGGAACTCGGCCCCGACGCCGAAGCGGGTTTCGCGCTCGATGGCGCGGGCGAGTTGGTCGCGGCGGTGCTGCTTCTCCAGGTCCGTCGCGGGCACATCGAGCACCGTCATCTTCATGCGGCAGGCGATGTCCACGCCCACGGCGTAGGGGATCACGCAGTTTCTGGTGGCCAGCACGCCCCCGATGGGCAGGCCGTAGCCCACGTGCGCATCGGGCATGAGGGCCGCCCTGGCCGAAACCGGCAACGAGCAGGCGCTGGTCAGTTGGTCGAGCGAGGGCTGATCGAAGTCCGTCCCGACCTCACCAAAGAGGCGGTACGGCGCGGGGGTCATCGACATGGCGAAGTTATCCGGATCATTCGTCTGCCCGCGGGATTATTGGCCGATTTTGAGTGCGAAACCCGGCGGTGATGCGGGGCCATTCAGGGTGAACTCTCCCTCTCCAAAATAGCCTTGAACGCGTGCTACCATTGCTCGCTCCGTTGGGGAGTAGCCACCCGAACCCCGCCCCGCCAGTTGGGGGAGGGCTTCATCCGGGTCGCTCGGGTCGTCAACACGGGGATGAATGTCTCCCGGCCCGGGCGTGCGTGCCGCCATCGTTGGCGGCTTCTCGCACAGCGCCAGACCAACACACACCGACCGCGGCCCGCCGCGGCGTGGAGGCTGTCGTTTTGGCTGATCCCGACTTGTTGTTTCAACGCTGCATCACCCTGGCATCAGAGGCGGTTCAAACCGGGCCGAGTGTCTGGCCGTACGTGGGGTTCCTGGCGCTGGTCTGCTTCTTCCTCGCGCTCGACCTGGGCGTCTTTCATCGCGAGGCTCACGAAGTCGGGTTCAAGGAGGCCGCGGCGTGGAGCGTGGTCTGGGTCGCCACCGCCTTGCTCTTCGGCGTCTTTGTGTACTACGGGTATGAGAAGCACTGGATGGGGCTGGGGCTGAACACGCCCATGTACAACACCGATGCCGATGGACCGGCGCTGGTCCGGGGCACCGTGGAAGGCATGGATGCCCTCGAGCAATACCTGACCGGCTACCTCATCGAGAAGTCCCTCTCGATGGACAACGTGTTCGTGATCGCGCTGATCTTCGGGTTCTTCGCCATACCCGGCAAGTACCAGCACCGCGTGCTTTTCTGGGGCATCATGGGCGCGCTGATCCTCCGGGGGATCATGATCTTCCTCGGGGCCGAACTGGTGCAGCGTTATTCGTGGATCCTGATCCTCTTCGGGCTGTTCCTCATCCTGACGGCGGCCAAGATGGCGCTGATCAAGTCCAACGACGACCCGGGCAAGAACATCGTGGTGCGGCTGGCCAGGCGATTCCTGCCCACGGTCGAGTTCTTCGACGGGCAGAAGTTCTTCACCCGGCGCACCCAGCCGCCGACCTATACAACCGATCCCGCGACGGGCAGGCAAGTCCAGAACCCGCCCTCGCCGGGCTCGCTCTCGGCCCGGTGGGCGATGACGCCTCTCTTTCTCGCCCTCATCATGGTCGAGTTCACCGATCTCGTCTTCGCCGTGGACTCGATCCCCGCGATCTTCGCCATCACGCCCGACCCGTTCATTGTCTTCACGAGCAACATCTTCGCGATCCTCGGGCTGCGGGCGCTCTATTTCTGCCTTGCCGCGCTCATCGTGAAGTTCAAATACCTCAAGCCGGCGCTGATCCTGATCCTTGCCTTTGTGGGCGTGAAACTGCTTCTGCTGAGCCTTCCTCCCTACCTCGACACCATCGGGGGCTGGATGGGTTTGTCGTGGGAGGCGGCCAAGCCGGTCAAGATCGACACCCTGGTGTCGCTGGGCGTCGTATTGGGCACGCTCATTCTCGCCGTCGTTCTCTCGGTGGTGGTCAAGGATCGAAGTGAATCCGCCCCCGAGGCCGCGCCGCGCTAATGTCTCCGCTCGTTCCCGCATGACTCACTCCGCCATTCTTGCCGCCATCGCCCCCGCTTCTTTACCCGGCCTGCTGGAATCCGGCCGGATCTGGTTCTACGGCGCGTTCGTGCTGCTCGTCTGTTTCTTTCTCGCCCTGGACCTGGGCGTCTTCAACCGCAAGTCGCACGCCGTCTCGGTGAAGGAAGCCGTCGCGTGGACCTCGGTCTGGGTTTCCACCGCGCTGCTCTTCGCCGTAGCCGTCTATTTCATCTACCAGAATCACTGGCTGGATTTCGGGCGGGGCGTCACCGTCGCCATCGGCGAGAAGCCCCGCGACATCGGCGGGGCCGAGGCCACCGGCCTGTACCTCGTCTGCTGGATGCTCGAGTACGCCCTCAGCCTCGACAACATCTTTGTGATCGCGGTGATCTTCAGATATTTCGGCGTGCCCCGTCAGCACCAGCACCGCGTCCTGTTCTGGGGCATCCTGGGCGCGCTCGTGCTGCGGGGGGTGATGATCGGCGTGGGCGTGGCGATTGTCCGCGAGTTCCACTGGGTCATCTACATCCTGGGCGGCTTCCTGGTCTACACCGGGATCAAGATGTTCGGGCACAACGATGAGGAAGTCCACCCCGAAAAGAACCCGGTCGTGCGCCTGGCGCGGCGGTTCTTTCCCGTCTCCGACCGGCTCGACGGCGAGAAGTTCTTCACCGTGCTGGACGGTCGGCGGGTGATGACCCCACTGTTCCTTGTTCTCATCGTCGTCGAGACCACCGACGTCGTCTTCGCCGTGGACTCGATCCCCGCGGCTTTCGGCGTCACGCAGGACCCCTTCATCATCTTCACGAGCAACATCTTCGCCATCCTCGGGCTGCGCTCCCTCTACTTCGCCCTCGCGGCCTTCATCGGCAAGTTCGAGAAACTCAAGGTCAGCCTCGCCTTCATCCTTGTCTTCATCGGCGTCAAGATGCTCGTGCCGCTCCTGGGCACGATCATCCCGGCGATGGAGGGGTTCCACGTGCCCAACGCTGTTTCGCTGGGCACTATCGCTGGCGCATTGATCGTCGGTGTCGTCTGGTCGCTCGTTTCAGGGGGCAAGAAAGACGACGATGCCCCTACGGAGCCGAGTTCTCTGTAAGAAACGCCCGCAGTTCCGCGGCCTTGTCCGCCCGTCCCCACGACTCGTACATCGATGCGGCCCTGCGGAAAAGCGGCCGGTGCAGCGCCGCCTGGCTCGAAGTCATCAGCGTGGGCAAGGACTCGGCGAACGCCTGTTCCGCCCTCTCGCGCTGGCCCGCCGCGCCACGGACCACGCCCTCGATGGCGCGCAGCATCGGCCCGTACGCCAATGCCAGAGAACGCTTCCCAT
>DDSA01000067.1:18536-18732 GCA_002343715.1 Phycisphaerales bacterium UBA2402 | reverse complement strand
GCAAGGCCGGCGGCCGCGGCCGGAGCGGCCGGCGCGGCGGCGAGTGGAGGATGAGCCATGGCGGGTTCGCCGGGCTTGGTGTACGAAAGCGAGAACGGAAAGGTGGAGCCGTGATGGCTGAACGTGCCGGAGAGTGTGCTTCCATCGGGTGCGATGGTGCCTGAAAATCGCGGGTCCCCTTCGACCTCAGCGATGC
>DDSA01000067.1:0-18374 GCA_002343715.1 Phycisphaerales bacterium UBA2402 | reverse complement strand
GACGCTCTTCCGATCTGGTCCCCTTCGACCTCAGCGATGCCGAAGGAGACATCGTTGCCGAAGATGCTGACGGACGTGAGCGGGAGGTCGAACGAGTTCTGGCTGGCCACGGTGATATCGCCGGTGATGATCTCATCGGCGTGGGCGAAGAAGTCGATCTCGACTTCGAGCCGTTCACCCGGGAGTTCGACCGTGCCCTTCCATTTATCCGAAGTGATGACCGGGGCCGAACTCGCCGCGGGGGCGCTCAGAAGGGATGTCTCCGCACTGGGAGCAGGGGTGGCCTCGTTGACGTTCGCGCCGCTGTCCAACCAAGCGAGGGTGAACGGAACCCTCTGACCAGCCTGTACAAAGTCACCGGCGATTGTCCGACCATGTTCGGCGATTCGGCCTATGAACTTCGGATCTCCGGGTATGCCCGGTATTCCGAATGAGACATCGAAGCCTGAAATCGTGAACGTCGAAAGGGCGTGGTTCCTGACAGATTGCTCGGGGATGCTGATCGTGCCGCTGATGGTACCGTCCGGATTCTCGCGGAAGGCCAGTTCAACGCCGAGATCACCGCTTGGTGCTTTGATGGAACCGTTCCAGCGTTCCGGCAGTGGTTCATCGACGACGACGGGGCTTGGTGCTTCAACGGCGCCGCCGGGAACCTCCGCCGGCGCGGAGGGGTTTGAAACCGGGGGTTCCTTGCCCGCCGGCGGCGTGTCGAGGTACGCGACCTCAAAGGTGTGGTGGTCGCCGTGGAGGGAGTATGTTCCCGAAACGGAGAGGCCGTCATCGGAAATCGTTCCCTTGAAAGTCGGGTTTCCGGGCAGGTCCTTGATATTGAAGTAGAGCGTGTTCCCGACGATGGCGACGTTTTCGAGCGGGTGTGATCCTTCCAGATCGCTGATGATTCTCCCGCGTATGACGTCGCCCGCGCCGGCCTCGAACTGCAGGTGGATCGGTGTCTTCTCCCCGTTGATGTTGATGTAGCCGGCCCAATGCTCGCCCCCTGCTTCCGAGGAAGCAAACAGGTGACCGGGGAAGAGAGACAATGCCGCGACGGAGGCGGCGGAGAGCGTGAGGATGGTGCGGTTCATGGGGTGCCTCGGGACAGGAATCCTGCGGAATCGCTAGGGTAGCCGGGGCAGGGGAGGGGCGAACGCAGGGCGGTGTAAACCGAACCGTTGAAAGGTTGAACAGGTGGGGGCGCGAAACTGTTGCTCATGTCTTTCTCGCGGGTGTCCAGTTTCAGAGAAACGTCCGGTACTGATAACCGGCGATGTGCCTCTGCATCAAACCAAGCCGTCAACAAGAAAGGGTGCCGATGAGCCGGATCAAGACACAGGGGGATGAGAGTGGTCTGCTCCTGTTTACCGGAGCGGGGATCAGCATGGCGGCGCCTTCGTGCCTGCCGAACTGGTATCAGTTCAACGAGGCGGTGCTGCGAGGCCTGGCGGATTCGTTGGTGGCCGCGACCAAGCCCAGGCTGGGTGAGTGGATGTTCGGCGAGTTGCTCGCAGCGCGGAACAAGGAGGCGAGTACCTTTGCGCCCGATTACATCGCGGACATCATCGCGGAAGAAGCAGGAGCGGACTACTTCCGGATCGTTCAAACGATCGATGCGCCCGACACGAACGCATCTCACAGGGCCATCGCCGCCCTGGCGGGGGCGGGACTCCTGAAGGCGTACGTGACGACCAACTTCGACTGCCTGGTGGAACGGGCGCTGGAGGCGGCGAAGGTTCCTTTCAGGGTGTACGCCTCGCCCGCCTCGTATGCCGAACTGCTGGCTGCCCTGAAGCATGGCCACCCCCAAGGCGTTCTACCCGTCATCAAGGTGCACGGCACCGCGGGTGATCCTGACTCTATCGTGGACACGCTCAGCCAGCGCCTCATGGGCCGTCCCGAAGCCCTCGAGCAGGCCCTGGCGGCGCTGTATGCACGGCATCACATCGTCTTTGTTGGTTTCTCGGGCGCTGATCTGAACTACGACCCGAACTATCTCGGATTGCGGGAAGCGGCCGCGGCCAACGCGGGGTTCACCTACCTTGCGTACGACGTCAACAGAGTTGAATCGTCGATCCATGACCTGAAGGCTTGCTGGGGTGACAGCGCTGTGGTGCAGGAGGGCCGTGCGCCCGACTGTCTGACCGAGCTCTGCGCCGAGGTGGGCATCGCTGTCGCGCCCGATCGCGGCCCTCCCGTGGACCGCCTCGCGGAAGTGAGGGCGAAGGCCCGCGCCTGGGCCGCGGAACTCGGCTCGATGCGGACGGTCAATATCGCATCCTCGCTGCTGCGAGCGAGCGGCCACGAGGTCATCGCGGGACGTTTGTACTGGGGCATGTGGAGGCATTACCGGAGTTCTCGGGACTGCGAGGGCAACGCCTACGCCCGGTTCAATCACCTCACGGGTCGCCACCTGCTGGAGCATGGCTTTCACATGGGCAGCCTGAGGCCGCCCGAATCGCTGGGCATCTCCTTCGGAGACTCGGGGATCGACAGGGATCAACTCGACAACGCGTACACGTTCCTGGGCCGGGCGGTGAGCATGAACTGGTCGCTCGCCGCGCCCCATCTGGCGGAGGCGATGGCGCTGATGGGCGCCGGCCGCAAGGCGATTGACCTGATCGAACGATGTCTCTCTGTCGGAGCGGAAGCCAAGAATCTCCTGATCGTGATCGATGCCTGCATCGCGGGGGGAACTGTGTGGGATATCTACGGGATGTGGCAACACGGCGTGGCGTGGATCGAGCAAGTTGTTCCGCTGGCGGCCAGGTTCGGTCTTGAGCCGCGCCGCGCATCGCTCCTTGCCGCGTTGGTTCGCTGCTACAGCCACACCCGACGCGAGAGTGATGCGACCGAGGCGTACCAGACCGGCATCGCGATTACGAAGCGCCTCGGTCTGGTGGATACAGCCTACGCGCTGCACGCCGCGTACGGGAGGAGCCTTGTCAATGCCGGTCGCAGCGCCGAAGCGGTCATGCTTCAACGTGATTCGGTGGTGCACGCCGCGGAGCGTGGTCGTCTTCCTGCCGCTACTCGCGCGGCGATCGACCTGGTGGAGGCCGCGGCGCACGCACGCGACGATGCGGCGTTCACCTGGGCGATGGAGAGACTCGAGGAGTGCGAGCGCGGGTACTACCCGGTTGCGCAGTTCACCTTCGCGGACCTCGCCAACGTCATGGGGCAGCGGGAGGCCGCGCTCTCTCATAATCAGCGGGCCAGGAACATGGCCAAGGAGTGTGGAAACGAGTTTGTGCTGAGGTGCTGCGACGAGATGGACCGCGAGCTCGGCGTGTCGGCCGGCTCGCCGGGTTGAGATCCGCCCGCCGGGCCGGTGATCGTGTGTCATAGTCGGCGCGATCTGGGGGCGTCGTATGGGAGTTCGGTCGCCTCAGGGTGCGCAGGGTCGAAAAATGCCCGGCGGGGCACCACCGTACCCTCCCGGTTCGCGTGGCCGATCCGCCGTCAACCCACTCGCACCACGCCGCGTACCGGCGGCTCATGCCGTGGCACATTGTGGCGGTGGTGATGCTGCAATCGACGGCGTTCACGCTCTTTGCGCTGTTGCCTGTGATTGTGCGGAAGCGATTTGACGCGGGCGACTGGCAGACTCTGTTGATCACCGCCGCGCCGACGGTGCTGTTCACCCTGTCGATCTTCTGGAACGACTACTTCGCCCGCCGCGCTTTCGGGCGGTACATGACGACGCTTTGGCTGGTCTATTCCGCCCCGTTGCTGCTGATGGGATTCGCTGATTCCTATTGGTTGATCGCGGTGCCGCACTTGATCTCGTCGGTCGGCGGGGCGGGGTATCACCCCGCGGCAGGGACGTTGCTCAAGCGGCTCTACCCGATCGGGCTTCAGGGGCGGATTTACAGCCTTGTCTGGGGCACCTCCATGGTGGCGGGCGCGGCGATGGGCTTCGGGATGGGGAAGTGGTTGGAGGCCGATGCGGATGCCTATCGGTGGATCATGCCACTTACGGCGCTTTTTCAACTGGCCGGTGCGTTCATCTTCACGCGCCTGGCAGGGATCGTGGGCGCGGATGACGGTCGTGTGAAGGCGGACACCGGCGGCGGGCTGGTGCGGCGCGTGCTCGAGCCGATCGGCCATACCACCGAGGTCCTCAAGGCGGACCCGATCTTCGCTCGCTACGAGGCCGCGTACATGACCTACGGCGTGGGCTGGATGATCGCCTACGCCCTGCTGCCGATGCTGGTCACCGATCGGTTGAACCTCTCGTACGACCAGGCGGCCAACAGCACGCACGTGGCGTACCTGGCGGGGATGGTGCTGATGCTCTGGCCCGCGGGGTACCTCATGGACCGGATCGGGGCCATCCGCAGCACCGGCCTTTCGTTCGCCATGCTCTCGGTGTACCCGCTTGGTCTGTTGATGGCCGGCGATGCCTCGCAACTGGCCCTGGTGAGTTTCCTGTACGGTGTCTCGCACGCGGGTGCGAGCGTGGGGTGGATGCTCGGGCCGGTATCGCTGGCACCCACGCCGGAGAAGGTGCCCCAGTACGTGGCCATCCACGCGACATTCGTGGGCCTGCGCGGCAAGGTGTTTCAACTCCTTGGCGTGGGCTTGTACGTGATGACACGCGGGTTCACGTGGCCGCTGATGATCGCGGCGGCGGCGTTCCTATGGAGCGCTGTGATGATGTGGCAACTCCACCGGAGACGGGTTGGCAACGGTCGTGTATAGCCCGCGGGGTGGTAGGGGGTTACACTGAAAGACCGTCGCGGGTGGCGGCTTTCATAGGAGATATGGCGATGAGGTTGATTCTGTTCTCGATGATCGCTCTGGTAGTGGCTGTGGGTTGCTCGTCATCACCGAAAGCGGCCAAGACAGCCAGCCCGGCGGTGGTAGCGAAGGCGAGCGAAGCGCAAACCGCGGAACTCTTGGGTCGGATCAAGATCCTCGACGGCACCTGGGAGATGATCGGGCCCGATGGGCAGAAGAGCACCATTATCTTCAAGACCGTTTCGGGGGGCACCGCTGTTCGGGAGATCATGTTCCCCGGCACGGGTCACGAGATGACGAACATGTACCACATGGACGGTCCTTCGATCGTGATGACGCACTTCTGCGCCGCAGGGAATCAACCTCGCATGAGGGCGACGGCGTTTGTCAACAACAGCATCGCTTTCACTTCGGACAGCGTGTCCAACCTGACCTCGATGAACGATCAGTACATGGGCGCGATGACTTTGGTCTTCAAGGATGCGGACCACATCGAGGAGCGATGGCAGCACATGGCCGGCGACAAGGTTTCTCACGGCCCGAACTTCGAGTTGACGCGTGTGAAGTGAGATCAGGGCAGGCAGCCGGTCTGGAGACCGGCTCCACCGGAGACCGACTCCTCCAAAGACAGGCTTCATCGGGGATACCCTGCGCTCATGCCACTGACGAGAGAAGAAATCACGCGACGGGCCGCGAAGGAACTGCGCGACGGGTACATCGTGAACCTGGGCATCGGGATGCCCACGCTGGTGGCCAACGCCGTGCCCGACGGCATGGATGTCTGGCTGCAATCCGAGAACGGGCTGCTGGGCATCGGGCCGTTCCCCACCGAAGACGCCGTGGACCCCGACCTCATCAACGCGGGCAAGCAGACCGTGACGGCCCGCACCGGCGCGAGTTACTTCTCGTCCGCTGATTCCTTCGCCATGATCCGCGGCGGCCACGTGGATTTGTGCATCCTCGGCGCGATGCAAGTGTCTCAGGAGGGGGACCTGGCCAACTGGATGGTCCCCGGGAAAATGGTCAAGGGCATGGGCGGCGCGATGGACCTCGTGGCGGGGGTGAAGCGCGTCGTGGTGACCATGGAGCACACCGCCAAGGGTGCCGCGAAGATCGTCAGGCAGTGCTCGCTGCCCCTGACCGGGCGTCGCTGCGTGGACATGGTCATCACCGAGTTGTGCGTGCTGGAAATGGACAGAGGCCTCAGCCGCTTTGTTCTCAAGGAACTCGCGCAGGGCGTGACGGTCGATGAGGTGAAGAGCAAGACCGAGGCGGAGATCGTGGTGCCGGCAACGATCGGGACGATCTGAGCAGGCCGGTCTGGGCAGGCCGATCCGGGAGTGTCAGTTACCGGCGGTGACGATGTCGTCGAAGGACTTGAGGATGTCCTCGGCCACAGGCTTGAAGTTCTGGCCGTAGAAGACAAAGCCGCCCACAGCGCTGCTGCCGCCCTTGTCCTTGGATCCGAAGTACATGCCGTCGCGTCCCGCGGCATGGATGATGAACTGGCCGCGCGGCGCGGTGGGGAAGATCATGTTCGCCGGAGTGGTGTCCGTGAAGGGGTGGGGAGCGTTGGGGCTGGCCAACAGCGCGGCGAGATTGTTGACCGCGGCGGCCGGTGCCGCGCCGCCGATGAGGCTGGCGCCTCCGGCAAAGCCCGACTCGGCCTGCGGGATGCGGCGCTTGCCCACGGGGTTGGCGGAGGATGTTGTAAGGTAGGTCGCGTTGGAGTTCAGATAGAAACGCGAAAGGTTGGCGGAGGATTGCTGGGCCATGACGGCCAGACCCGCTGCGTCGTTGGTGGGGGCCTTGGTGCAGGTCTCATCGACGGTCCAGATGAGGATGGGTGTCCCCTCGGCATCGACCAGGTCGGGCAGGCGCATGTTTTCGGCGTTGGCGATCCGCGAGCCGCCTTCGGGATTGACGCCGTCCTGCAACTGGTAACTGCGGCCCTTGGCGGTGAAATACGACTTTGAAGCCCCCGAGGTGGAACCAATCAGTTCAGGGCTGACCTGCACGGTGTTCGCGGCGGTGGGGCCGACGTTGATGCCGCCGGCAGAGACGATGCCCCCGGAAAGGTCGAGCAGCACGTTCTGCATGGCGCTCAGGCCGCGGGTGGCGTTCTCGGCGCTTCCCATTTCGCGGGCGGAGAAATAGCCGGGGTTACGGCGGTTATCGAGAATAAACTGACTGCACGCCTGACTGAGCGATCCGATGAGCGTCCGGGTATCGGCCTCGCGGGCGCTCTTGCGTGCGGAGCCGATGGCGGGAACCACCAGCGAGACGACGATCGCGATGATGGCGATGACCACCAGCAACTCGATGAGGCTGAAGGCGCGGAGCAGGAGGGGCCGCCGGGAGGGTGCCAACTTCATTTCGAGATACTCCACATGAGAGACAGAATCACCTCGCGCGACGTCTCCGCGCCGCGACCGCGGCCCCGCCCATGAGTAGAAATACGGTCAGAATGGGGAGCGGGTTCCCCCGAAGTATACGGGTTCGGGAGGTGCAAGGGTGCAAAGACTTCGGACGGTGATGCGTTTCTTTAACGACAAGGGACGGAGAGGTTACTCCGCATCGGCCAACTCCGCCAGCAGCCTCGCGCCCCAGCCCGTCGGCCCTTCGATATACGGCCCGGCGTTCTTCTCAACGGCATGGACTCCCGCGATGTCGAGGTGACACCATGGGACTCCCTCTTCGACGAAGTAGGACAGAAAGGCCGCGCCTTGGATGGGGTGGGCCTTGCGGTTGGGATTGCTGTTCAGGATGTCCGCGATCGGGCTTTTCATCATCTCGCGGTATTCGGCGTGCATGGGCAGACGCCAGACCCGCTCGCCGCTGGCCGCGGCGGCGGCTTCGACTTTCTTCCTGAGGGCGTCATCCTCGCAGAACATGCCCGCGAAGGTGCTTCCCAGGGCGACAACCACGCCGCCGGTGAGTGTGGCCAGATCGATGACCGAGGAGGGGTCCTCTTTCTCGCACGCCCAGCAGAGGGCGTCGGCCAGAACAAGACGGCCCTCGGCGTCGGTGTTGGTGATCTCGACGGTGACGCCATTGCGGAAGGTGAGGACGTCATCGGGGCGGTAGGCTTCATCCGAGATGGAGTTCTCCGCGACGGCCAGGAGGGCGACGACGCGCACGCGGGGCTTGATGACGGCGGCGATGGCCTGCATCGCACCCAGCACGGCGCAGCCGCCGTCCTTGTCCCGCTTCATGCCCACCATGCCGTTGTTGATCTTGAGTGAAAGACCGCCGGAGTCGTAGGTCATTGTCTTGCCGATCAGGACCAGCGGCTTTTTCCGGCTGGGACGCTCGGGGGTGTACTCCAGCCGGATCATGCAGGGCTTGTTCTCGCTCGCCTTGCCGACATTGATGAGACCCTCGAACTTCTCGCGTTCCAGGTCTTTGCCTTCAAAGACGCGGCAGTTCAGGCCGTGCTTCTTGGCGAGTTTCTTTGCTTGCTCGACCATCCACGCGGGGGTGGCGACATTGGGAGGTGTCTGGCTGAGGGTGCGGGTGAAGTTCGCGGCGCTCGCCAGGCCCAGGCCACGGGAGAGTCCCGAGGTGAAGTCCTTGTGCTCCGCGTAAAGGTCCAACCGAGTGCGCTTGGGCTGAGTGGTCGCTTTGCCGCGGAACTGATCGCAGACCCAGCCCAGCAGGCCGATCCCCTCGCCGAAGGCGCTGCCCGCCGCGGCGGCGTTGATCTTGAGCGCTTTGCACGGCCCATCGAGCTCGATGGAAAGGCCGGGCACCTTGCCGGCGGCCAGTTTTCGTCCCACGGCGGCGGCGGCTCCGCGGAGGCTTCCTGCATTGAAAACGTCGCGTGAGCCAAGCCCGACGAGGAAGACACGCTGGGGTGCGCCCTTGTCCGAAGGGCCGGGGACTTCGGTCACGCTGCCCGCATCGCCGGTCGTCTCGGGCCGCGCGTGTGCCGCGGCGAGCGATGCTGAAACGCCCAGCGCGGCCGCTCTGGCCTTGGTCGCGGGGTCGAGTGGCTGGGCCTCGCCCTTGTCACCGAAGACGCCGAAGAGAACGGCATTGGCGGGGGGGCGGCTGACGATCTGGATGGAGGTAAACATGGGTTGAGAGTGTAGCGGAGACATCGCGGCAGGCCCGATAGCAAGTGACTGTTTGTGGAGCAAATCACCTACCATCTGGCGAAGTTCTGGTCCTTACTTCTCTTGGAGGATGTTCATGCAGTTGTTTCGTATTGCTGCTGTCTTGTCGTTGGCGCCGCTCGCGGCGGCTCAGACCTTTGACTGTGTCGTTCAAACACCGCAGAGCGGTCTCGACGTCATCATCGACGTGGACACTACCCTGCCCGGCACGCTCATCGGCGCATACGACGCCGAGACCAACCCGACGGGCACACGGACCAAGCCGGGGCTGTTCGGGACGTTCGGCTCGACGGAAAACGTGGAATGCCCCATCACCATCGGCGGCGGCATCGACGAACACAGGTTGATCAGCCGCCCGGCCGGGGTCTTTGCACTCTCGATCGATCCGGAGGCGCTGACCGCCTCGGTCGAAGGGTACAACGTGAACTTCATCGCCGATGGGGAGGAAGTGATCCCTGTGACCGTGCGATTCAGCACAGAGGCCTTCCGCACGCGCAATCCGACCTCGACGTACATCGCGGGTACTGTCAACCTGCCGATCGGGGATGCCACGATCTCGGTCTTCCGGGCGGTGCAGTCCGGTGGTTCGCTCGGAACGCTGACCGAGTCAGGGCCGGATTCTTACACCTTTGTGGTCCCGATCGAGGTGCTGTACGAGTTCAACGCGACGATCCTCGACAACCCGGTGGAAATCCCGGGCGGCACGCCCGCGCCGTTCGTCTTGTCGGGCACGGTGGCGATCCAGCCCGACGGATCCGCGGTAATCACTTCATCACTGACGATTGAAATTGGGGACTCTCAGGAAGTCAATGAGCCGCTGCCGCCGCAGGCCTTCCCCCTGCCCACGATCCTGCCGCCGGGGCTGACGGCGAATGTCATCCTGAATCTCACGCTTCAATCGCTCACCGTGGGCGTCAACGGCACGCAGACGCTGCTGGCCGTCGGCACGCGCCGGGAGGAGCGTTGCATCGCCGACTTCAATCAGGACGGCGGCATCGACGGGGCCGATGTCGAAGCCTTTTACGACGCATGGGAATCGGGCAGCGATGCCGCTGACGTCAACGCCGACGGCGGCATCGACGGCGCCGATGTCGAGACGTTCTTCGCCGAGTGGGAGTCCGGCACCTGTTGAACGGGGCACATCACGCGAAGATGGACTTCATCCCCAGCGCTCTCCGGGTGTCGGCGATCTGACCGGTGTGCATCCCGTTGTGAAAAACCATCCGGCTCACCGCCGCTTCGAGCGTGATCTCGACCGGTCCCCACGGTATCTTTCTGTCCAATGACTCGTCCGATGCGTCCCGCACGGCGGTGGCGAGTTGGTCGCAGGCGCGGTCGTAGACCTCGATGCAGCGCGACAAGGGCGGGTAAGAGGACGAATCCGCGCGCGGCACAGATCCGAACGCGACGCTCTCGGGGTCAAAGCCCCCGGCTCCGAAATCCGGTGCGCCGGGGGGCGCTTCTCCGAACTTCTCACGGATGCGGTGCATGGTGAGGGCCAGGTGGCCGAGCGACCAGGCGACGTGGTTGGGTAGTCCCGGAGGCTGGGCGGTACGGGTTTCATCGGTGAAACCGGCGAGATACCGTCCGAGCAGGTTCTTGCACGACTCCACACCACGAGCCAGCGCTTCGCCCCGCTGTGACATCCCCGGACTCCTATCGAGTGAACAACCGCGACAACGACACCGCCGATGATAACGCCCTCTACGCCGACCCGGAGGTGTACGACATCCTCCATGAGCCGGGCACCGCGGCGGAACTACGCGGCCTGGAACGCGCCGCGTTGCTTTGCCTGAATGGAAAAAACCAGCGATGGATCGAGCCAGCGTGCGGGTCCGGCCGTCTGGTGCGTTTGGTGGCCGGGCGGGGCCGCTTCTGCGCGGGGTTTGATCTCTCCCGTGCCATGATCCGTTACGCGAAGCGTGCGGCGGAGGCGGAAGGAGTGGCCGACCGTGCCGAGTTCTTCGTGGGCGACATGAGAAACTTCGGCCGCCGAAAGGACCTCGCGGCGTACGACGTGGCGGTGAACCCGATCAACTCGATCCGGCACCTGGCTACGGACGCGGCGATGCTCGATCACCTCCGGGCGGTTCGGCGGGCCCTCCGCCCGGGTGGTGTGTACGTGGTAGGACTGTCGTTGTGCGCCTTCGGGATGGAGGAAGAAACCGAGGACGTCTGGCGCGGTCGGCGCGGCCGCACAAGCGTGACGCAGGTGATCCAGTACCTCCCGCCACGGGCGGGGTCGCGGGTCGAGCGGGCCGTGAGCCACCTGACGGTGCGCACGCCCAATGGGGAGCGGCACTTGGACTCGGCCTACGACCTGCGGGGGTACAACCTTGCGCAGTGGGAGCGGTTGATCGGGCGGTCGGCCATGCGGCTGGGGGCTGTGGCCGACAGCATGGGCCGCCCGGTGGAACCGACCGAGCCGGGGTATTTCCTGTTCGTGCTGTGCTGAATGAGGCTATCGACCGCGGCTTTCGAGCCGTTTCAGAAAGACTCTCATCACGCGCAGGTAGATCTCTTCACCGAGAATCTTGTCTTCGATGCCCGCGTCGATGTTGGGGTTGTCGTTGACCTCGATGACGTGGGCTTTCCCGTTCACTTCCTTGATGTCCACACCGTAGAGGCCGTCGCCGATGAGGTTGGCAACGCGGATCCCGGCCTTGAGCACGTCGGGCGGCACGGCGTCGATGGGCCAGGTCTCGAACTCGCCCAGTGAGTCGTCCCCCTTTTTGCTGTTGTTGTAGATCTGCCAGTGCTCCGGGGCCATGAAGTACTTGCAGGCGAACAGCGGCTCGCGGTCGAGCACACCGATGCGCCAGTCGAAGCCCGTGGGCACGAACCCCTGCCCGATCACCAGGTCGCTGACTTTCAAGAGGCGCTCGACCTCTCGCTCGTATTCTTCCCGCGTCGCGGCCTTGATGACTCCCAGGGAAAAACTGCTGTCGGGCTGCTTGAGCACCAGCGGCAGGCCCAGGATCGCGGGGCCGCTCTCCCAGTTATCGCGGTGCAGGATCAGCGTCGGCGGGGCGGGGATGCGGTGATGATTCAGCAGTTCGGCGAGATACACCTTGTTCGAGCAGCGGACGATGCTCTCGGGGTCGTCGATCACCTCGAGCCCCTCGGCCGCTGCTCTCCGCGAGAAGCGGAAGGTGTAGTGGTTGACGCTGGTGGTGTCGCGGATAAACAGGGCGTCGAGCTCGGGGATGCGGCCGTAGTCGTCCTTGCTCAGGATCTCCGCGGCGATGCCCATGGACTCCGCGGCCTTGATGAACTTGCGGATGGCCTTTTCGTTGCTGGGGGTGTTGGCGGCGTCGGGATCGTGCAGGATCCCCATCTCGTAGCGGGCCTCGACGTGGCGGGGCTTGCGGTGCGGGCGGACGAAGTAGTGCGTGGCGAAGTTGAGCACGTCGAGGAAGTGCTCCGGGGGGATCTCGCTGGCGGCGATGGTCTTGACGGTTTCCAGGCGCCAGGCATCGCCGTCGTGCCGGAACTGCGCCCGCAGGAATGGCGCGGGGAACTGGTTGAAGAGCGCGAGGGCGAGACGGTTGAACTTCTCCTCAACGTTCTGACCGAAGTACACCGACAGCACGAAGGGTTCGGCGGTAGGCAGGTGATCAAGCGACTCCTGGATGAGTTCCTCGATCTCCTCGCCCGCGCCTCGGATCATCTCGCTGAGTTTGAGATCCTGGATGGTGGAGATGTCGGGCAGGGGCTTGTGACCCCGGGCCTGGGCGAGCAAACTGACGTAGTACCCGAGGTTCTGATACCTGTAACTCTTGCAGAGGTTGAAGACCTTGGCGCCCTTGAGCAGCGAGTATCGCGGCTCGGTCAGGTATTGCCGGGCGGAGAGCACATCCACCCCTTCCACGTTCAGGGGCCAGTCTTTCGGGTTGTCGATGACGAGGAGGATGGCGGCCATGCGGCGGGCGCAGTGTACCCCGTGCGCCGATCGGGAGAAGGGCCTATGCCGCGGCTGCTTTCTTCTTCCGGCTCGCCCCCATGTTGAGCATCTCCACCAGGAGCGAGAAGGCCATCGCGAAGTAGATGTACCCCTTGCTGATGTGCTGACCAAGCCCGTCGGCCACGAGCACGACGCCGATCAGAAGCAGGAAGGAGAGGGCGAGCATCTTGAGTGTCGGGTGCTTGTCGATGAAACGGGTGATGTACCCGCTGAAGGCGAGCATGACGATCATCGAGATGACGACGGCGGTCACCATCACGGTGAGGTTCTGCGCCATGCCCACCGCCGTCACCACCGAGTCGATGGAGAAGACGAGGTCGATCACGAGGATCAGTCCGATCGTGGGCCAGAACCCGGCGGCTTTCCGGTCGCCGGGGCCGTGCTCCTCGCCTTCGATCTTGTTGTGGATTTCATAGGTGGCTTTGAAGATCAGGAACCCGCCGCCGAGCAGGAGGATGAGGTCCCTGCCGGAGACGGTGCTGGCGACCTTGTTCCCGTCAGGCCCCGGCTCGGAGAGGAAGGGGATGGAGAAGAGAGGCGTGGTGGCCAGCCCCATGATGAGCGTGATGGTGAAGAGGAACAGGACTCTTGTGAGGAGTGCCAGCGACAGGCCGATGATGCGGGCTTTCTCGCGTTGCTCGCGGGGCAGTCGGCCCGCGACGATCGCGATGAAGACGATGTTGTCGATCCCCAGCACGATCTCCATCGCCGTGAGCGTGACCAGCGCGATGAGGTTCTGCGGCGTGGCGAGGTCCTGCAGGGAAAGTGCGAGGGTGGGGCACATGAGCGGACGGAGTATATTGGGGAGCAGTCGAAGGCACCGATGGTACGGTCTGCCTTGTTCACATCAAAGACGACTCAACAGTTGCCACCCCGGTGCCGGAATCGCTACCCCACAACACCCCATGATAAGATGTTCAACCTGCGATGACTCTCACCCTTAGGAGTCCGGAATCGAAAGATTGGTCCGGCCGCAGGAGTGAAGTCGCGGAGATGGTTTCTCCGCCGGCCCCAGTCGCCTTGATGGATTTGATCGTCCGACCGGAGATTCCGGCACCGGTGGCATCGACGCGACCGATCTTGGCCGTGCCGATGAGGGGCGCGGACACGAGACTGTCGGCGATACCGGAAGTGATGGAGAGCGTCGTGATGAACGCCGAGGTGCTGGGCAACGCCTGGGGCGTCTCCGGCAACGAGGACACATACGTCGCGGCTCCTGCAAACACCCTGGTCCCGATCAGTCTCGCCGCGGCGAGGGTGCCGATCCCATCCCCGATGCGCCACACGGCATCGCGCAAGGCCCCGGCGATCTTGACGGTGCCGATTCGTCCGGCCACGCCGAGCGATGCGCCGAAGTCGCCTTTGCTTACGACGGACTTGATGGAAGGAGCCAGCACACGATCCGATGCCCCTGCACCCACCCACGACACTACGGAGAGCGCCTTGATCTCGTTGTTCGAGCGTACATCCGAATCGGTCACACGACCGAGTGTCAACGAAGTGGTGCCCGAGTTCCACAGATTGATCTGCGAGTTTGTAGTATCACCCGCTTTGAGAGTCTTGACGACCCCCGCAATTGCCAGGTCGATTGCACGGAGCGATCCTGCAGTCACGGTGCCCACGTTGCCGCGCATCCGGATCTCCGCATCGCGCCAGGCACCGGAGACTGAGACCGATTTCGCGCCGGCCGAGGCGAACAGATCGGCGCTGCAGTCGCCGAGCACTTTCAGCGAATCGATCGCTCGGGCTGTCAACGCCCCGCCCTCACCAACCCACGACGCGGCCTGCAAGGCGAGGGAGTCGGCATCGCTGAAGACACGTCCTCCACGCAAGGCCCCGGCGGTCACCTTGGACTTGCCCCAACGGCCGAGATCAAGACGGGCACCGTCCGAGAGGTCGGCGAACGTCACGGCTCCGCAGCCACCCGAAAGGTCGAGGCCGGATGTGAACGTCACACCCTTGGCCGTCACCGATTTGAGCGGGGTGCGAGACTGGATCAATCCCAAAGAGGTCGGTGTCTTTGACGCCACGCCGAGGGCTGAGTTTGGTGTTGACGCGTCCACCCGGATGGCGAAGGGTGTCTGTGATTCGCCGAGATACACAAGCACGCCGGTGCCTCCGCTGAGCGAGACCGTGACGGCCTTGCCGGCTTGGTCGGTATACGCGCCCTTCACCTTGCCGCCGAACGCGACTTCGCGCACGTTCAGGTCCTCGATCGTGCAGACCGCTTCGGAGACATCGATCGTGCACTCAGTTGGTTCGAGCATGACCACGCGGAACGTCTCAGGCCCCTCGTTGCGGAGGTCGCCGCGGACGTTGACCGAGATAGTTCCTGAGAGCGAACCGGCGGGGATGATGAGCACACCTTCGATCTGGTCGAAGTCCTCACCCGCCAATGCCGAGATGCCCTCAACGCGATACCGCACGGAAACGGCGGTTGACCATGCCGAGGAGAGGGTGACAGCGAACTCGGCCGCACGCACACCGGTCGGTGACTCGGTGACGGACGTATCGCTGATCGAAAGTCGCGGCGGCAGGGGCGGACGATCGTCGTTGAAGGCATAGATGTTGAACGGATAGTCGTTCCGCGGCACATCAACGCCCATCACCGTCATCGTCCACTCGCCGGGCATCGGGTTCGTGACACGGTAGATCTCGTAGGTGCCTGTTGTGGTGTACTCGACGCCATCCGGGTACCGGATCCCTTCGACGCTGAGGGAGTCGATCAACCAACCGTCGTACGTGACAGAGCCGTCGCTGGTGACTCGCAGCCGAAGGTAGACATCTTGCCCCGCGTAATCGGCGAGGGACACGGCATCCTCGGTTGCCGCCGTGCGCGTGCCCGTGAATCTGGCCACACGGTTCCAGGTGAGTAGGTCGGTCGAAACTTCGACATCGCCCTTGTCGTATCCACTCTCGAAGTGATATCGGTGCCTCAGCCGGAGTTCCCCTCCCGCCGGGACCCTCAACGCGGTTGCGAGCGTCAGCCTGGCGTCCATTCGGTTCGAGTAGTTTCCCGTCGGGCTTTCGGTGACCGCAGTTCCGCCGAGTGCAGCGTCCTCGATGACCGTCCAGGCAGCGCCCTCGGCCGTCCAGCCGTCGAGGGTGTCCAACGTGCTCGAGTATACCGTGGTGCGGATCGGTGCGTACGTGCGGCCCGAAGGGTCCGTCAGCGACAGATCGAGATCGCTTCCTCCCCAGTTCACACCGAACGTGGCAGAGCGTCCGCCCGGAATGTTCACGGACTGAGACCGCGATTGGCCGGGAGAGATCGTGAGATTCTGGTTCGTTACGCTGGTCTGGCCGCTGAGCGGGCCGAGGATGCGTGTGTAGATCTGTTGCAGGTCCGCGTTGCTGGCCGCGTAGTAATACTCACCGCCGGTAGCGGCGGCGATGGCGCTGAGTGTGGTGCCGTCAGCGCCGCTGCCGAAACCGATGGTGAAAATGCGCACACCCGGCTCGACGTACTGGCGTATCACTGAAAGCGGATCACGCCCGGCGTTATTCTGACCGTCGCTCATCAGGACAATCGCTCGCCCCGGCTCGCCGGCGTATTGGTCAAGAAGCGAATCGGCGACAAAGATGCCTTCGCCGATGGCGGTGTTTCCGCTGCTCACGATGCTCGCGATCGCGGCCTTCGCCGAGTTGATGATCGTGAGACCGTCGTCGATGTCGGTCAGTGAAAAAACAACCGAAGCGGACGAGTCAAAAGCGACCACGCCGATTCGGTCGCGCGGGCGGAGGAGATCGGCAAAGAGTTGAGCGGCGGACTTGGCGGCAGTGAGAGGTGAGCCCGACATGCTCCCCGACCGGTCGATGACCTCGACCACGCTCGCGCCCGCGCCGACTCGAACGAAGTACTCTTCCGACGTTCCTTCTCGCCCGCCTCCGTCCCGGTTCTTCACACGGAGAGAATAGATAAACCCCGACTCGGCTTCAAACGTTCGCTGGATCGTCGCGCTGTGCTTCCCCGCGAACTCGCTCAGATCGGGCGCGACGGATGATCCGTTCTCGACGTGCCTCCCGCGTGCGGACTGACTCGGTGGGACCGTCTGCCATTCGCTCCACGCGCCCGATCCATCCGCGGTTCTCCGGCGATACTCAAACTCGAAGGTGTCCTTCCCGACTCCTGCGTTGCCCAAATCTTCGTCGGTTGCGATCGCGTCGAGGTAGACCGTTGTGTTCGGCAGGCGCTGCGGCTGAGACTCGTCGGTGCTGTTCAGTTTGATAAAGTCAACAACGGGGTCCTCGCCGTTGATCCGTGGATCCGAGAAGAAAACCCGGAACCACTCGGCGGTGGACCGCACCGCCAAGGGCACAAGCACGTTCGCCTGTGCGTTGAGCTCGGAGATGGTCCACGCTTCGTACCCTGATTCTTCATAAGGGAACTCAATCCCGAGCACGTCATAGATGATCGTGTGATATCGGTGCCCGCCTGAACCTCCTGCAGCGCGGGGGCCCTCGCCGTTGAAATCCTTGCTGTCGAAGTCATCGGCGGTCTCGGCATTTTCGTAGAACAACCCGACCATGTAGTTCAACGGGTCCGATCCCGCGGTCAATGGGGTCGGGATGGAGTCCGGACGACGCAGCGTCGCCGAGTCAATCTGGCCCTGGCGGTAGAAAAGGACGCGCCGATCCGAACGGTCGTACATCGTGCCGGCGCTGTCGAACGCGGCGTTCGGTAACGGGTCCACCGATGGTCGGTTGCGGACGAACGGGAGTCCGTCCACCCAATCATGGAATGGGTCGGGGTCGTGAAACCAGTCCCCCGCGGTTCGATCGAACCCATTGTTCTCCAGCCAATCTCCCGCGCTCCGGTCGAGGTGCGCATCGTTGTGGGCATGCGATGGAACCGTGACATCTTGGAGCAGGTGTGCGACCCTGCCGATCCGAACAAGCGTGTCCGTGTCGGAGAGCAAGGGAGACGATGACATCTCGCCAAAGTACCGGACGGCACGTGTGGGTGGGGCTTCGGCAAGAAACAACCCGCCTCCGAAGCCCAGAGTTCTGCCGAACAGGCCCTCATCCCAAAAGTGGCCCAGCACCGCACCCGATGGCACATCCTCGTCACGGGCACCCTGACGAAGGCTCACCAGCGAGCTAGATTGTGTGATGTAACTCCAGCCGAACTGATCCAGAAAGAGATTGTGCGCCTGTTCCGTAATCCACTCGTGTACCTGTTCGCCACCGTCGACGCCTACTGCGTATAACAAGCACCGGGGTTCCAAGGCATCCATCAGCGCCGGTCTGCTACTTCTCTCGGAGTTCGTTGAAATGAGTTTGCTCAGCAGGTCCGGGACGGATGGAATCGGCATGGAGAAGAACCCCGTCACTCATCGGGCACAAACCGCACATCGGAAGACACCCCGACCGTCCGATCTTGCCCACGAGCATGAGAATATCGTGGACAAGCGAAAAGTGTTTCATCAAAATAATCACCGGAAAATCACGCCCGCCCGCGGCGGCGCCGACTCGGCAAGAACGGTGGCGGGTATGCCCTGGCCTTTGCCTGGCGCCGGCACCCGCCGCGGCGGGATGGACCGGGCCGCGCGTGT
>DDSA01000098.1 GCA_002343715.1 Phycisphaerales bacterium UBA2402 | reverse complement strand
ACGCCCTTCAACTACGGGACGAACTGGCAGAACACAGTGAACACCGGCACAAACGTCTGGCCCTTCGGCGCTCCCGCCGCCTGGAACTACGCCGGTGCATTTTCGCCCTTCTTCACCCCAGCTTTCAACTGGAACGTCGGCCCATTCCCCTTCGCACCGAACTGCAACCAGAACATCGAAGCGACCGACAAGGCGCGCCTGAACCGCGAAGCCGCCTGAACGCGGACATCGAACCGCATGTCTGTTTCAACTGACCGCGCCACGACGGCGCGGTTTTTTGATGCGATCGTCAGAATGTCCTATAAACGCTCTTGGCGCAAACGCGTTTTCTTCTATAATAAACGCTTTCGTGCCTACTTCTTCTCAGGAGCATCCGATGCGAGTCATGTCTGTTGTGTTGTCCGCCGCCGCGGTCTCTGTCGTTCATGCTCAGGCGATCGTGCCCGCCGAGGTCATCTTGTCCGAAGGGTCATCGCCATCGTGGGCCGAGGGCCTGACCGTTTCGACCGTGAACACGGCCTATACAAGCGAAGACGGCAAGGTGGGCTTTCTGGCGGTGTTGAGCGATTCGCGCCGCGTGATCTTCTTCGATACAGGCCCCGTCTTTTTTTCGACCCCATCACAGACCGGCGGCGAAGGGTCGATCGGCGTGGCCAGCGGGGGTCGGTTCGTCTACTCGCCGAGCATCGACGGCAACGATGGCATCTGGGGTTCATCGGGGTACATCATCTCCGATGGAGATGAAGCACCGGGCTACCCGGGACTTTACATCTCTTTCGCCAGCCGCCCCTCCATGTTCGGCGACGGGCTGTTCGCGTTCGTAGGGGGCTTGGCGAGCACGCCCACCGGGAGCACGGCGGCGCGGGTTCTGTACCGCGGGCAGATCGGCGATCCCGTGCTCACCCCCGTCTACCGAACCGGCGACACGATCGACGGGCGCACCCTGCGCTTCGCCACGCCGGGGATGAGTTTCAACTACGACTTCTCCGACAACGGGCAGCACGTGATCCACATCGTCGATGTCGGCGGCGCGACGGGCAGCGCCGCGGTCCTGTACAACGGCAGTATCATCGCCGAGGACGGCCAGCCGCTCCCGGGCGACCCCGATGAAGGGTGGGAAAACTTCTCCGGTGTGGGCGTCAACAACGGCGGCGACACGCTCATCTGGGGCGATTTCATCACCGCCTCCCAGACCGACAACTTCATCGCTGTCAACCGCGTCCCCGCCGTCCGCGAGGGGGACACCGTCGACGGCATCACCATCCCGTCCGGCTCCACAGTGCGGGCGGCGAGCATCAGCAACATCGGCACCGCGGCGTACATCTGGAGTTTTTCGACCACCAACCGCGTCCTGTTCCACGGGAACATCGCCGACCTGCGGGGAACCTCGATCAAGGTCGTGCGCATCGGCGATCTGCTCGACCTCGACGGCGACGGCATCGGCGACCTCACCGTCCGCGACCTGCCCGAAACCACCACCACCACCAGCGCCATGGACCTGGGCGATGATGGATACCTGTACACCAGCATCACCGTCTCGGACATCGGCCAGACCGCCACGCGGAAGATCATCGCGAAGTTCTGCCCGGGTTGTTCCACCGCCTGCCCGCCATGCGCGGCGGATTTCAACCAGGATGGCGGGGTTGACGGGTCCGATGTCGAGGCCTTCTACGTGGTCTGGGAGTCGGGCGAGGGTTGCGGCGATGTCAACGAGGACGGCGGCGTCGATGGCGGCGATGTCGAAACGTTCTTCGCCCGGTGGGAAGCGGGCGGCTGCTGAACCAAAACGGTCATTTCTGACGTTTGTACAAGGGCGGTAGAGTCCGTTGTTTTCGTTGTGCGTTAGGTTATTCCCAACTTGCGAATCCTGAGTTTGTGTCTGGCCAGTCGGCCCTCTCTTTGGTATATTAAGAACCGGGTACGGTGTAAGAAGGGGGTTCGCCGGGCGAACTCCCCTTGAGTTGCGCCCACTGGCCGCTGGTTGCTTTCGTTGATCGACGGACGGATGTACCCTCGGCGGGTCCGGGTGGCACGCTCCAAAGGAGTCCGCATGAGTGCTCGAATCCGTGCGTGTGTGAAGAGTGGCAGCGCGCGCCACGCGGAGTTTCTCGCCGCGGCGGCTGGTTGCGCGATGGCGTGGGCGGCATCAGGGCAGTGCCCCACCGCCTGCCCCACAGCGCAGCAGGTGCAGGTGTGCATCGATGCGGGGCGCGCTGACGGGTTTGCGATCCCCTTCGATCCCGTGACACCGCGGCCGGACTTCGAGCGTTTTTTCTGCGCCGGCACCTGCAAGGCGTTCGACGATGCCTCGGCGAACTTCCGGTTCCTGCACACGTTCCGCGGGCTGCCCTGCGGCATCGTCTCGGCCTCATTGGAGATCCGCCTGCGCGCGGAGTGCGATATCTCATCGAACGACACGATCCACCTCCAGTTCAACCTCGGCCCCAACACGTTCTCGTGGGGGCGGGCGATCCGCGACCTGCCGGGCGCGGGCGGGTCGTGGGAGTGCCCCGCGGCGGCCACCATCACGCTGAACCTCGCGGCCCTCCCCACGGCCGCGGGGACGCTGAACCTGATCCCGCAACTGAACAGCGACCACTACCTCGACCTGTACGTGCAGGACGATACCACGGTGGATTACGCACGATTGACCCTTCGCATCTGCCCGTGCGAAGGGGGATATCGCGCGTACACCAACGGCTTTGGCGACAACTTCGCGCCCGTTCCCACGGACCCGGCGACATCGCGGCAGACGCGGCTCAACGCGGTGCGCGATACACCGCCCTTTTTGTGGCGAGAGCCTGATGAGTGCACCCCGGATCGGGGCTACGGCCAGACCTTCGGGCCGCTGCCCGGCGGCATCGCCAGGGCCATGCTGACGATGCGGATGAAGGCGTGCCCCGTGCCGCCGCCCGATGGGGGCGGCGTGAACGACACGCTCGCGCTCGAACTGCTCGCGCCCGGAGTGGCCCTTATTCCCTACAGCAACGCCAACTTCTACCGCGCTTTCCAGATCAGCACCCTCACCGGCGGCACGTGGACCGCCGAGCAGACCGCGCGGGTATCGCTCAACCTGGGAACGACACTGACCACCGGCGCGCTCGCCTGCGGGAGCATGATCGGGCCTCTCGCCGACGGCTGGTTCGATGTCTATGTGCAGGACGACACGGCGGTGGATTGGGCAACGCTCCGCGTGTGGCCCTGCCCACCCCTGACCCGGTTCTTCGGGACAGCGATGGCCGCGACGGGAGCCGCCTCGCTGACGGCGTCCGCCGCGGGAGAACTGATCGCATCCAACCTCGGTGCCGGCGAGAACGACGGTGTCCTGATCGATGTCCACGGCGCTGACGGGTACGAACTCGACCTCGGCGCGGCGATGGCCGAGGCGCCGGTGGGCCGGACATGGACGCTCGCCGCGCACACCCAGGCCCCGGGCGACACCTCGCCGACGTCGGTTTTCTCGTGGCGCATGGCCAAGCATTTCCCCGATGGATTGTGGATCGATGCGCCCGCGGCCGCATCCGGAGAGTGCGCCCGCATCGCCCTTCTCAACTCCGAAACCGGCGATCGGGTGGAGACGTGCCTCCCGCCCGGCGGGTGGGTCATGACGACCACCGAAGGGCAGGCGAGGGCCGGCCTGGGCAGGAACGGCGACAACAAAGTCGCGTGGTTGAAGATGGGGTTCCGGGCGATGTCAACTTCGACTGGGCTGATGTTCGCGGGCGATACGATCGAGGCCGAACTTCCATCGGCCTTGCCGATCGAGCGGCTGGGCATGTTCTGGGGCGATGAGAACGGGCATAGTCCCTTCGTGGAGCGTCTCCGCGGGGGATCGGTGCGGGTGCATCCCGTGAACGATGCGCCGGTGCGGATCGCGGCGGTCGGCCACGCCGCGATCGACACCAATCCCGGCGCGGTGGTGGTCTCCAACCTGGGTGGTGGCGGTGACGACGGCGTCTTGCTGGAGTGCGTTGATTCCGGATCAATGACGGCCATTATCGATGGACCCTGCGCGGGAACCGTGGAGGATTGCCTGGGGAGCATGAACCTGCAACTCTCCGCCTCCGGCAGGTTCGACGGGGACAAGGTCCCCATCGTCCGTGGCAGCGCCCTGGGCAACGGGGCCATGCGGTTTGATCTCGGCGCGGACTTCGGCCCGGTCGATGCGGCCCAGATTCTCATCGAAGTGGTTGAGGGTGAGACCGTCACCGGCTCGGTGGTGGTCGAGAACCCGGCGGTGGTGTCGGCGCTGACATCGTCTCCGCCCAACGTGTGGAAGATCGATGCCGGGCATGGTGGCGGCGGCGGGGGAGGCGGGCTTTCGCTCCTGCTCAAGAAGGAAGAGGGCGGCCGGCACACCCCGTTCCAGAATCGGGGCACGCTGATCGGCACCGGCGACGGGGTGCGCTTCACCGCGCTCAACGCCGCGGTCCGGCCCGAGGCCGTCACCGGGATGCGGTTCACCGCTTCGGGCATGGCCGAACTGCTGGTCCGGGGCGTCGAGACCACCCCACCCGAGAGCGGGCCGGGCTGCTTTGCCGACTTCAACCAGGACGGGGGCATCGACGGGGCCGATGTCGATGCCTTCTACGCGGCGTGGGAGGGGGGCGACCCCGCCTCGGATGTCAACGGCGATGGGGGCATCGACGGGGCCGATGTCGAGGTCTTCTTCGCGCAGTGGTCGGCGGGGGGGTGCGGCTGAAACGGTGTTCGGGGGGGACCGCCGCGGGCAAGCCAGAGAAAAATATTTCAAGGGGGGTGTAAGAAACCAGTGCGGGCCGGGAAGTGCGTCCGGCGTGTCCCGACCCGGGCTTGATGCCGCGGCGCGGTCACCGCTTGTCCTGAAAACTCGTCAGCGTCGGTTGGTGTGGTCGCGGCGGGGTTCCCAGCCGCGAGAGAATCAAAGAAAGCGAGGCAACTGTCATGTGTTCTTCGATATCATCGGTCTGTCGTTCCGGGTGTTCTCACCTGCGCAGCCTGAAAACAAAGGCGACCCGGGGTCTGGTTCTCGCGGCCTTCGCGGGGCTGAGCAATGCTTCGTTCGGCGAGGCGCTGGTGCCTCCCGCGGAACTCCACATTACCGCACGCCCCGCGGGCAACTGCTGCTTTGATTTCGACATCTGGCAGGTCTGGGGTGCTCCGGGCAACGTGAAGACCATCACGGCGAACATCATGTTCCCCCCGGGTGCGGTCATCAGCAGTGCAACCAACGGATGGGTCGGCCCGGCCCCCGTGGTCTCGGGCACCACGATCACCTGGACCCTGCCCGGGACGGGCCTGACGCCCCAGACCCCGCCCGGCGTACCGCAGTACACCGTGCGCATCTGCTTCTCGAACCTGCCCACCATGCCCGCGATCGTGCAGTTCCAGGGGTTTGATGCGGCCGGGAACACCGCCGACCTTCTTCGCCGCGATGCCGACCTGATCGGAAACCCCTGCTCGCAGTTGCCTCCCTGCCCGCGCGACTGCCCGCAGCAGAGCCGCGTGCAGATCTGCTACGACGGAGGGCGTGCCGATTCATGGGGCGCGCCGGATGATCCGGCCACGCCCCGCCCGGCGCTGCTGTCGTACCTGACGGGCATCTTCGGCACCCGCGTCAAGGGGTACGACAACGCCAACGTGAACCACGCCTTCGGCGGCACGTTCCAGAACCTGCCCTGCGGGATTGTCTCCGCCCGGCTTGATATTCGTCTGCGGGCAGAGTGTGATATCCCGGGCAACGACTCGATCAACCTGATGTTCAACGGGACCAACTTCGCCTGGGGCAGCAGCATCGCCGCGCTCAACGGGGGCACGTGGAACTGCCCGACCGAGACCACCATCAGCCTGAACCTCGCCTCGCTCCCCGGCGGGTTCAACATGCTGCCTCTCCTAAACGCCAACCGCTTCCTCGACATCTACATCCAGGACGACACCAGCGTGGATTGGGCGAAACTGACCGTGCAGGTCTGCCCCTGCGAGCAGGGCACCTACCGCTTCTATCAGTCCGGGATCGCGGACAACTTCGCCGCGTTCCCTGTTGATCCCCTTCCCGCGCCACAGCCGCGACTGGTGGCGGTGCGCAATCTGCCCCCCTTCCTCTACAAGCCCTACGACAACTGCACGATCGACCGGGGCGTGGGCCATACCTTCAGCGGTCTGCCCGCGGGCATCGTGAGCGCCGGGTTCAACACCCGCATGAGGGCCTGCGGCGGCGGCTCGAACAACGATTCATATTTCTTTGAACTCTTGAACGACGGCGCGCCCATCATCCCTTACAGCGGCGCGAACTTCTACCGGGGCTTCAACCTCGCCGCGACCTGGAATCCATTCACCACCGCCACCTTCCCGCACAACCTCGGGGCCACCAACCACTCCTACAACGGCGGCTGCTCCACGCTGCTGGGCAACATGGCCGACCGCCGCTTTGACTTCTATGTGCAGGACGATACCGGCGTCGATTTCACGTCCCTGCGTGTCTACGCCTGCCCGCGGATCAAGCGCTTCTTCGGCACGCCCGTCGCCGTGCTGGGCACGATCGATCCGGTGTTCGATCCCGTGGGGCGCAGGCTGCCGATCCGCAATCTCGGCCACAGCGGCGAGGACGGGGTGTCCTTTGATGTGCACGGCGCCGAGGGGTACGTCATCGACTTCTCCGAAGAGGGAGCGGGGCTTGAATCCAGCGGTTCCGGCGGCGTCTTTGTCGCCACGGGCGATCTCGACGGCGACGGTGCTGCCGAGAGGCTGTCCGGACTGGCCATCACCAACGAGAACGGCACACGCACCTTCCGCCCGGCCTTCTTCGATATTTTCATTGAGGAGCCGTTGTGGACCATCCGCAACTCCGCATCCGGAGACTCTCGCACGTTTACTCTGCCTCCGGATTCGGCGATTGAATGTCGCGGACGCGCCAAGGAGGATGTCTATGTCTGGAAACTCTCCAAGGACGACCGGCGGCGTTGCCACCACGTCATCAAGTTCGGCGAGGCCATGGTCTTCCGCGTTCCGGGTCTGCCACTCTTTGAGGGCGACAGCATCGAGATGAGCAACCCCCTGCACGACGATGCCGAGGTCGAGGCGCTGAGCATGACCTGGACCGCGCCGGCGGGGCAGACTACCGAAGTAACCATCGACAACGCCAGACCCATCGTGTCGGGGCTTCTGCACGAAGCCTGCTGCGGCGACACCGAGTCGGTCGGACTCGATACCAATCCCGGGTCGGCCACGATCTCGAACGTGGGCAGCGCGGTCGGCGGCGTCGAGGTCCACTTCGATCAGGCCGAGACCTACCACGCGTCGCTCACCTTCGGGTGCGCCGAGAACGATGAGGCCGCCTGCGCCGCCGGGGATGTCGCCGTTCGCTTCGTGGGCTCGCAGGGCGGCGAAACCGGCACGGACATCGTCAACAGCCAGGTCCGCTTCCGCCCGGCGTTCTTCGATATCTTCTGCGACCTCGCCCCCACCGGCACGCACGATGTGCTGGTGAAGGTCGAGCAGCAGGGAGATGTGGTCGCCATGATGGTGTTGCCCGGCAACGCGGTCTCCCTCACCGCCGAGGGTGTCGCGGCCCTCTCCGGCTGCGGCAAGCAGCCCGCCTTCATCGACGATTGGCGCACCAGTTGCATCTGGTGGGAGTACGACCGCCCGGTCTTCTTCTCCATCGTGCCCGGCACTCCCCCCGTCCGCGGCGACACCATCCGCATCATCGCCAACAGCCCAGCCCGCGAGTACGACTTCACCGAGCGGGCCGTCTGGACCTCATCCAACACCCGCGAGATGACCCTCGCCGATCAACAGGTCGTTCGATTCGGCTCCACTTCCTGTTCCCGTTGCCCCGCCGACTACAACCAGGACGGAGGCATCGACGGCGGTGATGTCGAAGCCTTCTACGCCGATTGGGAGGCCGGCAACGCCTGCGGCGATGTGAACTCCGACGGCGGCATCGACGGCGGCGATGTCGAGGCCTTCT
>DDSA01000048.1 GCA_002343715.1 Phycisphaerales bacterium UBA2402 | reverse complement strand
GGCCTTGCCGCGCCGGCACCGGCCGCCGCGCCCCAGGTCGCCAACATCAACGCGACCCAGCCCGAGCGGTGGGAAGGGTTCATCGATCTCCCCGGGCAACGACTTGATGTGCAGTTGGATTTCACCAACAACCCCGATGGCACCATCAGCGGCGACATCTCCATACCCGCCCAAAGTGCTGTTGATCTCCCGCTCTCCAACATCGTCATTTCCGGGAACGATCTGACCGCGATGATCCGAGGCGTGCCGGGCGATCCGACATTCCGCGGCAGGATCATGCCGGACCTCGAAACCGTCACCGGAACGTTCGAGCAGGGCGGGGCCTCTTTTCCGTTTACACTCAAGTACATCGGCAGCCCGGGGGAGGGTGCCGCCGCGACCCTCGCCGGGTTCGCCACATGGGCGGACAAAGCCCGCCAGGACTGGAACGCCCCGGGGCTGGCCATCGCGATTGTCAAGGACGGTCAGGTCATCCTCTCGCAGGGCCTGGGTGTGAAGGATCTGGACGGCGGTGCCGCCGTGACGCCACAGACGCTGTTCGCCATCGGATCCTGCACCAAGGCCTTCACGACCTTCGTGCTGGGCACGCTCGTGGACGAGGGCAAACTCGACTGGGATCGGGCCGTCCGCGACTATGTCCCCACCTTCAGAATGAATGATGAGCGGACAAGCGACCGCCTCACGATCCGCGACACGGTGACACACCGTTCCGGACTTCCCAGACACGATCTGGTCTGGTACAACTCGAACATGAGCCGAGCGGACATGATCTCCCGCCTTGCCCACTTGGAGCCGAACAAGGAACTCCGGCAGACTTGGCAATACAACAACCTCATGTTCCTGACCGCCGGCTACGTAGCGGAGCAGGTGACTGGCAAGTCATGGGAAGAGAATGTCCGCGAGCGCATCTTCGTCCCGCTGGGCATGAACCGTGCCGTCTTTTCCGTCGCTGACATGCAGCAGTCGCCCGACTTCGCGTACCCCTACGAGCGCCGCGATGAGGCCATGCGGAAGATGCCTTTCCGCGACATCACCCGCGTCGGCCCCGCCGGCTCCATCAACGCCGGGGTCTCCGAGATGGCCAACTGGGCCATCGCCAACCTCGGCGGAGGCCGGTTCAACAGCCAGCAGATCATCAGCCCCGCCACCCTCGCCGAGATGCACCGGCCCCAGATGGTCATGCCCAGCACCAGCACCGAGCCGGAAATCATCAACATCGGCTACGCGATGGGGTGGTTTGTTTCCGCCTATCGGGGTCGGCTCATGGTCGAGCACGGCGGGAACATCGACGGCTTCTCCGCCCTCATCACCCTGCTGCCCAACGAAAAAATCGGCGTGGTGGCGCTTGCCAACATGAACGGCTCGCCCCTTCCTCGGCTCGCCACGTACCACGCGCTCGACCGACTGCTGGGAGCCGAGGTCAAGGATTGGAACGCCGCGGCGCTCGCGAGGAGGGCGCTCGGAGAGAAGACCGAGAAGGAAGCCAAGGCCAACAAGAATCTCGCCCGGAAAACCGGCACAACACCATCGCACCCGTTGAGCGAGTACGTCGGCGAGTTCGAGCACCCCGGGTACGGAGTCGTGGCGGTTTCGATGGCGGGGAACTCACTCTCCGTCTCCTACAACAACATTTCCGCTCCCCTCGAGCATTGGCACTTCGACACCTTTGTCGGCGGCAACAACCCCGCCGACCCGATGCTCCAGGACCACCAGTTTCTCTTCCGTCTGAGCCTTTCGGGCGAGATCGATTCTCTCGAAACGACGATGGACCCCATGGTCAAACCGATCGTTTTCAAGCGCAAGGCCGAGGCGAAACTCACCGATGCGGCCTACCTCGCGCGCTTCGTCGGCGAGTACGAACTCGGCCCGCAAATCATCACACTCTCGCTCAAGGGCGGGTCGCTCATCGCCTCCATCCCGGGCCAGCAGCCGTATGAACTCAAGCCCCGCCGGGATGACACCTTTGATCTCAAGGGGTTGGCCGGCTACTCCGTGAAGTTTGTCAGTGATGCAGGCACGGTCAAGTCGGTCCTCTTCATGCAACCCAACGGGGTCTTTACTGCAAACCGCAAGTAGTGTGCCTGTCGCGTATCCGCCTCAAGGGATTGTGGATCAGTCCCGAGTGGATACACCACCGCGATTTCTTTGAACCCAGTGTACCGCCTGAACCGATGTACCCGCGCTTGTTGCCACCTTTTTCCCGTCGAGAAGTCCTGCAGACCGGGCTTCTGGCATCCGCCGCGGCTTTGCTCGCGGGGTGCCAGGGGTCGGGTCCTGTCGCGGACCTCTCCAAGGTGGATGTCGCGTGGCCTGATAAAGATGCGGTCAAGCCCGCTCCACTGCCTCCATCAACACCCCCCCCAACCCGCGCGCCAACCGGCGTCTCGGTCGGCCCACCTCCCGGTGTGGTGCCCCGCTCAGCATGGACGCGGGCCACGGTGATCGAGAGCAGAACAACGCGGATGCCAACGGTGAGCCGGATCACAGTCCACCATGAGGGCAACGCCTTTTCCGGTTCCGACGAGTACTCCGCCATCGCGCGGCGACTCGCGAACATCCGCGAAGGGCATATCCGTCGCCGTCCCGAACCATTCGCCGACATCGGCTACCACTTCATCATCGACCCTTCGGGCCGGATCTGGGAAGGGCGTCCTATCCGCTACCAGGGCGCGCACGTCGAGGCTCAGAACGAGCAGAACCTGGGAATCATGCTCATCGGCAACTTCGATGTGCAGCGCCCTACCCAGGCTCAACTCATCTCGCTCGAATCCTTCCTCGTGGACCGCATGCGGTTTTACCGCGTTCCTGTCTCCCGCGTCTACACCCATCGTGAACTCAAAAGCACCGCCTGCCCCGGCCGCAACCTGCAATCCTGGATGATCGCGGCCAGAAGCCCCGCCGGCACCTTCGCTCGGGCGTAGACCGCCGCGGTACACTGTGAATACCAACCACGCCGCGGCGTCAGCGGCGTGCTTCACCACGAACCCCCCGTCGCGTCATCCATCCCCGCTTCGCACAGTTCCCCAAGTCCCTCGCGGACCGTGCCCAGGCGGCACGTCTCGCCGGCGTGCCCGTGCTCCTGGCACATCCGGATTGGGAACACCCTGCCCCCACCGTCCTCTGGCTTCACGGCCGCACCGTGAGCAAGGAACTCGATCCGGGCCGTTACCTGCGCTGGATTCGTTCGGGGATCGCGGCGTGTGCGATCGACCTGCCGGGTCATGGCGAACGCTTCGATGCGGAGATGCAGTCTCCGCAGCGTTCCCTCGACCTCATCGGGCAAGCCGTGTCTGAGTTAGACGGCATTGTCGCCGCCCTTGGGGGAGCGGATTTCAAGAACGTATTTGACAGCCAACGGCTGGCCATCGGCGGGATGTCCGCCGGGGGGATGGTCACGCTGCGTCGGCTCTGCGATCCGCACCCATTCCTGGCCGCGGCGGTCGAAGGCACGACCGGTTGGCTCGATGGTCTCTACTCGGCTCAGCCCGGCCAGACCGCTGGGACAAGGGCGTCATGGGCCGTAAGGCATGCACCCGAGCAGATCGCCGCGCTCGATGCCTCCGCACACCTCGATTCGTGGCGACCTCTCCCGCTGCTCGCGCTGCACAACGAAGGGGACACGGTCGTTCCCATCACGGGCCAGCGGCGATTCATCGAGCAACTGAGGGACCAGTACCGGCGTCGTGGGGCAGACCCCGACCTCGTTCAACTCCGCACGTACAAGGACACGGGCGCGCCGCAGGAACACGCCGGATTCGGCCGCTCATCCAATGACGCGAAGAACACGCAGGTTGAGTTCCTGACCCGCGTGCTGCATCCGTCGCCTCCCGACCGCGCCGGCGTGGTCTAGGATCGAATCGTCCAGGTTTCGTGCATCACCCAGCGGTCGCCGAGCAGGATCGAGACCCGGCGCGACCCGCCCTCGCACCGCATGCCGATGCGCTGCGCCAGGCGGATGCTCGGCGTGTTCGCAGGGTCGATCGACGCGTGAACAGCATGCAACCCCAGTCCAACCGGCAGATCAGCGAACGCGGCATCGAGCATGGCCCGGACGCCTTCGGTCGCCAGGCCCTGCCCTCGCTTGTCCGGCGTGATCCACCAGTTGGCTTCGGCCTCGAAGGTCAGCCCCCGGGTGATGCCGAAGAGATTGAACCCCCCTACCACCGCGCCGGCATCGTCGAAGGCGATCCGACGCCATCCCGCCGATTGATCGTCGGTGCGGCGTAACAGGCTGATCTGACGCTCGAAAAAGGCATCCAGTGGCTCTTCGAGCCGTAGGAGAGACATGGTGGCCGCGAGTTCGGCCCGCATCGGGGCGACCGCCGACATGAAGGCCTCCCGGTCGCTCTCGCGCAGAGGACGGATCAGCAGACGTGCTGTGCGCAACGGGTTGGGCGCAAAGACCGGTACCGCACGTACGGGTGTGAGAATGGACCGGGCTGGAATCGCGCTCACGCGGTCCCTCCGAGTCTGCTGCTTCGTGCTTGATCCCGATCGGCGTTCATGCCTCGCGGCGGGCCGCATGCTCTCCACACGCGCCGCACACATAACTGACATCGGTCCGATGGTTGCGATCGGGCCAGATTGGGCTGTGCGATTCAGGCCTCCCCCCTTTTTCGGGCGGGTTTCAGGCACGCGACCGCGCCGCCGTGGCCTGGGTCGATCTATCTTGGCTAGATGTGACTTTCACCCGTCAACATACTCGCAGGAGCAAAGATCATGAACCGCACACTGACCGCTATTGCCTTCCTTGCTTCGCTGACTCCGAGCGTCACGATCGCTATGGGCGTCACTCCCAGCCCGACAACCAAGGCCACGGCCCTCGCGCCCAAGACAGGCGACCTCAAGATTCTGGTCGTGGAGCCGGGGGGCAAGCCGATGGCGGGAGCACGCGTTGAGATCACCCGATCCGCGGGAAGTTGCCTGCCCATGATGCGCACTGCGGACAAGAGCGGGATGATCCGCGAGAAGGGCCTGGCCGAAGGAGAGTACCTGATCGTGGCCTTCAACGAAGACAACTCCGACTTTGACTGGTGCATCATCCGGGTCAAGGCGGGTGACGGTGTTTCGCTGACCCTTTCGCCACCGGCACCTCGGCACTGAACAACTCGGGGGCTCCTCTCGAAGGGCCGACGCGGCGCGACACACCGTCGCGTCGGCCCTCTCTCCGCAAGGCATGGCCGATGACACATGCAAGAAACGCGGCCGGGCGATCAGACACCGGCCGCGTTCCTCGTTTCCTCCTTGTGATCGGGTTCAGCGGCGTCGGCGGGTGCCCGCGAAGAGGCCCACGGCGAGCAGCGCGGCCGCGCCGGGCGCTGGGATGGGTTGGGGCTCCCCGTAGAAGAAGTCGTCCATCGCCACCACGTCGCGCCCCGGGCCGTCGATCACGCCCGCCCCCAGCGCGGTGTTGCCGCTGAAGATGCGGACGCGCTCGACGCGTTCACCATCGGGGAAGTGAACGCCGAGGAACGACAGGCCGCCGTCGGGCGAGGCGGGCACGAGCACGTTGCGGAGCAGCGCGCCGCCTTCCGCGTAGAACTCGATGCGGGTGCTGTCGGTGGCGTCGACGTCGGTGAAAATTGCGCCGAAGCCGTTGACCGTCGCGGCCTGGCCGGGGGAGGTGGGCACGGAAAAGACGGTGTCGCAGACCACCCCGCCCGCCACAGCAAAGAGCCGCAGCGGTGAGAAGGATTGGAAGGACGTGTTGTACGCCGGCTCGATATCGCCGAACAGCCCGGTGGCGTCGTTCACGCGCTTGCTGACCAGGAACCCGGTGCCGTCGGGCGTGCTGAAAGTCGCGCCGCGCTTGTTGTTGTTGTTGAAGAAATCATTGGGCATCAGAGCAGGGCTTTGAAAGGCGTCCAGCGCGGGGGCGTCCCAGTTGATCTCACGGCGGCCGTTGACGAAGGGGCCGGTGTTGGGGGCGTTGAAGCCCCCGCCGTTGCTGATGGCGGCGCGAAAGGCGTCCACCGCGCCCTGAACCGCGGCGGGGTCCGAGCCAGAGGCGGAAAAGACGACGGGTCCGGCCATCGCGCCGGCGGACAGAACAACAGTGGAAACGACAGACATGCGGTTCATCGAAACGCTCTCCTCTCATAATGGGTTGGACAAATGGTGTCCGACCAGGGCCGGCCGCGGCACTTCATCCGAACGTCGGACGCCGCCGCCGCGGGAGACCGTTGTTGGCCCTGGAAATCGCGGACAAGCACTTATGTGACGCGAGGAAAGCAATCTTGCAGGGCCAACAATTTTTCTTGAGTATCAACGCCGTTTCCAAGGCTCGGTACAATCAGATTCGACCCTGTCGGAAGATCACCACACTCATCGGAGATCGCATGAAGTCCATCAAGACCGTCGTCATCCTGACCGCCCTTCTCGCCCTCTGCGTTTACGCCATGGCCGGTTGCGAAACCACAAAGGGATTGGGCAAGGACATCCAGAACGCCAGCGAGGGCACGGAGAAGGCGATCAAGGGGAACTGATGGCCGTCCTTCTGTCCGGCAAGCCCATCGCCATCACCGGCGCCAGCAGCGGCATCGGGCTGGCGACGGCCCGGCTCTGCGCCGCGGCGGAGATCAACGCCTCGGGCGGGAGGGCCATCGCCGTCACGTGCGATGTGGCGGACGAGGCCGACAGCCGGCGTGTCGTCGCCCGCACCGTCGAGGAGTTCGGCTCGGTGTACGCGGTCTTCGCCAACGCGGGCTACGGGTTCGAGGCGCCGTTCGATCAGACTCCGGACTATGACCTGAGGGCGATTTTCGAGACCAACTTCTGGGCTTCACTTACGCTGGCCCGCGCCGCGCTGGAGCACATGATCCCGGCCCGCCAAGGGCACATCCTCTTCTGCTCCAGTTGCGTGGCGAAGATCGGCATCCCGTATTTCGCGGCGTATTCCGCCACGAAGGCGGCACAGGATCACTTCGCCCGTGCCATGCGTCACGAACTGCGGTCCAAGGGCGTGCACGTCTCGAGCGTCCACCCGGTGCAGACGAGCACCGAGTTCTTCGACGTCGCGGCGGAGAAAAGCGAGCACCCAGGTCTGGTCACGCGCCCGCCGCGCTTTGCCTTTCAACCCGCCGAGCGGGTGGGCAGAGCGGTGGTCCGGTGCCTTCGCAAGCCCCGCGGCGAGGTCTGGACAAGTTGGCCGATGCGGATGGCGCTGGGCCTCTCGGTGATGATGCCGGGGGTGACAGACTGGGCCTTGACGCGGATCAAGCCCGAGGCGACGTCCGGGGAATAAGCCACACCCCAGCGGAATGAAAAAACGGCGGCCCGACATGGGCCGCCGTCTTCGTTTCAGAACTTAGTGGGCGGAGCGGTGTGCCTTGCCGCCGATCATCATCCCGTAGAAGGAGCGGTAGACAAAGAACATCGAAAGCAGACCGAAGCCCAGGGTCAGGGCCATCGTCAGGCCTGTGTGCCCGGAGCCGGTCTCGCTGCTCTTCATGCTCACGGCGAGTTCGACGGCCAGAAGGCCGAAGAGGGTGGTGAACTTGATGACCGGGTTCATCGCGACGCTGGAGGTATCCTTGAAAGGATCGCCGACGGTGTCGCCCACGACGGTGGCATCGTGGAGCGGGGTGCCCTTCATGCGGAGTTCGGTCTCGACGATCTTTTTGGCGTTGTCCCACGCGCCGCCCGCGTTGGCCATGAAGATGGCCTGGTACAACCCGAAGAGGGCGATGGAGACGAGGTAGCCGATGAAGAAGAAGGATTCGTAGAAGGCGAATGCGAGGGTGGAGAAGAAGACGCCCAGGAAGATGTTGAACATGCCCTTCTGCGCGTACTGCGTGCAGATGGTCACGACCTTCTGGCTGTCCTCGACGCTGGCCTTGGTCGATCCTTCGAGTTTGATGTTGGCCTTGATGAACTCCACCGCACGGTAGGCACCTGTCGAGACAGCCTGCGTGCTCGCGCCGGTGAACCAGTAGATGACCGCCCCGCCGGAGATGAGGCCCAGCAGGAAGGGCGGATGGAGGATCGAGAGTTTGCCGATCAGGGCCGGGTCAAGCCCGTGGGTGAGGGCGACGACTATGGCGAAGATCATCGTGGTGGCGCCCACGACGGCGGTGCCGATCAGCACGGGCTTGGCGGTGGCCTTGAAGGTGTTGCCAGCGCCGTCGTTCTCCTCGAGGGCTTCCTTCGCTTTCTCAAACTCGGGGGTGAATCCGTACTCCTTCTGGATCTCGGCCTTGATGTTGGGGATGTGCTCGATGGTCGAGAGTTCGTAGACCGATTGGGCGTTGTCGGTGACAGGGCCGTAGGAGTCCACCGCGATGGTCACGGGCCCCATGCCCAGGAAGCCGAAGGCCACGAGGCCGAAGGAGAAGACCGCCGGGGCCATCATGATGGTGTTGCCGGGGGTGGTGGGCGCGAACATGTTGCTCACGTAATACGCCGCGCCCATGAGCGCAACGATCGCCAGCCCCAGCCAATAGGCGGAGAAGTTGCCCGCGACAAAGCCGGAGAGGATGTTGAGCGAAGCCCCGCCCTGCTCGGAACTGGTGACAACTTCTCGAACGTGGCGCGAGTGGGTGCTCGTGAAGACCTTGACCAGTTCGGGGATGATCGCGCCGGCGGCGGTGCCGCAGGTGATGATGAGGGAGAGTTGCCACCACCAGTCGGTGCCGCCCGCGACCACGGGGATGAGCAACTTGCTGGCGATAAACGTCAGGGCGACCGAGAGAACCGAGGTGATGACGACGAGACTGGTCAGGGGGTGCTCGTAGTTGAACTTGTCGGCGTTGCCGTACTTGGCCTTGGCGATCGCCTCGTTGATGAAGTAGGAGAGCGCGCTGGCCACGACCATGATGATGCGCATCGCGAAGAGCCAGACCAGCAGCTGCACCTGCACGCTCTGGAACTCGGGCCCGGCGGTGTCCTTGTTGATGGCCAGCAGGATGAAGGAGATGAGGGCCACACCGGTGACGCCGTAGGTCTCGAAACCGTCGGCGGAGGGGCCGACGCTGTCGCCGGCGTTGTCGCCCACGCAGTCGGCGATGACGCCGGGGTTGCGGGCGTCGTCTTCCTTGATCTTGAAGACGATCTTCATCAGGTCGCTGCCGATGTCGGCGATCTTGGTGAAGATACCGCCCGCGATACGCAGCGCCGATGCGCCCAGCGACTCGCCGATGGCGAAGCCGATAAGGCACGCGCCCGACACATCGCCGGGGACGAAGAGCAGGATGCCCAGCATGATGAGCAGTTCAACGCTGATCAGCGCCATGCCGATCGACATGCCCGCCTTGAGGGGGATCGCGTAGCAGGGGAAGGGCTTGCCCCTCAGAGAAGCGAAGGCGGCCCGCGAGTTGGCAAAGGTGTTGACCCGGATGCCGAACCACGCGACCGCGTATGAACCGGCGATGCCTACCAGGCTGAAGATGAGGATGAGCAGCACCTTGCCCATCGACATGCCCGACCCGCCCTCGGGGTTGGGGATCAGCCAGCCGAAGTACCAGCCCACCGCGACGGCGATGAAGGCCCAAAGAACGAGCAGGAACTTGCCCTGCTGGATCATGTACGACTTGCAGGTCGCGTAGATCAGTTCCGAGATCTCGAGCATCGACTTGTGAACCGGCAGGTTCTTCAGGTTAGAGTACATCGCCAGCCCGAAGACCATCCCCAGGATCGAGATGACAATGCCCCCGTACAGGAGCGTGTCGCCGGGGATGCCCATGAACTTCTCCGTGCCCACACGCGGCAGCACGAGGTTGGCCTCGCCGCCGGCGTGCTGGTGCGAAGCGCCCGGGGGGGCGTCTGCGGCAATGGCCGGGGCCGGAGCAAAGAGCACGGCGAGGCAGCACGCGAGCGCCGCGGCGAAGCGCGGCACGAGTGCGAATCGGGTCGGCAAGCGGTTCAACATGCGGAACGATCTCCTCACGAGCGGCGAACGGCCGCGGGTGGAACGGTTACAGATGACTGAGTATGCGGAAAGGGAGTCGGGATGCAAGCGCCCCGCGATGAACTCGGTATGGGGGTTGATCCTCCAGACGAATCGCTGCTGGCTGATGTGCTGGGCACGGCATTTGAATCACCGGCGTGAAGACCGAGAACTTCGGGGCGATCGTTCGAGTGCCATGTGCCGAATCGGGCTGCCGTTCAGTTACGGTCGCCGAAGCCGCCCATGCCTCCGGGGCCGCGGTCCTTGTCCTTACCGCCCTTGCCGCCCATTGGGACAAAGTCACCCTTGATCTTGCGGACTTGGCTGCGACGCGCATCGCGGCGGGCACGCTCGGAGGGCTTCTCGTAGAACTCCTTGCGACGGATGTCCTTCGTCAGACCTTCCTTTTCGCACAGCTTCTTGAACCGCCGCATGAGGCCTTCGACGGATTCTCCGCCGCGGGCCTTGACTCGAATCGCCATAGTTACCTCGTGTTCCCTCTAGAACGCAGACGCAGGAATAGGCCGTACATCGGCCAAGTGTTTCGATACCACAACCGCCGTTCGGGTGGAACGGAGGGGGGTAAGTAAAGGGAGGGCGATGGCAAATGGCAAATCCAGCCATGAAGGAATGCACAGCAATCATACTTATGTTAGTATAATGTTAGCATTGTTGACGCACTTTCCTTTCTTTCTGTTCCACAGGTCGATCGCCCGAGTGCCACATGACCGTTGGATCCGCATTCAGCAGCCCCTAGCCCGATCGTCTAATGAGAAAGAAAACAACTCGGCGTGGCGGGGAAGAAACCGACCAAGACAGAAACCGATAGAACGCGCAAGGATACCGCCGCGTACGTTACTTCGATGTCTCGACTCTTCGCCGGCACCACGCACGAACAACCCGCCACCTGTGGTCTGTGTGGGAAACCTCTCGGGGTGTGCATTTGCCCCCGCGATGCACTGAGCGGCAAGGTGCTTCACCCCGCGGGTCAAGCGATCCGTGTGCGGCGAGAACAGCGGCGGGGTAAGTTCGTAACAATGGTGACGGGCTTCACAGCGCGATCCGCGCGAACCGATGACCTTCCTTCAATCCTGAAGGAGCTTAAGGCCAAGCTGGCGACAGGCGGTACGCTCAGCGGCACCACTATGGAGCTGCAGGGTGACCACCGCGACCGATTGGTCGAGCACTTTAAGAACCTCGGGTATCCCGCAAAGCCTGCGGGCGGGTAGTGCCGCGTGAGGCTCAGAATCGTTTGTGCACAGGACGCCCCTCGGGGGGCCGCACACCCAGAATCGCCCTCGCGAGGTCCAAGTCCGATGGATGGGTGATCTTGATGTTGCGGGCCTCCCCCTCGACCACCACCACACGCTCACCGAGGCGTTCGACAAGCCCGGCATCGTCCGTGCTGGTCAGGTCTGCCTGTGCGTACGCCCGCCGCAAGAGGCTTGCCTCGAAGACCTGCGGCGTCTGCACCAGGCACAACCCCCGCCGGGACAGGGTGTCGCTCACGATGCGGAGTTTCTTCTGCGTCTGTGGATTGACGCCCAAAATCGCCGCGACCGGGTCCTCCCCGCCGAACGCCTCGTCCGTCTCGCGGATGCGCTTCACCGTGTCGCTGATTTCAACCACGGGGATCACCGCGGGGTAGCGTTCCGCGGCGTCGAAAAGCCGGTCGAGCAGTTCCAGTGAAAAACAAGGCCGTGCGGCGTCGTGCACGGCGATGTGGGTGCAGTCGCCGGCGTGGGCCAGCGCGTTGCGGACGGTCTCCCACCGGTGCGTCGGGCCGCCCTCGCAGAGCGTGGCACCCAGCAGCCCCAGGCGGTCGCCGTAGCGCGATCGGAACTCCGCGGCGGACTCGGGATCCGCCGGCCCGGCCACAACGATCGTTGCCACCCGCTCGTTCTTTGTGAACGCCTCGACCGTTCGCTGCAACACGGGCTTGCCGCCCAGGTCTTCATCCAGTTTGTGCCGCACGCCGCCTCCTTCGGAGTATCGACGAGAGGCTCCGGCCGCGGCGATAATGACGCAGATACGCATGGGCCAAAGTGTAGTGACGGGGCGGCAGTGCTTCAGGCCCGCACGATGACCTTGATCGCGCCCGTTTCCGCCGCGGCGAGGAGGGCGGCGGGTCCCTGCTCAAGCATGAGACGCTCCGTGACGAGCGGAGTCACGTCATAGCGGCCGGCGGCGAGCGCCGCGAGAGCCTCGACGGGCGTTGGGGGCGCGATGCCGATGAGTGTTACTTCACGCTCCAAGGCGCTCCAAAGCCCCGGAGGCCCGTTCTGCCCGGCCGTCTCGGGCAGGCCCCGTTGAACACGCACGATTCGGCCGCGGGGCATCACAAGACCCGAAGCGAGTTCCATGCCGGCGGGGCTGTTGGTGCAATCGATCACGGCCTGCTGGTCGTGACGCTCGCCCGCCTCGCGGGCATCGCGATGAGGGATTCCCCACCGTTCGCACAACTCATACCCCGCGGGGCGCAAACCCAGGAGGCGTGTGCGCGGAAACTCCGCCGCCGCGACCTGGGCGCACAGCAACCCGATGGCTCCATCACCGAGGACCGTGAGGTTCGATCGTGCATCCGCCCCGCACAACCGCACAGCGCGGAGCGCCGCAGCAAGTGAAAAGGACAGCACAGCGGCCTCATCGCCCACACGGCCGGGCACGTCGTGCAGACAAGCGATCGGATACGTGAACAGGTCCGCCGCCCCACCGTCACGGCCGGACAAGCCGGGACGGATGATCGCGCGACAGACGGGGCCAAGCCCGCCGCGGCAGAGGTCGCAAGACGCGCACGGGATGAACGGCTGACCCACCACGCGTTTGCCGATCCAATCACCATCGGTCATGCGCCCCGGGCGCGGGTTGATGGATTCGACCACCGCGATGAACTCCCGTCCCATGATGCCGCGGAACGGGTGTCTTCCGGCGGCGATGGCGAGATCGGGGGATCCAAGCCCGAGGGCGACAAGCCGGAGCAACGCTTCTCCCGGGCGAAGATCGAGCATCGGGCCGGCGCGCACAAGCACAATCCCCCGTTCGGTGCGGGTGAGCGCGCGGATCGTGGCCGGTGCAGCGGCGGGCATCCCGCTCTGCTTATCGGCGAGCCGGAGTGCCTGCTCGAGAAGCGCGGCTCAGGAAATGACCAGGGTGGGTCGGCGGGCCCCGCTGCGGACTTCGGCCAGTGACAACTGGGCGAGCGTGGCATCGATCACCGCCTCCAGCGAATCCCGCAAGGCCACCCCCGCCCGATCCGTGCCTGTGAAGTTGGCGGTGGGGTCGCCCCTGTCGCAGTGTTCTCGCAAGGCCATCGTGATGGGGATCGCGCCGAGAAATGGAAGTCCCAGGCGCTTGGCCATCGCCTCGGCCCCGCCCCGGCCGAACAGGTCGTAGACCTTGCCGTCATCGCCGACGAAGTAACTCATGTTCTCCACGACTCCCAGTACCTCGATGCCCAACTGCTGGAACATCTTGGCGGCCCGGGCGGCATCGTCCTGCGCCACCCGCTGGGGTGTGCAGACGACAACCGCCCCGGAGAGGGCGAGGAGTTGGGCCATGGTGAGCGCGACATCTCCCGTGCCGGGGGGGAGGTCGATGATGAGATCGTCGAGTTCGCCCCAGTTGGTCTGCTCGGCGATCTGTTTGAACGCGCCGTGGGCCATCGGCCCGCGCCAGATCAGGGGCTGGTCCGGGGCGACGAGTTTGCCCATCGTCATCGCTTTTACCCCATGGGTGTAGAACGGCTCGAGCATCCGATCCCGGGTGATGGCGTCCAGCCCATCCAGCCCCAGCATCGTGGGCATGGATGGTCCGTAGATGTCGCCGTCGAGCAAACCCGCGGCGTGACCCCGGCGGGAGAGGCCGACGGCGAGATTCAGCGCCACGGTGCTCTTGCCTACGCCCCCTTTGCCCGCGCCCACGGCGATGATGCGTTTGACGCCGGGCAAGGCTCCCTTGGCAGGTCCTGGGCGAAGACCGGGGATGGGGGCGTGACCCGCGGCGTGGGGTGTACCGGCCTTCCAGGTGTGAACCACGGCCCCACGGTCATCCACAAACTCCACTGTGAAGGAGTCCACCTTCGAGCCTTGGGTTGCCGCGACCACGGCCTGATGCGCACGCAGGCCGAGTTGATCCATCGCTGCGGGGTTGCGCCCTGGGGCCAACACCTTGATGCTGGCATTTCCATCGCAGGCCGCGGCTGAAAGCAGACTGGCGGTACCGCCATGGGCACCACCGAAGAGTGGCGTGAGGGCCTCGCGGACACGTTCTTTCGAGAGGGACATGGGATCTTCCGGGTCGGGGTGAGGGATGCGGAAACCCTAGTTTAGGAAACACGATCCGAGGATCGGCCTGTGAAAGCGAACATCCGAGATTCACGACCTCCCGGCATCTTTCAGAAACACCATTTCCTACGATCAGTTCGATGCACCTGATCCTCGCCAACCCCCGCGGCTTCTGCGCCGGCGTCCGCATGGCCATCGATGTGGTGGACCAGGTGATCGGGCTGTTCCCCGATGAGACCATCTACGTGTACCACGAGATTGTGCACAACCGGCACGTGGTGGGGAGGTTTGTGCGGCGAGGCGTGATTTTCGTGGAGTCGCTGGCAGAGGTCCCGAGCGGAGGCATCGTGGTCTTCTCGGCGCACGGCATCAGCCCCGCGGTGCGGCAGGAGGCCAGGGAACGGGGCCTGACGGCGATCGACGCGACCTGCCCCCTGGTGACGAAGGTCCACGCCGAGGCTGTGCGCTACGCCCGCCAGGGGTACCAGATTCTGCTGGTGGGCCACAAGAATCACCAGGAAATTGTGGGCACGCTGGGCGAGGCCCCCGACGTGACGCAGGTGGTGGAACGGCCGCAGGATATCCCCAGCCTCACCATCCTCGATCCCGAGAAACTCGTCTACCTCACTCAGACGACGCTCTCGACCGACGATGCCGCGGTGATCATCAACGCGCTCAAGGCAGCGTTCCCGAAGATCAAGGAACCCCCGTCGAGCGACATCTGCTACGCGACCACCAACCGTCAAACCGCCGTGAGGCAGATCGGCCCGGAGTGCGACCTGGTGATCGTGATCGGGTCGAAGAACTCCTCGAACTCCGTTCGATTGACGGAAATCGCCGAGAACATCGGTGTGCCCGCCCGCCTGATGGACGACGCCTCCGAGCTCGACTGGGGCTGGTTCCCGACGGGCAACGAGCGGGTGCTGCTGACGGCGGGCGCATCCGCCCCCGAGGACCTGGTGGCCGAAACGTGCCGCATGCTGCTCGGGCGGTTCGGCGGCACGATCGAGCAGCGTGATATCTTCGATGAGGATGTGGAGTTCGCCCCCCCGGGCGCGCTGCGGCGGATCATGGAAGAAAAGGGCATCGACCCGCAGAGCCGCCGCTTCCGCGCGGTGACACCGACGATCACCGGCGATCTGTACGGCGCGGTGCCCCTGACCGTTTCGGCGGGGAAGGGCGCGTAGCGTTCGCCGCCACAACAGCCCTCGGCGCTCCCACCCATGCAGCACCCGCCCAACCATTTCTTCGATCACACGCTCGATTCCCTCGGCGATTGGTGCGAGTCGAAGGGCATGCCCCGCTTTCGCGCAACGCAGATCAACGAATGGGTGTACGAGAAGGGCATCACCGACCCGGCGGCGATGTCGAGCCTCTCAAAACTCGACCGTGAGCGCCTCTCGCGTGACATGACCTTCCTCTCCGGGGACGTGATCCGCCACCAGGTGGCGACCGATGGCACCCAGAAACTGCTGATCCAGTGGCACGACGGCGCAGCCGCGCTCGCGCCAACCTCCGAATCCGGACCGGTCGATGGTCCGCGCACGATCCCCCTTCTGCCCGTGGCGAACATCGGAGAACTCGATTCCAAGCGACAGACCGAGTGCGTCATGATCCCCAGCGAGGACCGGTTCACGGCCTGCATCTCGTCGCAGGTGGGGTGCCCGGTGGGGTGCCGGTTCTGCGCCTCGGGGCTGGGCGGGCTGGACGGCAGCCTGTCGGCGGGACGTATCGTCGAACAGGTATACCGGCTGGACCACCTGCCGAATGTACGGCGCATCACCAATGTCGTCTTCATGGGCATGGGCGAGCCGTTGGCGAACCTGGCGAACGTGGTGAAAGCCGTTCGCACCATCGCCAGCCTCGACGGCATGGGCATCTCGGCCCGCAAGATCACCATCTCGACCGTGGGACTGCCGAAGGCGATCGAGAAACTCGCGGAGCAGTTGGACCTGCCCGTGACCCTCGCCCTCTCTCTGCACGCGCCCACCGATGACCTGCGCCGCGAACTCATCCCCTGGGCCGAGTTCACGACCATCGCGGACCTTCTCGCGGCGTGCCGAAAGTGGTTCGAGCGGACGGGGCGCGAGATCACCCTCGAGTACACCCTGCTGCACGGCGTGAACGATGCCCCCGCGCACGCCCGCGAACTGGCCCGACTGGCCACCACCCTGCGGGCCAACGTCAACATCATCAGATACAACGAGGTCAAGGGCCTGCCGTTCCGCCGCCCGCAGGACGAGAACGTCCGCGAGTTCCAGCGCATCCTGCGGGAGGGGCGGATCAACGCCCACATCCGTGCCAGCCGCGGACGCGACATCGCCGCGGCGTGCGGGCAACTGCGGCACGAGGCGGCAGGAGCGAACGCCTGAGCCGGCCAGCCTGAAAGGGCGCATGACCCTGCCCGAGACGTTCCAACCCATGTCCGTGTTGCACGCGATCAGCGCTGCGGGGTGCGCCCTTCTTGTTGGTTTGGTCATCGCGGCGGGCCGAAGGGCAGGCAGGCGATTCGCCGAACCGGCAGTCCGACGGGCGTGGGTGGCGTTCGTCATCGCCGGGCAGCTCATCAACATGGCGTACTACCTGGCCCCATCTCGCTTTGACTGGGCCTGGTCGCTGCCGCTCCAACTCTGCGACATCGCGGGCTGGCTCGCGGCGTGGGCCCTCATCACCGCACACCGCTGGCCCCGCACCGCCCTCTACTACTTCGGCTTCGGCCTGTGCACGCAGGCCTTCATCACACCGACACTCACCGAAGGCCCGTTCCACCCGCGCTACTGGCTCTTCTGGATCACCCACGCTCAGATCATCGGCTCGGCCCTGTACGACTTCATCGTGCGCGGGTATCGGCCGACCTGGCGTGATTACGGCGTGGTCTCGATCGTCTTTGTCGCGTATGGAGCGCTCGTGACGCCGCTCAATATCACTTTCGGCTGGAACTACGGCTACATCGGGCCTTCGGTGCCGGGGAAGCCGACGCTGATCCAGTCGCTGGGGCCATGGCCGCTGCGGATGCTGTGGGTGTGGCTCATCGCGCAGGGGGCGTTCGCGCTGCTGACGGTGATCGGAGGGGGCTTCGCGCCGATCAGGGATGGAACTCCACATTCCTCAGGGGGCACCATCCCGGCTGGCCGTGGCGAGTAAGCCGCGGAGCGCCCGCCCTGCGATGCCGCTGGTTCATGCCGCGATGACGCTCACACCCCTACGTTTCGTTCTCTCACTGTGCTGATTCTTATCTTCTCACTTGTGATTCTTGGTTTCGCCGTCTCGTGCCCGGCGACGCTCATCGCCCGCGCCTGGGGACGACGTGCGAGCGCCCTCGACACCGCGCCCATGCCCGGCCAGGTCAAGGCCCCGGCACGGGCGATTCCGAACGTCGGGGGCATCGGCATCTTTCTCGGGTTCACGCTGCCCATCGCCGCCGGGCTTTTGGCAGCGGCTTTCGCGGGTGTGGCTGTGGCGAACGTGCTGCCCGCGATCGCGCCCCACATGGCGGGCATCAAAGCCCAGACACCCAACGCCCTGGTGCTGCTCGCGTGCCTCCTCGTGCTGCACGTGCTGGGCCTGATCGACGATCGGCGGCCCCTGGGCCCTTTTCTGAAACTGGTCATCATGGTCGTGCCAGCCGCGGCGGTGGTGACCCTTGGGCAGACCAGGCTTTTCACGTTTCTGGATCACCACGCGGGGGGCCAATGGCTCTCCGTGCTGGCGACGATCCTGTGGTTCGTGGTCATCACCAACGCCATGAACTTCATTGACAACATGGACGGCCTCTCGGCGGGGGTCGGGGCGATCGCGGGAGCATTCTTCCTCGGCGCGGCCATCCTGAACGGGCAGTGGTTCATCGCGGCGTGCCTGGCGCTGCTGGTGGGGTCGCTGCTGGGTTTTCTGGTCTTCAACTTCCCGCCCGCTTCCATTTTCATGGGCGATGGCGGCTCTCTGGTGCTGGGCTTTCTGCTCGCGTACCTCACGACGCGCACCACGTTCTTGTCCGAAGAGCCGGGCACCACGGCGAGCGCGTGGTACGGCGTGCTGATGCCTGTGATCGTGCTGGCGGTGCCGCTCTACGACTTTGTGAGCGTAACAACGATCCGCCTGGCCGGCGGCAAGTCACCCTTCATCGGCGACCTCAACCACGTCTCGCACCGGCTGGTACGCCGAGGGCTGTCGAAGAAGGCCGCGGTGCTGGTGATCTACGGGTTCACGGCTGTCACCGGCGTCTCGGGCCTGCTGCTGGGGAGCCTCGCTCCGTGGCAGGCGCTGGTCGTCGGCGGGCAGGTGCTGCTCATATTCGGCGTTGTGGCGCTCTTCGAGTTCGCCGGGAGCGAGCGGTGAGCAACGATGTGCGAGCATCCGCGGCCGATGTGCCCGCGCCGCGGGCGGTGCTGACGGGGGCCGCGTTGGTGCTGGGTGTGATGGTTCTGCGGATGTCGAGCTCCTTCGATCCCTTCCCGGGGTGGAGCGGGGATCCGTTCCGAGTCGCCTCGCCCATCCTGGGCCTGACCCCGGCGCGTTCGATCACGCTCGACGCCGTCGTGCTGCTCGGATCGGTGCTCTTGCTCCTGCGCGGCAGGCCCGGCGCGTGCGCGTGGTGGTTGCTCTCGGCCTGCGCCGCGGGTGTGATCGCGGTCGCGTGGCACGCGCGGCCGGGCTCTCCCGATGCCCTCGACAATCTCGTGCTCGGCACGGCCTGGGTGTGCGGCATGCTGGGGGCCGTCGCCATCGGCCACTCGCAGCGGTACGCGTCCGTGCGAACGTTGGCCGTTGCGTGTGTCCTGGGCGTGGTGCCGCTGCTGGTCTTCAAGTCAGCCGTGCAGGTCCTGATCGAACACCCGGACATGGTGCGGATGTTCCAGCAGTCCAAGCAGGAGTTCATCGAGTCCCAGGGGTGGGCGCTGGGATCTCCTTCGGCACTGGCGTACGAACGCCGCCTGATGCAGTCCGAGGGGACCGCGTGGTTCGGACTGGCGAACGTCTTTGCCTCGACCGCCGCGTGGGGGTTTGTCGCGTGCGCCGGGCTGGCGTGGAGTGCTACCCGCGCGAGAGACCGCTCTTCTGCGTTGATGTTCGGGGCGGCGTGCGCGGTCTGCGGCGTGGGCGTGGTCATGGCGGGGGCCAAGGGCGGTTACGCCGCGGCTGGGCTTGGGCTGGGGCTGCTCGTCTTTCTGCCGTTGATCAAGCGCGCTCGTCCGTCCTGGGGCGGCTGGATCGGCGCGCTGGTCGTGGCGGGAACGCTGGCCGCGGTTTCCGCACGAGGGTTCATCGGGGAACGGCTGGGCGAACTGAGCATCCTCTTCCGTTGGTTCTATCTGCACGGCGCGGCGAGGATCTTCGTAGAAAGCCCGATCACGGGCACCGGTCCGGCCGGGTTCAAGAGCGCGTACATGCGCCTGAAAAATCCGCTCTCGCCGGAAGATGTCGCCAGCCCGCACAGTGTCTTCTTCGACTTCGGAGCAACGCTTGGACTGGCGGGGCTTGTCCTGGCCGCGGCGTGGTTCGCCCTGGTCTGGCGGGCCGGTCGAGGCACGACCGAGCCGGACGACTCTGCCGCCGCGCCGGATCCTCGCGCGCTCACTCGGCTGGCGGGGCTGATCGGCGCGGCGGGGATCATCGGCGCAGCCTGGCTGGAACAGCCGGTGGCGACCGTGGAATCCACGTTGGTGCGTTTCGCGGGACTGGGCGCGTTCGTGGCGCTGGCGTGGACGGTGGCGAACATCGGCGGCATGGGGGTAGCGCTGGGCGCCGCGGCGCTGGCGCTGGCAGCCCAGTGCCAGATCGAACTCACGGCGGTCACGCTCGGCTCCGCCATGTGGGTGATGATCGCCCTGATGGTCGCGGGGCCCCCGCTGCTCCCTCGTGCAGAACACGTATCGAAGCGCTCGCTCGCTGCCCTGATGCCGCTGGCGGCGCTCCTGGGGCTGAGTTTCGCCGGGGTCGGGGTGTGGCGGTGGGAGTCGGCCCTGCGCCGTGCGTACGAGATGGCTTCGCCGGTCGCGGAGTTTCATCAACGGGCGCGGCTGGTCTTCGGTGGCGAAGGGCAAGGCGACTCCGCCGCGCGGATCGCGGCGGACCTGCGCGGAGCGCTCGGGCGTTCCATCGAGGCGACCCCGCAGGGCATCGCGGCGGGGCTACACACACTGCACCGCGCCGTGATGCCCGGTGTCCTTTCAGAACTTGCTCTCGCGAGCGAAGCCCAACCCACGCACTTCCCAACAGCCCGGGCCTTTGCTCGTGCGCTATTGGTCAGCGCGGCGCTCTCGCCCGATGATGAGTCCCGGCGCAGCGCGGAGGATGAGGCCCTGGCCCGATCCGCCGCGGCGACCAAGCACGGCGGCGTCTCGGCCTGGGCGTGGCTCGCGTCGGTCAAGGAGGCCATCGGGAGCGCCGATTCGATGCGGGCCGATCCGCGTGGCGTGGTGGAAGCGCTCCGCAGAACGACCGAACTCGCGCCCTTCGAACCGGGCTATCACGCCCGTCTGGCGTCGGCACTCAACGCGCTGGCCGCAACCGATCCCGAAGCCGCCGCGGAACGCCGCGCCGTTGCGGCCCGGACGCTCGAACTTGATCGCAACGCACGCCTCGACCCGCTCAAACAACTCTCGGAACAGGAACGCCTCCAGGTGCAGGTGTGGGCGCAGGGTCCGTAGCGTCAACCGATCGTTGCGGATTGAAAGACGGTGACCGGGCTTCCCTCGGCGAGGATCACGCTCGCGGGCTTGGCACCCTTGAGAATCCCCCACTGCGGCCCGTAGACGCGCTTCCAGTCCATCTTGATCTCGTGCCACGAGACGCGGTACGTGAGCCACTGCGGGTGGGCGACGCGGTACTTGAGCGTGCGGCCCTTGGTATCGCGCCCGAAGCCCCACTCGTGCTCCTTGAACCAGGCATCTTCGCTGTCGGGCGTGGGCAGCAGCGGCGGGTCCTTCGTCGTGGCGATGGTGATCTTCTGCGTGTGACCGGCGGCCTTGATCTTGTGCTCCACCTGGATGCCGTCGGGAAGGCGGTGGACATCACTCGACATCGGCACCGCGCTGTACGGTTCGTTGTACACGTACGAGGCGACCCATGCGATCAGACGCTTGGGTACGAACTCACGGATGAAGCAGACGCCGCGGTCCTTGCCGTGGCGCACGTAAAAACGAAGATTCACCTCCGGGAAACTGTGGTGGAAGGGGATCTTCCAGCCCTTGACCTTGACTTCGTCAAAGTCGAAGGCCACCAGCGACGCCCACGCCTGGTCCCGGTGTGTGTCGATCTCGCACCCGCGGGGCAGGTGCGGCTTGAGGATGTCGGAGGGAACGGCGTAGGACAGAATCGCAACGTGGGACCAATGCGCTTGGAGAAAGGCGCGTTGCATGTCGGAGTATACCCGCGCGAGCGCATCGCGGAACGGCTACATTCCGTCGTCCCATGCCCACGATCCCGCACTGCTCGCCCCCTCAGTGGCCCGCCCCGATCGGCGCGGGGCGCTTCGCATCCCGCATCGGGCGCGAGGCCGCCGCCGGATGCGCGGGGGCCCTGCTGGGGTTGCCCGATGG
>DDSA01000190.1:9607-9755 GCA_002343715.1 Phycisphaerales bacterium UBA2402 | reverse complement strand
CGGCGCATGCGATCCCGACCGCGACCAGCGCGGCATCGAACGCCCCACCGACGGCAACGGCGATGGGGACGCGGCTTGCGACATCGGAGCCTTCGAGGCCGATGCGGGTGCCCCACCCTGCCCGGCCGACTTCAACCAGGACGGCGGC
>DDSA01000190.1:0-9353 GCA_002343715.1 Phycisphaerales bacterium UBA2402 | reverse complement strand
CGGCGGCGTGGACGGGGCCGATGTGGACGCCTTCTTCCTCGCGTGGGAATCGGGCGACCCCAGCGCCGATGTGAACGCCGACGGCGGCATCGACGGCGGTGATGTCGATACGTTCTTCAGCGCCTGGGAGGCCGGCGGCTGCTGAACGAAATAAGACTCAGAACATCGCGCCGCATCGGGCCGTACTCGCGCCGCGTTGTTCAAGATGGACCAACGCACCTTCCCCCCGCAATGTCGCGGGCTGGGTATCCCGTGGACCGCGTGAAGCCAGTCGAAACAGCACACCAAACCGAGTGACGGTTCTCAGCAGACCCCGGCTTCCCACCGCAGGAAGAAGGCTTCGACATCGGCCCCATCGATCCCGCCGTCGGCGTTGATGTCCGCGCCCGGAGCGCCGAACTCCCAATCGGCGAAGAAGGCGTCCACATCGGCCCCGTCGATCCCGCCGTCACGGTTGTAATCCGCGTAGCAGGGGGTGATCGTGACCGTCATCGTGTCCGTGTCGGTCGCGCCGTTGTCGTCGGTCACCAGCAGAGTCACCGTGTGCTCGCCCAGGGGCAGCGACACCGTCGGCGCTTCCCCCGCTGCGATCTGGCCCAGGTCGGGCGTGCTCCACACCCAACTCACGATCGAGCCGTCCGGGTCCGCGCTTGCCGTGCCGTCGAGCGCGATGCTCTCGAACCCGTCGCCGTCCACATCCACCGCCGATCGATCGGGGCCCGCGTTCGCCGCCGGCGGTTGGTTCGGACGCGGTTGCACCGTCACGACCACCGTGTCCGTCGCCGTGGCGTTGCCGTTGTCCGTCACCATGAGTTGGATCGTGTGAACCCCCACAGCGAGCGTCACGCTCGATGTCGGCGAGGGGCCCGAGGCCAGCTGCGTTGCCCCACGCGTCCAGCGGTAGAGCACGATCGTGCCGTCGGGGTCGTAGCTGCCCGAGCCGTCAAGGATCACGACTTCATCGCCGCTGCCGTCGGAGTCCGTCACCGCGAAGTCCGGCCCCGCGTCGGCGATGGGCGGCTGGTTCGGCGGCACCACGAAGCCCGTCAACAGGATCACCCGGGTCGGCTCATCGGGGGCGTTGCTCGTGATCGTCACCGTGCCGCTCTTGGCCCCCGGCGTCGAGGTGTTCATCGTGATCGTGTGGTTGTTCAGCCCGCCGCCCGGTGCGTCGATGAACGAGCCCATCGGCGCCGTGAACCCCGCGCTGGCCGACAGCGTGTACGAGACGTTGGCGATGCCCGCGGCGGTCCACAGCGCGACGTCGCCCCCGTTGCCGATGGGCACGCTCTGCTGCGCGGTCAGGCCCTGGGCCACCGAACCGAAGTCCACCACCGTCGGGGCGCTCACCTTCGGCGGCACGCGCAGGTCGAGAAAGACCGGCAGGTGCCCGCCCGCCGTGGTCGCGCACGTCTTGAGCGCCTGCGCGATCACTTCGCCCACCATGGTGTTCCCGGTGGTCGTGAGTTGCGCATCGAAACTGCTGCCGTCGTTGCCCCACGCGCGGTACGAATGGTTCGGGTCGTTCCAGGTGGTCTGGCTGTACGTCAGGTTCGGGTTGCCGATGTAGTTGAACCCCTGCCCGTCGAGCAACCCCGCGCCGAGCAGGATGATGTCCAGCCGATCGTCCATGCCCCCCGCCCCGGTGGGGTCCTGCGTGTGAATGTACCTGTAGGCGGAGGAGTTGTTCCAACTCCCGTTGTTCCCCGCCCCGCTGCCGTTGTTCCCGCTGCGGATCGGATCGAAGAACCGTCCGCTGTTGTTCGCTTCGCTGCCCACGAGTTTCACGTACCCCGACTGCGACGCCGTCTGCACGTTGAAGTCGCCGGCGACCAGGAACTGATAGCCCGCGGGCAGCCCCGACCCCTCCCCGTTGGTGTCCTGCCCCTCGGCGTTGGATCGGATGCGCGTCGTCTCGATCAAGCGGCGCGCGTTGTCGTCGCTCGAGCTGCCCGATTTCATGTGGACGTTGTAGCAACCGATGGTCGCCCCGGCGGAGGTATACCCCACCGGGCGGATGTCGTAGCGGTAGGTGTGGCGGGGCTGGTCGGATGTGGTCCCCGTGCTGAAGGCCGCGATCGTCGTGCCGATCAACTGAACCTTGGACCGCCGATAGACGCAGACGCCGTCGGTGTCGGGGCCGTTGATGAACGTTGCGGCGCCCCACGTGTTCGGACCCGTCACGGCGTTCATCAGCGACACGAAACGCGACAGCGCCGCGGCGTTGGTGAACTCCTGAAGCAGGATCACGTCCGGCGACATCGACCGCCCCTGGTACACACCGAAGACCGCCGTCTGGATCGCCGCGTCCCGATCGGCCTGCCCCTGATAGTTCGTGAGATTCCAGGTGGCGATCCGAAGTTGCGCCGTGGCGGGCGCGGCGGCAACCGTTCCGGCCACAAGGACCAGCGCACAAGAACTGGCGCGGCGATGCACGGTTGCCATGGGCGGATGCTCCATCGTCAGAAAACGGCGAACACTCGCCGAGGCTGATGAACTATACGTTCACGCGGCCGCGCGGATCGCTTTCCGAAAGGGTCTTCGTGCGCGGCCGACGCTCGATCGGCGCGTGAAGTTCCAATAAAAGCCCCCGGGAGGTCGGCCTCCCGGGGGCTGTGGTTGTCGTGGTTCAGGAACCGCGTGTGCTTTGGTTATCCGCCGCAGTTGGGATCACCGGACTCCCAGGCCGTGAAGAAGGCCTCGACGTCGCCGCCGTCCACGCCGCCGTCCTGGTTCGTGTCGGCGCAGCCCACGGAGGCTTCCCAATCCGTGAAGAAGGCCTCCACATCGCCGCCGTCCACGCCGCCGTCCTGGTTGTAGTCGGCGGGGCAGGCATTGCAGCCGCCGCCGGATTCACGGGCGAAGAGCACAAGGCTCGGGCCGCGCCAGGTGTTGTTGGTGTACCCGGCGTAGGTCGCCGCGGTGCTGGTCATCGCGGGATCGATGGTGAGCGTGAGAAGACCGAAGGCCGTGTTGAGTTCATCGCCGACGGCCTGCATGCCCGCGGTGTTGGGGCCGGCCTCGGTGTAGAGCAGGTAGCCCTCGTGAGCGCCGTTGCCGTTGGGGTCGGCGACGGGGGACTCGTCGAGGTTGCCCTGGCCGCGGGTGAAGGTGTAGGTCGTGATGAGCTGGCGGTCGGCGAAGTCGGTGTCGTAGTTCTCGAAGAACGTCACCTCGGTCGAGAGGTCGGGCGAGAAATCCACGCTGTCGGCGTTCGAGTGGTTGATGTTGCAGTCGCCGTTGACGGTGAAGGCCGCGTTGGACTGCATCAGGTGCAGGTAGGCCCGGTCGATGACCCAGTTGCCCGGGCCGTACTGAGCGTCAAAGTCCGCCACCGCCGCGGCGATGTCGAAGCGCAACCCGCCGTAGCTGGCGAAGGTGCCGAAGTCGGTCCCCTCGATGTTGAAGAAGGCCAGGCCGTTGGGGCTGCTGCGGACGCCGAAGGGGCTGGGCTGCACGGTGGCGTTGAACGAGGTCTCTGTCACGGCCGCGCCCTCGCAGGTGTCGGGCACGCCGTTGTTGTCCGCGTCGGTCAGGCGGCCGTCGAAGAGCTCGCACTCATCGGGGATGCCGTTGCCGTTGCAATCCTGGCTGGTGCCGTCGGCGATGTCCGTCGCGTCCTCGATCTGGTTGCCGTTGCAGTCAAAGACGAACGGCTCGCAGGTGTCCGGGATGCCGTTGTTGTTCAGGTCGGGGGCGCCCTGGGCGATGTCGCAGGAATCGAGCACGCCGTTGTTGTTGCAGTCGTTGCCGGTGATCTCGCACGAATCGATCACGCCGTTGCCGTTGCAGTCGAGAGAGGGGTTCCCCGCGATGGTGCACTCGTCGGGGATGCCGTTGTTGTCGCAGTCGCGCGACCCGCCCGAGGAGATGTCGCATTCATCGGGGAGTTGATTGCCGTTGCAGTCCTGCGAGAAACCCAGCGCGATGTCGGTGGCGTCGGGGCGGCCGTTGCCGTTGCAGTCGTTGCCGAGCGCGCAGATATTGGCGTGGCTGTTGGGGCTGGTGTTGTCCCGCGTGTTCTGCGTCCACACCCCGCCGCTGTCGTTGGAGGCGCCCGCCTCGAGCGCATCGGAGCCGGCGATGATCCACTGGGCGGCGTCGAACGTCGCGCTGGGAGCGCACACGTTCGGGCGACGACGGGCGTAGCTGTCCTGGTAGTTCCACGTCACGCCCACCCCGGGACGCTCGCCGGGAACGCCGTAGACATCGAGCGTGCCGTCCACATCGTCCGACAGGCTGTACGCATCATCGCCGTTGCCGAAGAACGTGCCCGTCGAGGCGAACAGGCTCGGGGGGTTGCCGGCCAGACCGTAGACCAGGTCCCACTGCGTCACGCCGCTGCTCGTGCCCGCGCCCGCGCTGCTGGCGTAGGTCCACGTCTGCCCGGGAAGGAGGATCACCTCGTTCGCGCCGTCGTTGCCGCCGAAATCGTACAGCACCGTCGGTGTGGCGTTGCCGTTCGAATGGATGTTGAGTTTCTTGCCCGCGCCCAGCGTCACGGTCTGGGTCGTCGAGGCGTTGTACAACTCCACGAACTTCGGGTTGCCGCCCGTCACGGGGCCGTCCACCACCTCCGAGATCAGCACCTGCCCGTTCGCCGCCAGACACCCGCCCGCCAGCATCGCCAGCACCATCGCGTTTCGACACTTCATGCCACTGTTCCTTTCGTGTTGCTCAACCAACTCACTGTTCTGATGACGTTGTTATCCGTACCGCCACCACCACCGACGCGCGCCCGCATCATGCTCAGCGCGGTCGGGACAACTCCCGCCTGTTACCTCCGGCGGTCTCTCGGGCGTTCCGCCCGGTTGTCACTGAACCCTCTCGATCCGCGGCCCGATCGGACCGCCTCACTCCACTGGTATAGGGTAGTGAACCCGCCGCGCATGTCAACGCTGAAATCCGCCGCTTAGCCAAGTTGTAACGTTCGCGAGCGTCGCATGTACCAAGCAAAAGGCCCGATATTCCAGCGTTTATTCGCTTCTGCTCGGGGATTCCATATGAGATGAACTCTGTGTGTCCGAGAATGTCATCGAGTTGAACGGAGCCAACTTGTGTTATCGCTTCAACGCCCGAACACTCGCGGGTTCACGATCGGGCCGAAGGTGCTCGATAACGCGATTTCAACCGGATCAGGCGCGCGAACCGCTCCGGTGTTGCATGAAGCCCGGGCGGCAGGTGCGGGGCGGGCCGCATCAACCCCACCGAGAGTCCCCGCAGCACGGACCAGTGACCACGCGGTCTCCACCCCGCCAGTCGGTGCGCGTGGAGCCACCCGAGCAGGATCCCTTTGAACAAAGGCCACCCGGCCGCGTGCCGACGGGCCATCCACACCCAGTTCCTGGTCGAGAGACGCAGCCACTTGTTGCTTTTGCGCGTGACCGCCGCGCTGTCGTGCCAGACTTCCCACGCGGGGTTGAAGACCACACCGCAGCCCGCGCCCAGGAGTTTCAGTGCCAGGTCGGTGTCGTTGCGGTAGAGGTGAAACCGCTCCTCGTACCCGCCCACGCGGTTCCACGCCCCGCGCCGCACGATGTTGCCGCACCCCATGTCGGGCCACTCGGTCTGCACGCCCGCGAGGTCGGGCTGATCGAAGGGCCACTCCGGCGCCAGCGTCCGGGGGTGCCGCCGGTGGAGCATGATGCCGCCGACCTCGGGGTGCGATTCCAGATACGCGAGCGCCCCTTCCATCGCCCCCTCCCGGGGCCATGAATCGTCGTCGAGGATGAGCACCACGTCGCGAGTCGCCCGCGCCGCCCCAAGGTTGAACCCCGCGATGGCCGTGTTGCGCTCCAGCGCCAGCAACTCAACCATCGGGAACTCGCGCCGCACCATCTCGGCCGAACCGTCCGAAGAGGCGTTGTCCACCACGATGACCTGCGCCGATCTCCCCCACTCCGCCGAACGCACTTCGCTCAGCGTGCGGGCCAATGCCTCGCGCCGGTTGAAACTCAGGATGACGATGCTCAGGCCGAGCACGCCGCGACCTCAGCGGATGCCTTCACGTCGGCACGGGGCAAGCCCGCTCGCTGGGGGCTCCAGCCTGGCGCGGGCGGCAGGGGCCTCACGGGTGGTGGATTCATCGCAATGCGCGAGGCCAGGCCGATGCCCGTGGCGCACAACCGCAGCACGCGGCCCAGCCGTTCCATCGGCCGCGGGCGGTTCACCAGGAACCCGTCCGCCGTCACCTGGATCAGCACGCGGCCCCGGAACCAGTTGGTCGGCCATCCCGTGGGCACGATCGCCACATCCGCCGAAGGCCCGAGCAATGTCCGCCCCGCCGCGCCGATCAGATCACGGAAGAGGTACGTCCCTTGCTGGCGGTGCTTCCATTCTCTCCAATCGAGGGGCCAGGAGAAGCGGATCTGACGCAGCGCGGCGCGGAGCGCCTCGAAACCCGGAATTCTGTTCCGCAAGAGGGGGTGAACGTAGACCGTCGCGTGCGGACCGAACCGGGCGAGTTCCTCCTGGACGACTCCGGGCAACTCGGCGTACGGCCGGAAACCCATCGGGCCGATGATGTTCTTGGGCTCGATCGGATCGAAGCGGTGGTCCGCCGCGTCGCGCAGACCCTTCATGTGCAGCGCCGCCAGCGCATCGTGCCCCATCATGGTCTGGGCCGCGGCCCGTGGAATCTCGAACAAGGCCCGGCGCAGCCGCACCGCCCTCCCCAGTCCCAGGATGTCGATGAGCGAAAACCCGTTGCGCGCAATGTAGTACCGGCCCCACGTCGCGAAACGGCGGATGCCCGGCGGGTGAAAAGCCCTCGCCTTCCTCGTGGCGCGACAGACCATTCCCGTCGTCTTGGTCATCCGCAGGCACCAGTCGATGTCGTCGTAGTAAATGAAGTTCTCGGGGAAAAGACCGGTGCGCCGGATCGCATCGGCCCGCACCAGGGCGCAGCACGCCGCGACGTAATGGCATTTGATGAGCGCCCGCCGGTCGATGTCGTCGCGGGCCGCGGGTCCGAACGTGCCCCGGCTCTTGAGTATCTTCCCGCCGCACTCCCAGATCTGGGCCGTGGCGATCTCGCCCATCGCGGCGCCCACCGCCCCGACGTAGGGGTGTCTCTCCAGGACCCGCACCAAGGCCCGAAGGCAGCGCCGCCCGACGCGGGCATCGCTGTCCACCCACCAGACAAAGTCCGGCGGGCCTTTCTCCGCCCCGATCCCGTCGCCACGCAGCACGTGCGTCATGCCCGCGTTGAAGCCCCCCGAACCGCCGGAGTTGGTCTCCATGCGGAGGAACTCAACCGCCAGGCCGGGCGGACGCCGCAGGGTGGCGAGGGGCTTGGTCGAGGCGTTGTCGACAATCGTGACCGTCAGGTCGATACCCCGCAGGTCCAACCGGGCAAAGTCCTGGAGCAGCACCTCGAGGTCCTGGGGCCGGTTGAAGCAGGGACAGACCGCCGCCACCCGCCACGGACGGGCGGATGCATCCGCGAATGGCGCGGAGGCTGCCGGCGACAAGTCTTCAAGACCCAGCACAGCGCCTTTGGCCGTCACGGGGGAAGGGGCGATGCTCATGGGGGCCAAGTATAGGGGCGGGATTCTCCCGACCGTGTCGGCGAGCATTCAATCAGCGCCCGCGTGTTGCCGAATCGTCGGCGTACAGAACCGAGCTCGTCGGTTTCCAGGGGTTTTCAGGGTGCCAGTCCGAGCGCCGCATCGAGACTCGACCGTTGACGATGTGCACCGTGCCCGGACCCCGCGCCCGGCCCGGACGATCCCGCGAAAATCAACCGCTTCCGTGCCTGAGCCGCGGCGGCTTTACTTCGCCGCCAGCGCCTCATCAATCTTCTTTTCGATCGTCTCCTTGATCCCCGGCCCGAATCCGCTTCCCGCGTGCAGAATCTTTCCGTCCGGCCCGATCAGGTAGAACGTCGGGATGCCCGTGACCCCGTAGGCCCCGGCCACCTTGTCCGCTTTCAGCAGCAGCCCGTAGGTGAAGTTGTTGTTCGCCATGTACGCCGCGGCATCGCCCCGTTCCCAGCAGTTCACCCCGAAAATCGCGACAGGCTTGCCCGCGTACTTCTCGTGCAGTTTCTGCACCGCGGGCATCGCGGCCCGGCAGGGCGGGCACCACGTCGCCCAGAAGTCCATCAGCACCACCTTCCCCTTCAGGTCGCTGAGCTTCACGTTCTTCCCCTCGCTGTTCATCAGTTCCCACTCGGGCGCAACCGCGCCGACTTTCAGCAAGCCCGGTTCGGCGGGAGGGGTCGCCTCGCGCGGCGCGCCGGGTGTCGTCCTGGGCTTGGGCGCGGCATCGGCGATCCTCACCCGGAATCCGCTGGGCACCTCGGGCGAGTAATACCCCGCGATGGACTCCGCGTTGATCTTGAACTCTCCCAGTTCCAGCACGCGCCCGTCCTTCGGGTCGGCCCCCGCCGCCGAGCCGGGCTGGAACCGCGTCACCCGCCGCGGCAATCGGTCGCGCTGCGCGATCCACACCTGAACGCCCCCGGCCTGCTCGGACTCCGCCTTCTCCGGCGCGGGGATGAAAATGATGTCGCACTCCTGCCCGTCGCTGGTACCGCGGCCCTCGTACCTGGCCCTGGTCTCATCGCCGGCGAGAGGCGCCTCGCCCAGCACTTCCCACACCACCGCGTGGCGGCACTGCTGCGAACTGAGAAAGACCGCGAGGTCGGATTCATCGGCCACGTCCTTCTCGATCACCACCTTGTCCTTCTCGCGGATCGAGCGGGCCGTCACGCCGTCGTAGCCGACCTCGATCACCTCGCCCGCCGAGGCCTCGCCCTTGATGTACAGCCGCCACCCGCCCGCATCCGCCCGCGCCGCCGAGACGCGCCCGCTGTACGAGGGCACCTTCCCGTCGAGCGCACCGACGCCGTACGTCCGCGCCGTGTACGAGAGGGCGTGGGTCGCGGCCATCGCCTCGCGCGCGGCCTTGATGATCGCCGCGGGGTCGGGGGCTTTGGCGGTCGGTTCGACCGCCGCGGGGGTTGACGTCTGCTTGACCTTCTTGGGTTGAGCCGGTGCAGAAGAGACGAGCGAAGCGGCCAGGGCAAGGGCGAGTGTGCGGTGCATGAACTACCTCCGTGGAGTATGGTACGGGAGCCGGATCAGGACGCGCGGGCGTGCCACAATCCGTTCCGCCCCGCGTGTTGTCATTCCGGAACTCACACCCATGCGCCTACCCCGTTCCGTTCCCATGCTCCTCGGCCTCGTGCTCATCACGCCCGGCGCTGTCGCCCAAGGCTCCCGGGCCGACTACGAGCGGGCCGCGGCCCACGCCGATCGCTTCCGCGCTGTCTCGCCCGCGCCGCCGCCGCGTCCGGAGTGGCTCTCCGATTCCGTCTGCTGGTACCGCACCGCCGAACGCGACGGCAC
>DDSA01000153.1:25300-25641 GCA_002343715.1 Phycisphaerales bacterium UBA2402 | reverse complement strand
CATCGACTGCCTACCGACACCGATGACGGCATGCTTCTCATCATCAGCGGGCCCAGCGGTGTGGGAAAAACCACTATCACCCGCGGCGTTGAACGCACGATTCCAGATGCTGTCTTCAGCGTCTCGGCCACCACCCGGGCAAAGACCGAGGCAGACGTGGAGGGCGTCGATTACCACTTCGTGAGCGATGAGGAGTTCGAGCGCATGCGCCGCGGCGGCGAGTTCCTCGAATCCGCGGGTGTGTACGGCAAGAAGTACGGCACCCCCCGCGCCTGGGTGCTCGAGCAACTGAAGCGCGGCCGCCTGGTCATTCTCGAGATCGATGTCGAAGGCGCCAAGCA
>DDSA01000153.1:0-25112 GCA_002343715.1 Phycisphaerales bacterium UBA2402 | reverse complement strand
GATCGATGTCGAAGGCGCCAAGCAGGTCAAGGCCGGGATCCCCGGCGCGTTCGCCATGTTCATCCTGCCCCCCAGCGAGGAGGATGTCCTCGCTCGTCTGCGTGCCCGCAAGCGCGAGAGCGAGGAGCAGATCCAGCAGCGCTTCGGCCACGCAAAGCGCGAGATCGAGGCCGCCCGCGCGTGCGGCGTGTACGACACATTCATCATTAACGATGAACGCCAACGCGCCATCGACGAGGCCGTGGCGAGAGTGAATGAAGCTCGACAGGCCCGGCGTTGCGTATGAACCTGGGTTCACTCTCACACCGAAGCCGCGTTTGCCGTGGCAGACATCAACTCGGAATGGCGGTCTGGCACACTGCCTGCGGTGGGCACCGTTCGGTTCACAATGACCACAGTGAGGTCGTCGGGCTGGGGTGATCCTGCCGAGTACTCAACGACATCGGCGTGCAACAGACTGATGAACTCTTTCGGCGGGAGATGCGAGTGCGCAGCGACAAATCTCTGCAACCGGTCGATTCCGTACTGCCGGCCCGTGGGATCGGACCACTCGAAGAATCCATCGATGGCGAGCACCAACGTGTCCACGGCTCGAAGCGGACAAGGCGGGGGAGACTCGAACGTGATATTGGTCGATATGCCGAGCGGCAGGTCATCGGCGGCCCAAGCTTCAACGAGCTGATCCGCCGCGTGGTAGAAGAACATCGGGGCCTGCCCGGCGGACAACAGGAATCTACATTGAAATGAGCCGCACGAGGTGCTCCTGCAGCACGGAAGTCAGAATGAACTCCGTGTTCATATTCATCCAGCACCGAACGCGAAGTCCGCATCGCTTCAACTTACGATGATCAGGCATTGAACCATGGAGTGTTCCGCAACAAGCGATACAAACTCCCGGAAGCCCGTTGGGTGACATCGGCACGAAGGCCTTTGCGGAGGCTATTCAACGACGTCCAGCCGGAGTGTTCAGGCCATACTCGGCTGCTTTTTACTGGTCCTCACACGCCACGGGCCTGGTGCAATCGGCGGTACGGCAACGTACTCCGCTAATGTAAACCTGACCGGCGGCTATAATGAAAATCAACCGAAATATAAACAGCGGGTTGAAGAAGTTTTGGGTAGGTTAGATAGCCTGTAGTTGAATCCGACTTCGGTGAGAGTTCCGCTTATTTGTGCCGGCATTCACAGCATGGAACTCCTAAAGCGAGTAGACCGTCATCGAATGTAATTCATGCGTCGCGTACTTGAAGTATCCGCAATCGCTGAGGCTTTGACCGGACTGGCCTTGGTGTTGAGCCCGCAGCTTGTGACCGGGCTTCTGCTCGGAGCGACAGTCGAAGGCACGGGCATCATCGTGTGTCGTATCGCTGGTTTCGCGCTCTTAGGTTTCGGGCTGGCGTGCTGGCCCGGCGCAGCGGCCAAGCCCGCGCAACTGGGCATGCTGGTGTACAGCCTTGCGGCGACGATCTACCTCTCGCTCCTGGGCCTCGGCGGCGATGCGAAAGGACTCCTGCTCTGGCCTGCGGTTGCGGCGCACGCGATCATGACCTTGCTGCTGGTGTACGGGTGGTCCGGAGCGAAAACGCCCTCCTGAACAATCACACACGAAAGTACTTCCACCTATGAATACAAGGCGCCACCTGCTCACGCTCACGCTCCTCGTAACCGCGCTGCTTTTTATCTGCCCGGCGGTGGCATCGGCCCAGCAGACCACCGGAACACCCGGTTCACCGGACGCAACCACCACCACGGACGGCAAGCACCTCCCCCCCCCCAATCCACCATTCGGTGGCGTGATCAAACTGAAGGCCACCGATTCAACCCCGTGGTGGGCGCCGCGAGTCGTGCCGCCCAAAGGCGCGCCCAACGTGCTGCTCATCATGACAGACGACTGCGGCTTCGGCGCGCCGGAGACGTTCGGAGGTGTCATCCCCACCCCGGCGCTGGACCGCGTCGCGAGAGCAGGCCTTCGTTACACGAACTTCCATTCCACTTCGCTCTGCTCTCCGACGAGGGCGGCCCTGATCACCGGGCGGAATCACCACGTGGCCGGCTTCGGCGTGGTGGGTGAGATCATCACCGGGTTTCCGGGGTACGACTCGATCATACTGAAAGCCAACGGCACCATCGGAAACATTCTGAAGGACAACGGTTACGCGACTTCCTGGTTCGGTAAGAATCACAACACTCCATCCTATCAGGCTACCGCCGCGGGGCCATTCGACCAATGGCCAGTAGGCATGGGCTTTGAGTATTTCTATGGGTTTGTCGGGGGCGACGCCAGCCAATGGCAGCCGAACCTGTTCCGTAATACGACGCCTATCTATCCCTTCGAGGGCAAGGAGCCTGGCACCTGGAACCTGACGACCGAGATGGCCAACGAGGCGATCCAGTACATGCGGAACATCAAGGCGGTCGCGCCCGAAAAACCGTTCCTGGTGTACTACGTCCCCGGCGGCACCCATGCACCGCACCACCCGACCGAGGAATGGATCCAGAAGATCAGCGCCATGAAACTCTTCGATGGCGGCTGGAATAAACTCCGCGAAACTATTTTCGCCAACCAGAAGCGGCTCGGGATCTTACCGGAGAACGCGCAACTCACTGATTGGCCCGACACACTGCCTTCGTGGAACTCGCTGGGCGAGGCGGAAAAGAAACTCTTCGTCCGGCAGATGAACGTGTACGCGGCGTACCTCGCCTACACCGACCACGAAATCGGCCGTGTCATCCAGGCTGTCGAGGACCTTGGCGAACTTGACAACACGCTGATCATCTACATCAGCGGCGACAACGGCGCGAGCGCTGAAGGGATGCTCCACGGCACGCCCAACGAGTTCACTACTTTCAACGGTGTAGCAGTACCCATTGCAGCGCAGTACCTCTGGTATCCCTTCTGGGGATCGGAGAAGACGTTTCCGCACCACGCCGCGCCCTGGGCGTGGGCGATGAGCACGCCGTTCAAGTGGGTGAAGCAGGTGGCATCGCACTTTGGCGGCACCAAACAAGGCGTGGCCATGTCGTGGCCTGGACACATCACCGATGTGGGCGGGATTCGCGACCAGTTCCACCACATGATCGACATCGCACCCACGATCCTCGATGCGGCAGGCATCCAACAGCCCGAGACGATCAACGGCACAGCCCAGCGCCCCATGGACGGTGTCAGCATGGTGTACACCTGGGGCAAATCCGGCGCTGAGACCCCCTCGACCCGAACAACGCAATACTTCGAGATGCTGGGCAACCGCGCCATTTATCACGAAGGGTGGGTGGCCTGCACGACCCCGGCGACGCTCCCGTGGGAACTCAGCTCCAAGCCCGCGCCCGATGTGATCACCGGGTACATGTGGGAACTCTACCACGTGGAAGTCGATCCCACACAGTCTGATGACCTCGCGGCCAAAGAACCGGCCAAACTGAAGCAGATGCAGGATATTTTCTACGCCGAAGCCGAGAAGCACGATGTGCTCCCGCTCGATAACCGGACGTTGGCACGGTGGAACGCTCCGAAACCGAGCCTCACTGCAGGCCGGACGGAGTTCGTGTACACCGCGCCGGTAAGCGGGATTCCCAAGAGCGGCGCTCCGAACACGCTGAACAGGCCCTATACCATCACCGCCGAGGTCACGATCCCCAAGGGCGGCGCGGAAGGGATGATCGTTACCGAGGGCGGCCGCTTCGGCGGCTACGGTCTGTTTTTCAGCCCCGCCTTCCATTGGTGGGGCGAGACGGCCTTCTTCCGGGTGCTGGGGTGGGCGGTGCTGGTACTCGGCTTGCTGCTGCTGTGGCGAGGTCAGAGCAAGAAATGGACCGGCTTCAAACTGAGGTTCAGTCAACTCATGGTCGGCTCCGCCGCTCTGCTGCTGATCGCTGTGTTCGCCACCAGCGTGATGAACATCGGGCGTGGCAAGCCGGTATTCCTTTACAACCTGCTCAATCTCAAACGCACGGTCTGGTCCGGGCCAGCGCTCGGCGAGGGCAAGCACACCATCGTGTTCGAGTACAAGCCCGATGAACCGGGCCTGGGCAAGAGCGGCAAAGGCGTGCTTTGGGTGAATGGCACGGAAGTGGCCCGGAACTCCATGAAGCACGGAACCCCGATCACCTACCCGGAGGATGAGAGCTTTGACGTCGGCAGCGATACGCGTACAGGCATCGCGATGCTGGAGTACCGCTACAGTGTTCCGTTCAAGTTCACCGGTGAGATCAACAGGGTCGCCTTCAATATCGAACCGATGCAATCGGAATCTGATCCCTCGGCGGAAGTGCCGCCTATCGCCGCACCGGAGCCTGATCCAATAGATACAGCGAAGCGATAAGGGGGGCAAGGGAGCGTGTCATAACATCGACAATAACTCAGTCCGCCATCCATATTGATGCGTCGCCAAGAACTTCCTTGTAGTCCCCACAATCCACTTGGACCCGCTGATCATCGCATGCTTCGTGATCATCCTGCTTCGTGACTCGGCCGGTCCTGAGCTGATGTCCCACCTGTTGCAGCACGATACCCGTCTGCAACGCCAACCCCGCCTCGGCATGTATTCCGCGGCTCTCCGCGAGATTTTTTCGCATCGTGTAAGCCTGCATTCACAGTCTGAACGCGTCTCTCGAACGCCACGAGGTAACACCCCCCTTGTTGGAGAGAAATGCCGCGAACGGGTGAAGTGTTACGCACCAGATCCTCTGATCCGACGAGTCGCAATCTCGATCGTCACATCACACGCAACTCATGCCTCGCCGCCTGCGACATAGTGTGCCCATCAATCCCAACCCAACTAATGCACCCGCCGGTGCCGGCAGCACATTCACAGTCGCCATGATGTGCCCAGAGTTGTCAGCATAGTGGCCGGGATTACTCGTTGGATTCCCAAAGTCCAGCGCATCGACAAACCCGAGGAACAAGCGTGTTGCGCCGAACGGGATGTAAAAACGCTGCTCCGTATCAGAGGCATCACGCCCATCACCCATGAAGAACGACTGCGCGATGAGTGGCGAAAACTCAACTTGACTGTTTGCATTCGTCACATTCAGCCGCGGCGGTGCAGGATTACTCGCGCTTGACGGACCTAGAAACACGCCTGTCAAAAAGAGAGTGCGATTATCGTGGATCAGCCCTGAAATCCCGCCCCACGACAGAACATCGGTCGTTCCACTCGCGGACGTCCCGCCATCAGCCCCGTGCAAAGGAAATACAGCCCCAGCGCTCACCTGTCCAGTCACGGAGGAAAGCCAAACATAACCTCCAGGAACATATGCGACCGGAACCATGATCGGCAATACTCCCCCGCCACCGCCACCCGGAGCAGGAGGCACCGCATATCCCGCGCCGAAGATATTACATCGCGCCTGAACCTGAACGATGGTCGCGTGTGCTACACCGGTGCAGGCATAAAACGCCAGAATATACATTGACTTCATTTCTTGTCTCCTCTTCCTTATCCGTCCATCGGATCTCGCTGAACACCAATATTTTACTATTGGATCCTTTGGTATTCTATTACGCTCGCACACTCTCGTCCAGGATTCACACGGATCGAATTTTCATGCTGATTCTGCCTGCCACATCCCATGTGGTACCGAGTGTCTCCTGGGCAAACGTAGATGCCCCCTTCGCAGCACGTGTGGATCATCTGCTCCTCGCCCATACGCCAGAAGAAATAACCATCCTGCGGATCCTCGAAGCAAAGTACCCGCGAGAATGTGGAAGTACGGAAAGTCCTTGTAGAGCTACTTCGAATTCGGCTACTTCGATCGATACCGCTTGTGCGGCCATGCTTGGAGCCCTTCGGACCCTGTAGGGTGTGCGGAGGAATCGTGCAAAATCGGCGGCATAGGTTGACTTTCTTATACACCGCGATTGCCGGTAATTTCAATGGCCCCGGTGGGACTCGAACCCACACTCCCCTTTCGGAGAAGCGGATTTTAAGTCCGCTGCGTCTGCCGTTCCGCCACGGGGCCTCGTGTTGTCCGAGTTTATGGTGGGCCGCCGGATGCGGGAGCGTTCGGGTCGATCCTCGCTTCCATCCACGCGAGGATCTTGTCCTGCGTCCATGCGTGGAAGGGGTTGCTGCGCAGCCGCATCAGGAGTCCTTCGGAGATCGCCAGCACGCCGTGCTCACCCCGTGCGTGCAGACGCCCGAGCGGCAAGAGCGGCGAGTCGCCCTCGCTCCCGTAGACCGGATCATCCGGCGCGATCGACAGCGCGACATGCGAGAGCGAGAAGACATCTCGCGGCCACGACATCGTCAATGCCTCTTCACTCCGCACGGCCCCCCGTCGCGATTTGGCGATCAGCCCCGGTGTGCCGGGTTCGCCGCCGGTCACCAGCGTCAGGCTATACGGCATGCCCTCCTTCGACAGGCTCGCCGCCAGGTCCGCCCCGTAGTCGCGCTTCAGCAGTCCCTCCAGCCTCGATGCCCGGTTGATATCGAACAGGATCAGTTCGCCCCCGCCGGGAGGCAACTTCGCCATCAGTTCATCGACCAGCGCCCCGACCACCACCGTGGAGTCCGCCGCGGACTGCACCGCGAGGATGGTCGGAAGTTCACCCATCCGGCCCGCCGCGGCCAGCGCATCGAGCCGTGCCCGTAGTATCTGGGTGAGGCGATACCCCTGCAGACTCGCATTGATCGGCCATGAACTGTACTTGAACGGGTCGATCTCGGGCTGCACGGCGGACCAGGCGAGCTTCGGCTCTCCGCTGAACGGCGTCACCGCGGGGTACAACTCCGTCAGACCCGCGAGCGGCGTGATACCGATCATCGGCGAGATCAGCACCAGGCCGACGGGACAGGGGCGGCTCGGATCCCCCACCGTCTCAGCGGCGTACTGAACACTGAGCGCACCGCCGTTGGAGTACCCGACCATGAGCAGCGGCGTCCGAGGAGGCACACGCTCGGCCAGGCCTCGCATCGCGACACGCACCGCGGCGGACCAATCTTCGCAAGTCGCTCGCGCCAAGGCCGCGGGGCAGGTGCCGTGCCCGGGCACGCGCAGACCGATCACCGTCACGCCCCGGGCGTGCAGCGCCAGCGCGAGGGAACGCAACGAATAGGGCGAATCGCTCAAGCCGTGCACGAGCAGCGCTCCCGCCCGCGGCGGATCGGCCTCGAGCACAAAGGTGCGGTTCCAGTTCCGCTCGAAGAGATGGCCCGGAAAGCAGGGTGATGCCGCCTGAAACCTGCAATACGACCCGACACGCTCAGCGGACCACGGTCCCCGGCAGAGACGATCGAGTTGGTCAAAGACCCGCTCCTCCCTCGCCAGGTACTGATCGAATGTCTCACCGCGGGCCTCATCACGGGCGCGGAACTCATCGGGCGGGCGCTGAACGTGCCACCCGTTCAGGTCGGGCAATGACCGTGCATATGCCACCCATACCCGGACCACGGTAAACGCCACGATCAACGAGATGACCGTCAAGTTCAGGACGGCGTAGAGGGCGATCCGCGTCGCTCGCGAACGAAGCCGTGATCTGGCAGGCATGGGCAAAGGTATGGACGCACGCCAATCCATGCCTTGTCTCTCGAGCGCCGCATCAATCATGTCATCCTCCCTCGTGCGGCCGCGATGCGGAGAATCGGGGCTCACCAGCTGGCGCGGCGGCGTGAGAGTGACTATTCTCGATCGACTCAGACAGCACACACCATGAAACTCACGGTCCTGAAAGAAACGGCGGACGGTGAACGACGCATCGCCCTTGCGCCCGAATCGGTCAAGAAACTCACCGCCTCCGGTTACGCCATCACCATCGAGCAGGGCGCGGGTGAGCGGGCCTTTTTCACCGATGAGGCCTTTACCGCGTCGGGAGCGACCGTTGCGCCGGATGCAGCCTCGGCCCTCGCGGGCGCGGGCATCGTGCTCCGGCTTGGCGCCCCGACGGAATTAGAAGCCGCGGCCCTGAGTCGGGGTCAGGTGCTCATCGGGTCGCTCATGCCCACCCGCCATCCGCGCCTCATGCGGGCGCTCGCGAAGCACGGCATCACCGCGATCTCGACCGACGCGATCCCCCGCACCACCAAGGCCCAGTCGATGGACACGCTCAGTTCGATGGCGAACATCGCCGGCTACCGCGGTGCGCTCATCGCCGCGATGGCGTTGCCGACGTACTGCCCCATGTTCATGACCGCGGCGGGAACCATCTTCCCCGCGAAGTTCTTTGTGATCGGCGCGGGCGTGGCGGGCCTGCAGGCCATCGCCACGGCTCGCCGCCTGGGGGCGCAGGTCTTCGCCACCGATGTCCGTCCCGAGGTCAAGGAACAGATCGAGAGCGTGGGGGCCAAGTACGTCGGCATCGAGCTCGTCCAAAGCGCCGCCGCTGGGGGCGGCTACGCCGCGGCACTCTCCGCCGAGGACACCGCCCGGCAGCGAGCGTTGCTGGCCGAACAGTGCACCAAGTCCGACGCGGTCATCACCACCGCGCTGATCGGGGGCATCACCGCGCCCCGGCTCATCTCCGCCGAGATGGTGCGCTCGATGAAGCCCGGCTCGGTGATCGTGGACCTGGGGGCTGAAGGGGGCGGCAACTGCGAACTCTCTCGCCCGGGAGAGAGCATCACCGCGCACGGCGTGACCATCGCCGCACCGTTGAACCTTCCCTCCACCATGCCCGCCGATGCCAGCCGTCTCTGGTCGAGGAACATGACCAACCTGCTCCTCGCGTACTCCAAAGGGAGCGGGTTCGTGCTCGACCTGAAGGATGAGATTCTCTCCGCCGCGACCATTACGCACGAGGGCGAGGTTCGCCACGCCCGCACAAAGGACGCACTCGCCGCGGCGTCAACCTGATCCCGCTTACGCCGTACCCAACGGAGCCGTTCAATGCCGGATACGTCCCACCACCTGTCGAACCTGTGGCTCGCCGCGGCCCCCTCGGGCGGGCTTGACCTCGTGTCGATGCTGTTCGTCTTCATGCTCTCGACGTTCATCGGCATCGGCGTGATCCGGCGCGTCTCGCGCTTGCTGCACACGCCCCTCATGTCGCTGACCAACGCGATCTCGGCGATCGCCGTGATCGGGGCGATCATCATCGCGGGGGGCGAGTCGTACCCGCCGTGGGTGCGGCTCATGGGCAGCATCGCCCTCTTCGCTTCGATGACCAACATCATCAGCGGCTTCATGATCACCGACCGGATGCTGCGGATGTTCCGCGCCGGGCCGGGCGGTGCCGGGGGCACCGGGGGGCCGCAGAAGTGAACGGCCCCCACCCCCTCGCCGCGGCGTGGTCGCTGCCCGGCATCACCACCATCATCGAACTGGCCTACCTCCTCGCGGCGGGCCTGTTCATCATGTCGCTGCACTGGATGGGGGATCCGAAGACCGCACGGCGGGGCGTTTATGCCGGCGTCTTCGCCATGACCCTGGCCGTGCTTTTCACCTGGGCGCGGCCGGAGGTCAACCGCCACCTGTGGATTCTGATTCCCATCGCGCTGGCGATCGGCCCCGGGTTGTGGCTGGCCAACGTGCCTCTGACCGCTGTGCCGCAGCGAACGGCCCTGTCGCACGCCTTCGGAGGTCTGGCCGCGGGGCTGGTCGGAACGGCCAAGTTCCTCTACTGGTATCACACCGAGCCGGACATGCTCAGCGCGTTCCGCGTCGGCGCGATCGTGCTCGAAGTCCTGCTGGGCTACCTCACGTTCACCGGCTCGATCATCGCCGCGGCGAAACTGCAGGAAGTGAAGTGGCTCCCCCAGCGGCCCTGGGTCTACCGGGGTCAGCATATCGTGAACATCGCGGCGTTCGGCGCGGCGGTCATCATCGGAGCCATTCTGATCGTCTCCCCCACGGCGGCCGCAGCGCCGTACCTCTTGGCGGCGCTGGTCTTATTAGCACTCAACTTCGGCTGGATGCTGGTCATGCCCATCGGTGGGGCCGACATGCCCACGGTCATCGCCATTCTCAACGCCTACGCGGGCCTCGCGGCGGTGGCGATGGGGTTTGTGCTCGACAACACCCTGCTCATCACCGCCGGCGCCCTCGACGGATCCAGCGGGTTGATCCTCTCGATCATCATGTGCAAGGCCATGAACCGATCCTTCTCGAACGTTCTTTTCGGGGCCTTCGGGCAGGTACAGCAGAAAGCCGCCGCCGGTGAGCAGAAGGTCTACAAGCCCGAGACCCCGGAGGACGCCGCGGCGGTGATGGCCCAGGCCTCGCTGGTTGTCATTGTCCCGGGCTACGGCATGGCGGTGGCCCAGGCGCAGCACAAGGTGCGCGAGTTGTACGACCAGTTGCGCAAGCGAGGCGTGACGGTGAAGTTCGCCATCCACCCCGTGGCGGGGCGGATGCCCGGGCACATGAACGTCCTGCTCGCCGAGGCCGAGATCCCCTACACCGATCTTGTCGAGATGGACGAGATCAACCCCGACATGCCCCAGTGCGACGCCTGCCTCGTGCTTGGGGCCAACGACGTTGTGAACCCCGCCGCGCGGAGCGATCCGTCAAGCCCGATCTACGGCATGCCCATCATCGACGCGGACAAGGCCCGTGCCGTCTACGCCGTCAAGCGGAGCAAGAACCCTGGCTTCGCGGGGATCGACAACGAACTCTATTTCCTCGACAAGACACGGATGCTCTTTGGTGATGCGAAAGCCGTGGTAGGCGAGATCACCAAGGCCCTGTCGGGAGGCAGCGGGCTTCACTGACCGGCGGCGGGCGAGAGTTGGATCACCATCACCTCGCGCGGTGCCAGTGTTTCTCGCGGCACAAACGCGCCGGCCTCCAGCCTTCCCACGGTGTCCCCGGTCAGCAGGTCTACGCCACGTCCGCCGGTGTTCGGGGGCAGGTCGAGTGCGCAGGATCCCACCGCGTCTTCCGAGAGGTTCGCCACGACCACGATCGCCGTCGACTCAAGTCGTCGCAGGAAGGCCCACACACGCTCATCGCCTGTATTGAGAATCGTCATGTCGCCTGTGCGCAGGGCGCGATGCTCGTGACGAAGACGGATGAGTTTCCGGTACCACGACCACAAACTGTCGGGCGACCGAGCCTGGTCCGCCACATTCCTGGTCGCGGCATCGGGGTTGACGGCCCGCCACGGCGACGCCGTTGTGAAACCCGCGCCGGCCTCGCCCGTCCACTGCATCGGGGTTCGGATGTCCTCATCGGGCTTCACACCCACCATCCCGATCTCTTCGCCGTAGTAGATGAACGGGAACCCTGGGCTGGTGAGCAGCAGAGCGGCTGCGAGCCGGGCCTTGTCGAAGGCGTCCCGTTGAACACGCGAGGCCCGTCTGTCCCCCCCGCCGAAGCGCGACATCACCCGGTCCTGATCGTGGTTCGAGAGGAACGTCGCGTACTGCCCCTGCGGGTACGAGGTCAAGTTCAAAGCCCACTGCGCCGCCAGGCGGTCTCGCTTGCCCGCGTTGATCGCGTCGATCGTGGCGTACGCCGTGTCGAACTCGAAGGCGGAGTCCAGTCCGCGACCCACGTACGGGGCCACTTGAGCGGTCGGGGCCCAGACCTCACCCACCGCGAACGCGTCGGGTTTCACGCCCTTGTAGAACCCGCGGAACCCGCGCAGCCACTGGTGCGTGGCTTCGGTGCTTTCCTGTTGTCGGCCCTCCTCGATCAGGTGCCGGATCGCGTCTACCCGCAGGCCGTCCACCCCCAGGCGCAACCAGTACGCCGCGGCCTCGTTGACAGCCTCCGTCACGGCCTCCTCGCGGAAGTTCAGATCCGGCATCACGCGGGAGAAAATGCCGTAGTAGTACCCGGCGGCTCCACTCGCTGGCCCTTCGGCGGGCCACGGGTGCCAAACTCGCTGGTTCCAGGGTCCTTTCCAGTCCGGAGCCTGATCAGTCCAGACAAACCAGTGGCGGGTCGGGCTGTCGGGCACCGCCGCGGCCTTGAACCAGGGGTGCTCCCACGAGCAGTGGTTGGGGATCCAGTCGATGATGACGCGGATCCCCCTCGCGTGGCATTCGGAGAGAAGCCGCTCGAAGTCCTCCATGGTGCCGTACTGCTCGTTGACCGCGCGGTAGTCGGTCACGTCGTACCCGTGGTAACTGGGGGAGGGCATGATGGGCATGAGCCACAGCCCGTTCACTCCCAGCGAATGTTCGTCGCCGCTCAGATAGCCAAGCCGATCGATCAGCCCGCGCAGGTCGCCGATTCCGTCGTTGGCGAGCGGTCCCTCACGCGAATCCGCGAAGGACCGCACGAAGACCTGGTAAAAAACCGTGTCGTTCCACCACGCGGCCAGGTCAGGCGTCATCCGCTCGACCGCCATCGGGGCTTCGGCACGCGCTTCGGGATTGATCGTCGATTGCGCCGTTGCCTCACGGACGGCGAGTATGACGAACGACAGCATGACGCAGAGGCGGAGTGTGATGACGCGGCTCCGGGTTGAAAACAACGGTCTGGTTGAGTCACCCGGCCCCGCGCCGGCACGACTTCCTATGATGGAATGTAGCGGTGAAGCGGCGCATCTGTTCGACCTTGTGCCCCATCGAAAGGAGACGCATGAATCCGGTTCCACTCGCGTGTCTTGCGATCTTCTCGCTCCCGGTTTGTGCCGCATGGCCGCCCGATCTGTCCACGAACGTGCAGTGCGGCGATGTCGTCGGGTACGCGACGTTCACGGTGACAGGTGTGTGGAACGATTCGTGCGTGCCCACCGGCCTCCGAGCCGAACGCCGAAACGACGGCACCGTCCTGCTGACCGTGCTCCACGAGTTTACGAACATCCCCATCTGCCTCCCGGTGCTCCGCCCGTACTCGGTCCGCACCGACCTCATCCTGCCCGATGGTGAGTATCCCGTGCTGGTCGCCCTCGACAGCACGGTCGTGCCCGACCGCGATCCGGTGCGCATCGGCGAGGTTCTTGTCCGCTGTCTGCCCCGTTGCATCGCCGATTTCAACCACGATGGCGGCGTGGATGGGAGCGATGTCGAAGCGTTCTTCATCGCGTGGGAAGCCGCCGACCCCGAGGCTGATGTGAACTTCGACGGGGGCGTTGACGGAGCCGATGTGCAGACTTTTTTCGAGCTTTGGCAGACGGGGGGATGTTGATCGGTCGCCTGAGCGCTCCGCGGCAGCACGCCTTCCTGATCCGGAGGAACCTCGGCGTGTCGATCGGAGTGTACGGACGCGCCACTGCCGTGTTCCCGGCGGCATTTTCTCTCGCAGGTGAATGAGTTGCCAGACGCTGCTCCCGACAACAGGACGGGGCGCGTGTACGATTGGCCCGCAATGCCCCACATCATCACCGAACCCTGCATCGCCACCAAGGACACCGCCTGCGTGCAGGTCTGCCCGGTGGACTGCATCCACCCGACCAAGAACGAACCCGACTTCGCGGGGACCGATCAGTTGTACATCGATCCCGATACCTGCATCGACTGCGCCTTGTGCGTGGATGAGTGCCCCGTCAAGGCCATCTACCAGCAGGAAGACGTGCCCGCCGAGTGGGCGAAGTACATCCAGATCAACCTCGATTACTACAAGAAGAAATAGACCCCGGTCTGGCCCGCGGTCCACCCTCCTTCGGAAAGCGGATCAATACAAGCGGCCGCCCCGCGGCGGCCGCCAGTTGTTGACCGGTCTTCAAGATCCCGCTCAGCAGCGGCCGTCCGCCCAAGCGGTGAAGAAGACTTCGACATCGGAACCATCGACGCCGCCATCGCGGTTCACATCGGCGCTGGGAACGCCCGCCTCGAAGGCGTCGTAGAAGGATGCGATATCCGCTCCGTCAAAGCCGCCATCATGGTTGAAATCGCCGATGCAGGTGTACAGGTCCGGGGCCGTGACCGTGGCCGAGACCGCGCTCGCCGAACCGACGGGACCGGCGGTGAAAAGCGACACCGTCACATCGCCTGTCGCGGGCGGCACGTTCGAGGTGAAACGGAAGTTGTACAACGTGCCCCATCGCAACGCGTTGGCGTTCTGCGCGGGTGTCACCGCGGGCGGGCGGAAGGTGATTCCGAAGGGTGTCACCGTGCCGATCCACGGGCTGTTGTCCCAGGGCTCTCCGGAATGGGACGGGATGCCTGAGAAGCCGACGTTTGATACGTTCGCCCCGGTGGGGAGCGGCACGGTAAAGGCGCCGCCGGCACGGTTGGATGTCAGATTCTGCACCGCGTACTCGTAGTTCCAGGTGCCGTTGCCGTTGTCGGTCGCCTTGCCCGCGACCCAGAAGCGTGCCACGATCGGCGGGCGACCGGGCATGGGGTTCGGCTCGGTATAGTCCATCGGGGCGAGCGCGACGGTCGGGTCGGATGCGCGCCAGGCATGGATGGCTGGCTCACGGGCCACGAACGATCCGGTGAATGACGGACCCGAGACGCCGTTGAACACCATCCGCTGGTACGAGTTGTTGTTGTTGCCGTTGCCCCACTGGGCATCGTCCTGGGTCACGTACTGGCACTCGCCGAAGTAGAGCGCCCCTGGGTTCTGGGCCGCGAGCACATCGCTCTCTCGCACCTGAATTCGGCGTGCGATCTGCCCTGACCAGCCCGGTGCGCTGAACGGGAACGGAAATACGCCCGTCGTCGGGTTCACTTGCGAACGAGGCCCGAGGTTACCCTGAGAGCCGTTGAGACCTGATCCGTACGCGTCGGAGCAGTTGGGGCCGAGTTGTGAACCACCGTTGGGCGGCGGCTGACACGTGCCGCACGTTGCGCTGTTCGTCGATGAAAACCCGTGCTTCAGCCATGACTGGCCGATCTGCTCGAACCGCCCGTCCTTGAGACGGAAGATGTTCTGCGCGATCACCGGGTGCAGGTTGTTGTCCGCCTGCCACTCCGCGGGAAAATCACCCATGTTGCACGCGTCCGTGCCGATCGCGTACGACGCGATTCCACCCACGGTGGCGTAATGGGCCACGTCCGTGAATCGAGCGATCCACACATCCGGCCCGCGGCTGGGCGGGGGCGGGGGGTCCTCGTAGGACACGGTGAGTGTGTACGGACCGCCGTCTTGCGAGCCATACGCACCGACTCGGATCAGGTATGTCTGCCCCGCTCGGGCGGCGACGCTGGTGCGGGATTGCAGGCCGCACGAATCATCGTTGCACGCCACCGCGTTGGACGCGTTTCCCGGGCAACCCGTGTGGATGGAGAGCACCGTGTCCCAAGACGCCGCTCCGCAGGTCGTCACAACAAGCAACTGGTCTGACTCGGGGGTGATGCTGAACCACTGATCTCGGCTGAGCGAGCCGACGCACGACGCGACCCCGTCATTGGTGGCGGAGTTCGTATTGCCCGCGTAGACCCCGGGGATGATCCGTGTCGCGCTGCCGCAGGCATCGGCCTGGCCCCACGCGACACCCGCGTATGACAGGAAACACGCGGCGAGGGCCGCACATCGGACTGCAGGCTTCTTCAACACAACGGACCTCCTTGAATCATCACGCACGACCCCGCATTTGCCGGCTCGACGTACACAGATGCGGCGCACAGACCGAAACATTGCACTCGAAAAAGGGCCCCCTTCGACTCAGCAGGAAGCCCCCTCCCACAACACGAAAAACTCGTACAGATCGTTCCCATCCACCCCCCCGTCCTCGCTCACATCGGCCTCCGGGTCGCCGTACTCCCACGCGCTGATGAAAGCCGTGATGTCGTCCCCGTCGACACCGCCATCGGAGTTGAAGTCGGACAGACAGAGCGGTCGAGAAATCACGTACGTCGTAAAACCGATGCGCCAACCGCCATTCAGAAACCTGGAACCCTGAAAGTACAGCGGGTGCGGGTACAGTGCCGGCCCTGTCGATGGATTGACGTACGAACCGTACAACCCCAGATTCGATCCGGTCCCGGTGAACTCGATGACGAAGGTCGCCCCCATCGGCATGAGCAGCGAGAGCGACGGGACTTCTTCGCTGAAATCCAGCGTGTGCATCTCCGGCCCGGTGAGATTCTTACGGATCGTTCGTTGCGCCAGAACGGGGCCGTTGCTCCACGCGGTGCCGGGACGGATTCGCAGCGTGATGACTCCCCCAGCCGGCCCGCCCGAAGTAAACTGGATTGATGAAAGGTTTCCAGTCAAGCCCGCGCGAACCTGTTGCTGCCACACCAGGTTGGTTCCGAGCGTGAACCATGCAGCCTTGTTGTCTGTGGGGCTTTGCTGACTACGCTGGTCGATTGTGCCCAACTGCGCACTCGCAGAGGCCGCGGCGCACCATACCGCCGCCGCACACAACACGCCCTGAACGTACCTCATCGTCAGCGCCTTCCTGTCCTGAACACGATCGAAACCCTCGGTATCCGACGCTCCATCAAGGAAAAGTCTAAGCCGGTTGCTCGCGGCGAAGCAGTTGAACTAACGTGAATTTGCTGTTCTGGAAGAGTACGTTGAATAGAGGCAATGGGTACGACAAATTGGCAAAATACCTAACATATTCCGCATATACGTCGCCAACATACAAGTACTTTGTGAAGAGCGGATTATAAATTGATAACAAGAGAATTAAATCCGTATATTATTGGTCGTATCCTATCTTGCCTTTACTTACCAGGGCTTGGGAGTTGAGTACCTCTTAGTTCGACCCGTCTGCATGTCAGTTTCGAGCGTGTCTCCCGGGAGATTACGATGAATGTGAATGTTGTTTCGGTAGTGTCGTTGATGTTGATTGGTGGCTCCACAATTGCACAACAGCCCGCAGCAGAGGCGGCGAAACACGAGTTGGTGATGGACTCGGTCGCCCGAACCAGTTCTTTGGCGCAAGACTCACCGAGCGGTTGGAAGAACGGCAAGTTCACGCTCACCGACGGCGGCCCGAACTCGATGAATATCGGGGGAGTGCTGCAGTTCCGGTACAACGGCAACTTCCGCGAGAATCAACCGGACGGGAACGAATACACCGGGGGTTTTCAGACCCAGCGCGCCCGACTGAAGCTCGACGGAACCGTGTGGGACAAGGCACTTTCGTACAACGTGATGATGGAAATGGCCTCGAGCAGCGGGGCGTTTCTCCTCGACGCCGAGGGAAGGTACACTTTCGAGAACAAGGCGTACGTGCGGTTCGGACAGTACAAGCCGCTTTTCAATCGTGAAGAACTCATCTCCGATCAGTTCCAACTCGACATCGAGCGCTCTGTCACAAACTCCGTCTTCACCATGGCACGCTCTCAGGGAATCGGGGCGGGGTGGCAGAACGAAGCGTTCCGACTCGGCGCGGATATCACGGACGGGTCGAACCAACTCAACTCACCCTGGTCCGGAGGAACCGAGGCCGACTTTGCCGTAACCGGCCGGGCCGATTGGATGATCGCGGGCAAGGACTGGAAGCGCTTCAGCGACTTCACATCGTGGCGAGGCTCCGAGTTTGCCGCGATGCTGGGCGGCGCGTTCGATTACGAGACTTACGGCGACACGGGCGGCGGTGCAACCTCCCGCGACCTCGTCAAGGCCACCGCCGATCTGTCACTCGAAGGCAACGGCTGGAACGCCTTCGCGGCGATCCTGTGGCAACAGAGCGACCCCGACAGCAGCCCGACCGCCGAGGCCATCGGCGCTGTGGCGCAGGGCGGTGTTTTCGTGGCCGACCAGGTCGAGTTGTACGCTCGGTACGACGGCGTCTTCCCCAACGAGGTCGCGGGGCCGGACAACTTCAACACCGGCACCGTGGGCATCAACTACTTTGTCACCCCGCAGAGCCACGCCTTCAGGCTCAGCGCCGACTTCATTTACTACTTCGACCCCGAGTCCGAGTGCGCGATCATCCCCGCACCCAGCACGACGCTCAACCTGTTGCAGGATGATGAAGGCGACCAGATCGCCTTCCGCCTCCAGGCCCAGGTCATTTATTGACCGATGCCGGAGCACTCCGGGGCAGCCGAAGGACCGCGATTTCCACGGCCCGTTCAGCATCGGCCAGGCCGGACTTGCTCCGGCGATCCGCATCGACTCCAGCGCGAAGAATAGTGAGCGCTCGGGCCGGATCGAGCGTGCGGGCAGCCTCGATGAATGCCTTATCCGACCCGCCGAAGAGTTTGAGTTTGTACGTCATCTGGTACGGGTTCCCCCCGGACGTGATGATCCGAGTCAACGAGTGCAGTTTTCGCGCCATGTCGTTGAGCGCCCACAGGATGAGGGTCGCCGGGGTGCGGTTCACGTCCATAAGGTGACGCACTTCGGCAAGACGCTGGGCGGCACCGCTCGACAGTAGTTTCGCCTGGATCGACCAGACCTCTTCATCGCGGCTTTTCCCGACGAACGCGGCGACCAACTCGCGGGTGATGCGGTTGTCCTCCGCCGCGGCGGTGGCGAGTTTTTCCAGCTCTGTATCGAGCCGCCCCAGATCGGCCCCGATGCGTTCCACGAGAAGGTCCGCCGCTTCCTTGTCGATCATCGCTTTGTGCCTGGGGAGGGCGTTGGCCGCGACCCACGATCTGGCCTCGGACTCGGTCGGCGACTCGCAGGATTCAAACCGCCCCACCGCCTCGATCGCCTTGCCGAGATGACCGGGGATCAGCGATCTGGCCCGGATCACCAACGTCGCGCCGTCACTGGGAGACTCCGCGTACCTTTGAAAAAGCGGTCGGGTGTCCTCCTTGATAAGCGCATCGGCCTCGTCGAGCACCACCATCTTGTGAGCAGCCATCAGACCGAAGGATCGGCACTCGTCGAGCACATCGGCGGCCTGGGCACTCTCGCCGGAGTAGTGAACAACGTCCACCTCGCCGTGCGCCTTAACGAGCAGGTCACGCAGCGTGTGGGTGCGTTCCATCCGCTTGAACGCGTCAGGCCCCACCAGCGCCACCACGCGGCACGCCGCCGTTAACTCATGCCCGCCTGCACCTCGAGTCTCTGCTTTTTCACGCCTCGCCATGCCCCAGCGTAGTCGCGGGATGGGCGCCTACGCCGCGAGACGGAGTTCACCAGCCCGGCGTCCTGATGCGATTGCCACGGCGGTCACATCGTCCGCCTGGTGGAGGCTGCCCGCCTGCTCGTCGATCAGTCGCTCGAGGTTGCCCAGCAGAACGACCGGGTCGGCGCCGCCCGCGTGAACCTCGCGGAGAACCGCCGCGGGATCCACGCCCGTGCCCCGGGCCGGCGCACCGTCAGCAAAGACACTTTCCAAGCCGTCTGTGTACAGCAGCAGTGTTTCATCGGCTTCGAGGACGGTCGCCGCCTCACAGAACTCACCATCGGCCAGCAGGCCCAGGACAGGGCCCTGCGCATCGATCTCTCTCGCGTTGGTTGGGCCTACCACCAGCGGACGAGGGTGCCCCGCGCTCGCTACCTTGAGGGCGCGTGTACGTGCGTCGAGCACTCCGTACACCGCGGTGGCGAACCACGCGCTGCCGCGGCAATGTTCGCACAGGCGACGGTTGAGCCGTGAAAGGACTTCCGCGGGTTCCAGTAATCGAACACCCCCGCCCCCCGCGGCCTCGTGCGTGGTGAGCGCGTGCGTCAGCACCATCGTCAGCAGCGCCGCGGGAACTCCGTGCCCGGCGGCATCCGCGAGCAGGAATGCCAGTCTGTCCTCACCCGCATCACGCAGGCAGCAGACATCGCCGCTCACGAAACTCACCGGCCGGCTCATCACCCCGAACGACAACCCGGGGATCTTCGGCAGCGGGCATGAGGTGAACTCCCGCTGGATGGACGCCGCGAGGTGCAGTTCCTCGTGCAGCCTGTCCATCTCATCGCGGATGCTTCTCTCGCACCGGCGGGTCAGACCCACCTCCCGTTCGAGCAGATCGACATCCGCCTGGCGAGCCAGAAGCCCGTACAGCATGGCCGCGAGCACCGGCGGCGGCGTGTCGATCGATTCAAAGAGTACTCCACCCCGCTGGAAGGACCGCCACGGCGATGGATCGGTAAGGAGCAGAATTCCCGGCAGATGAGCCGCACGGAGTGCTTCGGCGGCGATATCGATGCGCCACGGCGCATCCGTCGGCCCGAAGACCGCGATCACCGCCCCCGGATGACGCTCTCGCTCTTCGGCACGGGACAACTCCGCGAAGAAAGCCTCCCCATCGACCGCTTCGAACATCGGCGCATTACCACACGGCCACGCGACCCGCATGGGAGACAGCCATCGTGCCGAGGCTCCGGATAGACTCGGGGATGCGCTGAAGATGATCGGTCTGCTGTGCATCCCCGGTTCCGCATGTTCTTGAGCAACCGCGAGGCGGCACAAGACGAACTCAAGCCGCCATGGCCCGCTTCCTGTTGACGGCCAGATCCGCGAGCACCCCCACCCATTTCTCGAATGAACTGACGAGATCGGCCTTGTCGATGTACTGATCCGCGCCGGACTCCGCCGCGGCGGTAACGATCCCGGGATCGCTGGAAGCCGAGAGGAGCACAAATGGGACCCCGCCGAGGAACGCGTCGCCCCTTACCAAACGCACCGCCTCCAAACCGCTCATCCCCGGGAGTTGCAGATCGCACAGAATAATGTCGGGTCTGGCTGTTCTCGCCACAGCCAGGCCCGCCTCGGCGCTGGGTGCGAAGGAGAGCGCATAGCCCCGGTGCTTCTCGAACAGGAACGCCAGGAGCCGCGAAGCCAGCGGATCGTCCTCGATCGCCAGTACTTTGATAGTCGGAGCGGGCTTCTCCGCAACTTGCCCCGACTCGCCCTTGCAAACACGATTCCTCCCGCTCTGTTTGGCCGCGTACACGCCAAGATCAGCAACGTGGACGAGCTCCTCCGGCGTACCGAACGTCAACCCCGCCGCGGGATCATGAGCCGCAACGCCCAGGCTGACCGTCACGGGCAGCGTCAGACCGGGCCGGACGGTGGACAGGTCGAAGGGTGCCGCGGTGATACGCCTTCTGAGCAGTTCCGCCACTTTCAATCCGCGAGCCTCATCGGCGCCGGGCACGATGACGGCGAACTCCTCGCCGCCGTAACGGCAGACCACGCCCAGGTCGTTCATGGTCTCTCGGAACCGGTGCGCGAGTTCCACGAGCACGGCGTCCCCCGCCTGGTGCCCGTGCGAGTCGTTCACAGACTTGAACTTGTCGGCGTCGCTGAAAATCACTGTCAAGGGGGTTCGCTCGCCGTTGCTCTTCTCGAACGCGGCCTTGAGCGCGAGGTCGAAGTGGGCCCGGTTGAACGCACCCGTCAGAGCGTCGGTCACGGTCCTGCGGGAGAGTTCATGGTTGGACTTACGCAGTTCCATCGATTCGCGCTGCAACTCCTCCTGCGTGGCGAGCATCTGCTCGTGGGCTTTGAACATGAGGCCCGACAGGTCGGCGCTCTCGCCGGTCTTGATCTCCATGTTCTTGGCGAGCTGTTCTGCGCCCTCGCTGATCTGCGCCAGCAACTGCTTCGACGCCGACGCGTCCAACTCCGCCCATTCGCGCATGGTGGTCACAAAGCGGCCGAGTTTCCTTGGATCGTTTGTGTCCGCCAGGACCGCCGCGGCAAGGCCCCCCGCGGCCACCGCCCGCAGCAGATGCGTGTGCGAGGGGGCGCACCGCTCCGGCTCGTGATGCCATCGGATGCACTCCAGGACCTGGGGCGGCAGCCGCCACCTCTCCGCGAGTTTCGCCCCAACCTCCGTGTGGCTCGCACCGAGCAACTTGCGTTCGGTTTCGCCTGTGAGTTCGTGTTCAGCGGAGGCCTGGGTCAGCACCGCGTCGTATTCGCGCTTCAGGGTGGCCGCGAAGGCCAGCACGCCGATGTCCTGCACCAGCGCGCCGATGAACGCCTCCTCGGGATCGCACCGCCGCAGCGTCATCCCGATCACGCGCGCCCCCGCGGCGGAATAGACCGCACGACGCCAGTACGAAAACATGTCGAACTGCTTGTCCAAACCGGATTTCTTGGTGGACTCCACCAGGCTGAAGCCCAGCACGATGCTCTTGACTGTGTTGATTCCCAGCAGACTGGTGGCCCGCTTGATCGACGGGCAGGGGGAGGGCAGCCCGTAAAAACTGGAGTTGACCGTCCGCAGTACTTTCGTTGTCAATGCCGGGTCGTTCTGGATCGTGTTGGCGATCTCAACCGCCGACACGTTCCGATCGGAGGTGAGTTCCAGAACTTTCATCGCCACGCCCGGAAGACTGGGCAGGTTCTGACAGTTCATCACCCGGTCCATCGCCGAGTTGGATGAGTTGCCGTTCATGCCGGTGGAGGAGTTTCCGACCTGACGATTCTCGGACATCATTCTGACCTCTCCATCTCAACACCAGCCGCGGCAAGGGTGAGGTAGAGACCCTACTCGATGCACGCGACGATACTACATCGGGCGCTGATAGACTTGATATGAGTAAACTCCCGAAAGCGGATGTCCGCAAGACGAAATTCGATCAGTAACTCACATCTACCCCGCAGTGATTTGCACAAACAGACGGGCGAAGGGTCGTGAACCAACGGAGGTGCTTTTCCGTATCACTCCCATGTGCAATCGTGGATTGATCGCAACTGAGTTGCATCCCACCCGATGATGGGTGCGAAAGGGAGTGTGGAGAAAACGATCGCGGACCTTCCCCGTCAGGAGCCGGGGCACCCCGATCGGGGAGAACTGTTCGATGAACCGCAAACCAGAAAAACCGAAAGAACACATCGACCCCGAGCGGCTCATCGAAGCCTCCGAGGCCGTTGTCAAGGCCATCGAAGAAGTCCACGCGGCCACCGGCCGTCACGTCGATCCGGTCGGCCTCATGGGGACGATGCTCCAACCCAAATGTCTCTGCGAATTCACGCGGTTCGAGGTGGAAGAGGCGACGGCCTTTCTCGAGCGACTGGGCGTCATCACCCGTTGAGGCACCGGTCCCGTCGGCTCGCCTGTCCCGGTGATGAACGCCGCGAAGCCACCCGCACGCCCGATCACGGGCCGAAACTGAACCCGGTCGGGGCGACGCCGCTGTACGACATGATATTGATCGCGATGCTCGCCAGCACAGACGCGAACCACATGACCTTGAGAAGGTCCCGGTCACACTGCTTGATGATCCAGACGATCTGCACGATCCCGCAGAGCAGGCAGCCGATGCCCCACCCTGCGCCGCTGTCGATAAACGCAAAGACGACGGTCGCCACGTAGATGGCAAAGGCACCGATCCCCGCCACGATCAGCCCGGCCATGTACAGGCCGCTGTGATCCATCGCCAGGCCCGCACCGATCAACCCTCCCACCACGACCAGGTAGATCGCCGCGAGCACCTGCGGCGAGGCGTTCAACCCCGCCAATCCGCCCCCGCCGCCGGAGGATGATTCGCCCTTCTCCTTCTTCGCCTTGACCACTTTGACCTGCATCTGCTTGCCCGTGGAGGTGTTGTACCCGCAGGAGATGCAGACCACCGTGTCCTCGGCCAGGATGCGACCGCAGTTGGGGCAGGCCTTTCCCCCCTTGCTGCCCAGGCTCTTGCCGCCCATCTCCAGAATGAAGCTGTTGTCCGAGTTCCCCCCTTCGGCGCTCGATGAGGCGGCTGGCTGAGCGGGCTTGGGGGGATTCTGCTGCGCGTGCTTGGTCGTCTTCGCCTTCTCGATGCACTCGGCGCAGACGTAGCGGCCCTTCGGGTCCTTGGTGCGGGGCTTGTTTGAGACGTCGATGCCGCAGATGGAGCAGACTTTGGGGGCGTTGGGGTCGGCCATGCAAGTCGAGTGTACGCCCCGGTCATTCCCCGCCGGTGTAGTACGCGCGGTTTCCTTCGACACGTTGGATCACAGACGACAGGTCGAAGTGATACAACATCCCGGACTGCGTACCGATACCCAGAATATCCCCGCCCGGTGACAGGGCGCTACTCATCACCATATCTTTTACATCAATCGCCGCGAGTTCTCGGTTATTCCGCCAGTCCGTAAACTGCACGGACACTTCCGACATGTTCATGATCAACACACGGTCGTCCGGCATGAACGCCAGAGTATGCATCAAGCCCTCGCCGCTCGGCAAGGAACGCACACAACGGGCATCGCGCGTCGAATACACGCGGATGGTCCGATCGTCGCCGCCAACCGCCACCAACTCGCTGTTGCCCGAGAAAGCCACTAGTCGTTTCTGCGCGCGTGTAGATCGGTCGTACGCTCGCAGGCGTTGCGTGCCCGCATCGAACAGGATGAACGCCCCGGTGGAGGTGCATGCCGCAACATACTTCCCGTTCGGGCTGAACCGGACCATCGGCACCCGCACCACGAGGTCCGGGGCCTGATCCCTGGGCCTCGGAAGAGGTACCGCACGCCACAAAGCACCGGGCTGTCGCCACGCGAGAAACGAGATCTGTGCACCGTAGCCGACGCACGCGAGTTCACCGGTCACTGGATTGAAATCGATGCCGTGCAACGAAGCATGGGCACTGTGCCAACCTTCTGGAAGTGGTATGGACCATTGCTTCAGGTCGCCGTCTGCATCGGCATCTGTGATCGATACGACCCGTGAGTAATCGGCTAGCGCGACCGTCAAACCATCGCTGGTCGTTGCCGCGGCAGCGGCACACCCGGCAAGGGCAATCTCCCGAATGGGACGCTCCAAGTCCGTCGCGTCCCAGACTCTGGCCATTGAATCGGCTCCGCACGTGACGACACGGAGCGAGCCGCCGGACGATGTGAAAAAATGCACCCCGAGGACGGATTGCGTGTGCGCCCGGACCTGCTGTTGCAAACTCGACGGCGCGAGCTCCCAGACCTGAACGACCCCGGCGTTGCAGACCGCCACTTTGGCTCCGTCGGGAGATAACCGGAGCGATGTGCAGTCCCCCGGGGGACCACGGAGCGTGCGATCCGCTCTCCCACCCACAAGATCCACGATGCGAACTACGCCGTTGCGCTGTCCCAGCACCAATTGGTCACCATCGGCACTGAACAACACCCGCCGGATGCCGAACTCGGGCGTATTCTCGGATGCCTCGAGCGCCATCGATCGTTGGTCGGCCCTGATACCAAAGACGAAGAACTCTGAATCGATGTTGAATGCCACACGATGGTTGTCTTGCGCGAACGCCATCGCTGAGACGCCCTCACGAAGCCAATCGGAACGGAACCCGTATTCAGACTCTACGCTCACGCTCCCATTACACAGTCTGGCCCCATCTGCTATCCTGAAAATGAAGAACTCACCAGACCGAGTCAGGACACCCAACATCGAAGCGCACCCGGATAACCCAACGCCCGCAATGCCGACCCCGACGATCGCCGTAATATTCCGTGTTTGATACAGACGATCCCCGTCGGACCAATCTCGGGACGAAAAAAGGTTGACGGAACC
>DDSA01000195.1:32858-37557 GCA_002343715.1 Phycisphaerales bacterium UBA2402 | reverse complement strand
TCCTACATCTTCGGCACCACGGGCGGCGACTACACGATTGTCTGCAAGCAGTTGGAGTACAAGTTTCTCCGCCCCTGCTACGGCCCCGCTCGCTACATCATCGTGCCCCGCGAGGACCTCAAGGCACTCATCGCTTCCGGCAGAGAGTTCAACATCACGCTCGATATTCAGGTGGTTCAGCAGGCGGTGCTCCCCGAGCGCCTCGCCAAACTGAGGAAAAAAGACCCTCTCATGGCACGCATCGCCAGCAAGGACCGCAAGGTCGGCGCCTGCATCGCCACCTTCCACGTGACCCCCACGCTGCACCAGAAGGCCAAGCGAGGCGATACTCGCCGAGTCGGCTGAGCCTTCCTCACTCCGGAACGGTCGCCAGCATCCGCGCCGCGGTGGCATCACCGGGGCGGACTTCCGCCGCCGCCCTCAGCGTCTGTCTCGCTTGAGCAGTCATGCCAAGGTCCTGCTGTGTCATGGCCAGCAGCATCAGGTTGTCCGCCGTCCGTGACATCTTCACCGCCTGCTGGAAGTTGTTCAGTGCCGCCTGCATCTCACCGTTCGTGCGGTTCAGCAAGCCCCGCAGCACGTACCCGTCCGCCGACTGGGGGGCGATCGCGATCAGCCGCTGCGCCGCGAGTTTCAGCCGCGCCGTATCACGCAGGATGAACGCGCTCTGCCCCAGGCCCATCCACGCCTCCGCATCGCTCTGCCCGGCCGCGTCTTTGGTGAGTTTCAGGTACAACTCGCGCGCCTCCACGGGACGGTCCGTGTGCATCAGGCACGTCGCGTGCAGTTGCATGACATCGCGCCCCGCACCTCCGGGCTTCTCCGCGTTCATCGCCGAGAGCAGCGCCCCGGCCTCCGCGTACTTCTGATTCGCCATGAGCGCTCGCACCAGGCACTCGCGGATGATCGTGTCATCGGGTGCCAGCAACCTCGCCTCCGTGAACAGGACTTCCGCCCGGGCCGTGTCGCCCGTGAGCATGGCGATGTTCCCGAGCACCTGCTTGACACCGGCGTTGTGAACGAACCCACCTTCTCGCTGCTCCAGGTACACCTTCGCGTCCGGTACGCGCCCGAGGTCGATCATCATTTCCGCCGCGGCGATGCAATACTGCGCATCGGTCGGCGCCAGATCCGCCGCTTTCGTGTAGTGAGCCAGCGCCTCCTCCTTCCTCGAGACTCGCTCGGCCAGAACCCCCCGGAAGTACGCCGCCTCCACGTTGTCCGGCTCCTCCGATTGCGCATACGTGAAGCACGCCTCGGCCTTCTCCGGGTCGTTCTTCTCCAGGAAGATCCGTCCCTTCAGGACGTGGCTCTTCACCACATCCGAGTTCAGCGAGAGCGAGTGATCGATGTGCCGCAACGCTTTATTCAGGTCACCCGCCAGAAAGGCCTGGTGCGCCATCTGGTACTCGGTGGCAGCCTTCAGCGCGTTCATCTTCAGTTTCGCGCCCGACAGGTGCGCGGCCGTGTACTTCCCGTGAGACCCGCACCCGCTCAGGACGAGTGTCAGTCCGGCGGCCAGGATCAGGACGGTCGTGGATTGGTGCATCGTTATCTCCCTTGTACCTCGTACGGCCTTGTTGCTCGCGGCGCGAGCCTTCAACCGATTCATCGGCCCCAGAACGATCCGGATTGAGCCTCACAGACCCGACAAATGAAAACGCCGCGCCAGACGGCGCGGCGTGCTTGCCACCTCTTCGGGCGGTTGGTGCTGCCAGCCATTACTGACCGGCCGCCGGTGTGGTTTCGGGCACGTGAGTCACCGTCGGCGCTCCGCCCGTAGTGCCCCAGAAGGAACCGAAGAAGCCCTTGGGACTCAGCCACAACTGAGCGAAGTTCAAAGGCGTATGGTCAGGGTGGAAGGGCGGCGTCACAGCCGTGACTTCGGCCGCGGCAAGACCGTCAAGCCCCGTGTTCCCAGGTGCGGTGTCGATTCGAGCGGTCTCCACGCCCGACCCGTCTGTCATCGGTGTGCTCACCGTTACCGTCTCATCGGTCTGATCTCCGGTAGTTGCCGGAGCCGTCTCCAACCATGTGACCTTCTCGCCATTCGTGTCTGCGGTCGGCAAGGCCTCGTGACCGGCCGCGTTCATGGCCTGGGTTGTTTCCGTTGAACTGTTCGAGGCGGTCGGCTGCGCGTCGTTCGTTTCGGGCGTCATGATGAAGTCGCCGCCGGTCGGCCCCGCTCCTTCATGTACCGTCGCATCGACGCGGGCGTCCGTGGTGCTGTCGGTTGCACCATCCCCGACCCAAGCCGGCGTGCCCTGCCCATCCCAGGACGCATCCGCCGATGGCCGCGACTTGCCTGCCTCGACCCGGATAATCCGATTCAAGATGCTCCACTCGTAGGGTGTGGTACGCTTGCCCGTCAACCTCTGGCGCAGCCCGATGATGTCCGGCTGCACCGGATTCAGGCGGAGCGAACGGTCGATCTTCTGGAGCGCCTCCTCGTTCTTGCCCTCCGCGGCGAGTTTCTCCGCCTCGATATTGAGTTGGCTCGTCAGGCGATCGCGGCTGAAGATCAGCGTGCCCGCACGCGCTCCGGCGCGAGCGTCCGCCGCGAAGTCCATGCCCTTCCTGCCCGCCTCGGCCAGCGCCGTATCGTTCACGATCGTCGGCGTGATGAGGAAGATAATCTCGGTACGCTCCGTCCGGTCTTCTGTGCCGCGGAAGGCCGCGCCGATCAGGGGGAGATCTCCGATGCCCGGCACCTGCCGCCTGGTGGAGACCGTGTTCTCCCGGAACAGTCCGCCCAGCACGATCGTCTGACCGTCACGCACCAGCACGTTCGTCGAGAGTTCGTTCGTAATCTCATCGGGGATGGTCACCGCCGCGCCCGTCGCGTCTTTGACATCGCGGATCACGGCCTCCGAGACCTGCGGCTTGATCTCCATGCGGATCATGCCGTCGGGAGCGACGATGGGCCTCACGAACAACTGCGTGCCCGTATCGAGGAACTCCACCGTTTGGGTTGTCGCCGTGTCGGTCGAAGTCGTGCTCAGGTAGCCCACCTTGCGACCCACCAGCACCCGGGCCGCCTGCCGGTTCAGGCACAGTAGTTTCGGGTTGCTCAACACCGTTGAGTCCGTCACCTCATCAAGAACGCGCAGGAAGACCGCCACGTCGTTGCTCACGATGCCGACCTTCATGCCGCCGGGGCCTTGCGAACCGCCCACGGTGCTGTTGATCGCTGTTCCACCGCCGTCCACCGGCACAGGGCTGCTCCCCGCCTTGCCCAGTTGAAGCGCGGACGGGCCGAACAGCGGCCCGCCGAGCGGAAGCCACTCGGAGAAGTTCATGTTCGCCACCACCGCGAAATCGACGCCGAACGCGTTGGCCTCGTTGAGTTGGGTCTGGAGGATCGTCGCTTCGATCAGCACCTGGGCCGGGCGGGTGTCGATCTGCTTCACCAGCGTCTCGATCTCCGCCACGTTCTCTTCATAGTCGTAGATCACCAGCGTTGAGGACAGGGCGTACTCCTCGTTCCCCACGGGCATGTCGCCCAGGCTGGGGAACCCGGCCATCTTGCCATTGGTCTTGATCTGTCCACCCTCGCTCAGCAGCGGCTTCACGAACTCCGCCGCGTCCACCGCGCTCAGGTAGTTCAGGTTGATCGCCTTGCTCACCCGAGGTTTATTGAACTTTTCGATCTGCGCGATTTCTTCCAGCGTGTAAACGTAGATGAAGTTGCCGTCCTCGATATACCCGTAGCCGTTCACATTCAGGATCGCGTCCAGCGCCTCGTAGAACGTCACGCCGTACAGGTTCGCCGTCACACGAGCCTGGACGTTCTTGCTCGCCACGATGTTCCGCTGACTCTGGATGCTCAGCATTTCGAGCACAGCAGACAGATCCTCATCGCTGAGATGAAGATCAACGATGTTGTTATCGTCGATCCGCACGCGCCCCGTCTCGCCACGCCCTGATCCCTGTCCGGGCACCCGCGGCGGGTTTTTCACTTCATTGTTAAGATCCCGCACCGCTGCCTGCATCGATGGTTGTGGAGCCTCACTCCTTGCCGGAGATGGCGCACCGCTTTGTGCAAACGCCGGCCGACCCGTCTGGGCCGCACAGACCGTCGTGCCCGCCGCGATCACAAGAGTCGCGGCCAGTCTTCCACCCGCGGTTCGGGCACGAATCAACGATAACGAGCCAGTCTGCTGAGCCATGGGGTTGTACCTCTCGTCTACGGAATCCAACTACCGGCGCACACGGACCAGGCCCGCGCCGCACACGCACCGAGTAACACGATGCGCCGTATTTGTCGTCTGGATCACGCATCGGCTTTGGGCGAACCCGCAACCTCACGACAACTCTCCGCCGGATACCTCGGAAATGGTGCTTCCTCATTCCGGCACGCCCGCCCTGACCCCGAGCGCACTATTTGCGCTCCATTCATTTCGCCGAGTCGTCATCACCATCGAGTAGACATCCACGTGTTCCACTGCTTACTGCACTTTCAATCAGCAATGCACGCGACCGTCATAACGACCAAAGAGATGGAAACAAGGTCGAACTCACATTTTCATCTATCGAAGCACGCGGCACACCCCAATCGGCGAGTACCCCAACCACTGATTCTGTAACTTCAGAGCCGCGCACGACGAGCAGACACGAAGATCACCTGCTCCACCAGTGCAAACGACATTCTTATAGCCTCCGCTCCCCCCCCCCCCCACCCCCGGCGGGGGGGGCGGGG
>DDSA01000195.1:0-32651 GCA_002343715.1 Phycisphaerales bacterium UBA2402 | reverse complement strand
CCCCAACCGGTGGAGTGGTGTCCTCCACCGACGGGAGAGGGATGATTGATGATGGGAACGCTCAATCTTTCGCCAAGGCGCGCCCGACCTGCGACATGATCGCCGCGGCTACCGAGTTGCTTCCCAACCCTCCCGGCACGCGTACCAAAGGTTTGGCGGCTCTCTCACACGCCTCCGCAACGGCATACCCCGTCGAGTGCCGCACCCACCGTATCGCCAACAGCACAAACCCCACATCCGCACGTTTAATGTCAGATTCGAATCTCGTCGCCGGCTTCGTCGGCGTGCTGCGGAGCCAACGCACCTCCGACAGCCCCAGGTCTCTCATCAGCGCCAAACGCCGGACTTCGCGAACATCCCCCCCGATCAAAACCATCACCCGCCCCTTCACCACCGCTTTCGCTTCGGCCAGAACCCCGATTCCACTCGCGGTACTCTGCCCTTCCTCTTCCTCCTCTTCGGCCGAATCCAGCCTTGCCCAGAGCCTCTCTACCGCTCCGGATACCTCAGGGGTCAGCACAACCTTGGGCGGAAGCGACTCCACCGCCGATGCCAGCAGTCGGGAACCCCTGTCATCGCTCCCTTCGAGCCCGGATCCGCTCCACGACTCCAGCGCAGAGACCACCCTTCCCAAATGAAGCACCGCCGCGGCATGATCCTTCGCTGAGATGCACTTCTCGATCTGTCCTCTGTGGAACATCGCCTTCTGGAGCGAGAGTTCCGCCGCTGCCTTGCGCTCGGGTGTCACCGCAACTCGTTCACGGGGGAGTGGCTGCCTCGGAATCTCGGGCACACGCACGCCCGGGGCTGACTTGGGGGGTGGAGCAAGCCCACCGTTCGGCGGGGGCGGTTTCACAAGTTCACTCAACATCCGCTCGATGGCCTGCCCACCACCGGCGAGTAGCCCCGAACCCGCGTCTCGCGGTTGCATCGCCGCCGCTCCCGAGTTTCGTGGAAGGGTAGGAGTTTCTCCCCGCTTCCCCCCCGTTTCGACCGCCGCTTCGGCCAGTATCGCGGAGATCTCCGCGAGCAGTTCTCTTCGTTCACTGCTTGCAGAAGCCCACTCTCGGAGCATGGGCGCCGCCAGTTCAGCAACTCGACGCATACGTTGCGCGTTCATTCTCCAGACGTTACGCCGCCGCAAATGGCCCCGTGGAACCAGATCGCCCAGGGCGCATCTATTCATAGAGACCCTTCACAATACCCGGACACATTCCCATGCTCACGACCCGCCCCGTCCTTATCGCTTTGGCGCTTTCCGCCGCGGCGGTTGGCGCTGCCACGGCGCTCTTTTACTCCGCCGAACCGCTTTCCCACGATCAACGGCTCGGCAAAGCGAGCCTCACGATCCGCGATGCGGATGCTCAACTCAAAGGCACCCGAGTCGTCGCCACGCTTGATGCCCCGCACAGCCTCGGCACAAGCCTTCTCTGGTGTGGCACCGCCCAACTCGCCTGGGATGAACTCGGATCCGCTCTCAACGGCAAGAAAGGCCCGGTCCGCGTCGAAGGAGGTCATGCACTCGCCGACAGTCTCAACAAGGGGTTGGTCTCCCCCGGCGATTTCGACCCCGCTTCCTATGTCGCCCACGCCGGATTCGGCCGCGACGGTATCCTCGACACCATCAAAGCATCGCTGAAAGCCAAGTTCGACGGAAAAGCATCACCCGCGTTGTTGCCCTCATCCGTGCCCGATGCCGACATCTTCGCCTACGCATACCTCTTCAAGAACCTGGAGTTCCCGACGCCGTTCATGCGCCGAAAGGTCCCTCTCGAAATAGCAGCGGCCAAACTCAAATCTTTCGGCCTCTGGAGCGATCCCGACCTGCGCAACTGGTCCGAACTCGCCCGCCAGATCACGATCCTCGGATACGAATCCGATGACCGCTGGACCGTGGAACTGAAGACCAAGGACTCCGCCGACCGCTTCATCATCGCCCGCCTCCCCCCCGCCGAAACGCTCGCCGAGACACTCAATACCGCCCTGGCGTGGGGGGATTCATCCGAACCCATCCTCTTTGAAAAGGCCGACACCTTCATCGTGCCGTTGATGAACTTCGACATCACCCACACCTTCCGAGAGTTGATCGGTATGAGTGTCTCAGGAGACTGTGCCGCCGGCGTCATCAACGACGCCAAACAAAACATCCGACTCCGTCTTGATGAAAAGGGGGCCATTCTCAAATCCGAGTTTGTCATGGGCGTCACATCAGCCGCCCCACGCCGCGACAAGCCCAAACGCCTCGTCTGCGATGGCCCCTTCCTCATCGCCTTCATGCGTGATGGGGCGAAGGCTCCTTACTTCGCTCTCTGGGTCGAGAATCCTGAACTCCTTGAGGCGTGGAAGTGATCGCCGTTCCAATCTCTCACCGCGAGGCCGATACGACGGCGTCCAGACCGGGCATCAGCAGGACCCCCGAACACTCATCCCGGCGACGAAGGCTCGCGAGAAAATGCATGGACTCGATCGATCACCAGAATGACCCACGCGGACACCGCCGGGCATCGTGCGCGAGCACTGTGGATCATGTGGTCGCGCGAAGGACGTTCCCGTCCAGTTGATCCGTGGGCCGACCCATACATGAGCGAGTTGAGGATCGCAACCAAAGCAAGTGCATGTCTCGCCGCCGAGTGCGCTCACTCACCGGGGATGTACGAGATCGTCCCTTCCCACGGGCTGCTCGCGCTGGCGTACAACTTCCGCGGAATCCGTCCGGCGAGATAACTCTGCCTTCCCGCCAGCACCGCGTGACGCATCGCGTGGGCCATCAGCACCGGATCCTTCGCGTGCGCCACCGCCGTGTTCAGCAGCACGCCATCGGCCCCCAACTCCATCGCCTGGGCCGTGTCGCTCGACGCTCCCACCCCCGCGTCCACGATCACCGGGTACGACGGGTCCCCCTGCTTGAGCAGTTCCAGGCAGAGCACAATGTTGTTGCGGTTCAAGATGCCCTGCCCGCTCCCGATCGGGCTTCCCGCGGGCATCACGCTCGCCGCCCCCGCCTCCTTGATCCGCACCGCCGCGATCGGATCATCACTCGAGTAGGCCAGAACCCTGAAACCGTCCTTCACCAGTTCGCGGGTCGCCTCGATCGTGCCCGCGGGGTCGGGCAGCAGCGTTTTCTTGTCGCCAAGCACCTCGAGTTTGACCCAATCAGCGCCCGGGTTGTTCAGTTGCTCCAGGATGTCCCTTCCCAGCCGGGCCACGCGGATCGCGTCCTCAGCCGAGAAACACCCCGCCGTGTTAGGCAGGATCGTGTACCGCGACAGATCAATGAACTCCAGCAGGCTCTTTCCCTGCTCGTTGAACAGGCGCTCACGCCGCACCGCGACCGTCACCACCTCGCACCCGCACGCCGCGAGTGAGTCACGCATGAGGTCGTACGTCGCGTACTTGCCTGTACCGACAAAGAGTCGGCTCGTGAACGTCCGCCCCGCGATCTGAAAAGGTGAATCGCCCGGTCCGGCAGGTGAGGGAATCGTCATGTTACCCGCCCCCCACCAGCGATACCAGTTCGACGCGATCTCCCTCGCGTAGTTCGGTCGTCTCCTGTTCCTTCCGCGGCACCAGCTTTTTGTTGACTTCCGCCGCGCAGGCCGCGCGGCCCAGATTCATCCGTTCGATCAGTGCGCGGACAGACTCGCCCTTCCGCACCTCTTCCTCTCGTCCGTTCACGAAGATCCGCATCGGGCGATTGTATCGGGCCTCAGCACACCCCGTTCTCCCAGGAAGCAAAGAACGCGTCCACATCCGCGCCGTCGATCCCGCCATCCCGCGTCAAATCCGCCGCCGGGTTGCCGTTCTCCCATGCTTCGAAAAAGACATCCACATCCGCGCCATCGATGCCGCCGTCGGAGTTGAAGTCCGCGGGGCATGGTGGAGACACGATCACCGAAGCCGCTCGGCTCGTCGAGTCACCGCACTCGTTGGAGATGGTCACCGAGTACGACCCGTAATCACCGATATCGGCGGGGCTGATGGTCAGCGCGGGACCATCAGCGCCCGTGATCCGACCGTTGGTCACCAGCGGCTGTTCGTCCTTGAACCATTGGTAGACCATCGGCTCCGTGCCCGTCACGGTCACCATCAGTACAAGCGTTTCACCAGTATCCGCTGAGGTGTCCGCGGGTTGCACCACGAGACGCGGTCGGCAGACCGTGATCGGCGTCGAGAGCGGATCCGCAGGATCGCTCCCCGAATCGATCTCGTCCCGATCGCCGTAACCGTCGCTGTCTCTGTCGATCCCTATGCGCACGTGCGTCCCCGGCGGAACCACCGTGAATGTGACTTCCGCACCGGACATGGCCCCCGTACGCACCGCGGCCACCGTCGCGGATTGCCCGACACGATCCGAAGCCATCACCCCGGGACCGCTGTAGGCGAATCCGCGATCGATGCCCCCGACCCGACCCTTCGCGATCAAGCCCACCAGCCCCTGATCGGCAAGGCTCATGAACGTATTGAGCCTGCCTACCGCCGCGGCGTCGTTGTTGTTGGGCCCAGTAAACGTGATCTGCTGCCCGATGCTCGCGTGCGTCTCGGTGGGCATGCAGAGCATGAAGGCTTCCACATCGCGTCTCGCCTGCGCCGCTTGCTGGGGTTGAGGCCCGAAGTTGAACCCCACCTGAAGCAGCGCATTGAGCGTGTCGAACTCGCTGTGGTGATTGAAGCCGAACCCCTTGCCGTTGTTCTGGCTGTTTCTGAGCCAGCCGACCTTCTCCCACAGGCCGCGGAGTTGCACGGTCTTGAGACCCTGCGGGGCGAGCGGCAACCGGGGATCGTCGATCTCGTTGCTCGTGCCGGTCGGGAGCGTGTGACAACTGACACAACGCGTATTCGGGCCGAGCACCGGGGCGTTGTTGAAGATGTTCAGTCCTTGCGTGGGGTTGCCCGGCCCCCCGCCGGTGGTTGCGATATTCGCAGGGAACGCCCCGCTGATCTGGAGATTCGGGTTCGGCCCGTAGTCGATGCTGTCGATGAACCTCTCGAACTTCGCCATCTCCTCCGCCGAAGGCTGCCGATCCGCCCCCTGCAGGTTGACGAACGCCGCCGCGAACTCCGCCAGGTCACGCCGGTCTCCCCGCCAGTGCATCGCACCATTGCCCACGATGCCCTGCAGCACCTGCGTCACCATCGGCCCTTTTATCGGGTGCCACGGGCGGCAGTCCGGTTGACGGCAATCCTGGTCAACCTGCTTGAGTAGGCCGCGAGGATCGCCCAGGTCCCAGGCAAGGAAGTCGCTGCGTGCATCGATATGACACGAAGCGCACGATGCTTGCCCCAGGCCGCTGGTCAGATGCGTGTTGTACAGGAATGGCCGTCCTTCCTTGATCGCCGCCGGCGTAGGGTCATAGAAGGCTACACGCGCTGTCTCGGATTCCGAGTCAGTCGAGATCACCGAGATCGAACCGTCAAACTTGTTGAGCACGAACAGCGTTGATCCGTCGCCGCGGATCGCAAGCCCCGTCGGGCCGGCCCCCACGTCGATACGCCCGTGGCGGCCCCCGCTCGAATCCGAGATGATGACGTTGTTGCTCCCCATGCCCGTGATGTACGCACGGCCCGAAGTCGGGTGCCACACGATGCCGCGCGGATCGCCGACGGACTGCGCACGCAGCCCGCCCGGGATCGTCGGCGTCTGATACGTCAAGTGCGGGTTCAGGTCTGCGAACGAGACCACTTCAGGCGAAACCGGGTTGAAGGTCCCAATGCGCGCTGTGATGAACACCCCGCGCAGATTCGGCTCGAATCGCACCTCGTTCATGGCCTCGGTGCCGACAATCGCAACCGTCCCATCGGGCCTGACCCCGATGCCGGAGACCGTGGTCATCATCGAGTTCGCGTAACTCACCGTCAGCGTCCCGGTGTCGATCATCGCTACGTCATGATCGTGCAGGTTCCAGGTCACGAACTGCGACCAGTTGCGGTTGTTGTCATCGCGCCACACCCCGTCCGGTTGCCGGCGGACAATCTGGGCCACCGGAGGAGGGGGCGGCAGCCCGGGGGTCGGGGGCGGGTCGATCAGGTTCCCGTTGTTCGGCGGCGGGTTGCGCCCGCCGTACGGACCCGCCGCGTTGCTCACATCCTGCTGCCGCACGACGCCCGTCGCGTTCCCTGATTCGTGGATCGCCACGTAGACACGAGCGCCATCCGGGCTGACGGCCATCGCCCGCGGCTCCTCCCCTTGAATGGAGATGATCGTCGGCGGGGCCAGCGGAGACGTGGGATCGATCACCCGGACCTGGTTGAGTTGCGAATGGGTCACATAGGCCCGCTGCGGCGACCCCGCGAAGACGATGTCCGTCGGCTCATCGCCCACCAGCAGCGTCCGTACCACACGCCCCGTCGGCAGGTCCACGATACTGATCGAGTCGGAGACATGATTCACAACCCAAGCCTCGGTATTGGACCGTGCCCGGACCGACACCGGGTCAAGCCCCACGGGAATGGACCGGATCCACACCGGCAACGCACCCGAGGCATCAAAGACTTCAAGCCGGTTGTCCGCGGTGTTGACCGCCAGAAGCCGCTGGCCGTTGGGGGTCAGCGTGATCGGGCTGATGTGCGGCGTTTCCCAATGCACAAAGCCGGTCTGCGCCGCCGTGATCGAAGATGTGACCGCCACAACCGCAAGTACGCGGCCACGAAACGCGAGCGAGTGACTCACAGATAGACCTCCCGAAATGACCGACAGGAAAACGCGGTCGGCGGAAGGTTATTGCAGATGAGAAATAAACCGAGACACGCAGGAGTTCATCCCCCATCCACACTCGCAACACAAGGAAATGCTGCCTCTTACGCCCCGCAGAACTCGCATGCCCTGGTCCCCGTTGGTCGCGGCTTCCCGCAATAAGCACACGATGCCGTGACCGCTTCAGCCACACCGCGGTCTGGGTCGATCGGCGGTTCTCTCCCGGCCATCTTGTGACCAAACCAGACGGTGTAGAGCATCAGCGCCGGTACCACCATGAAGCCTGCACCAATAAGAGTCCCGAAGCTTCCGACGCCCAGCCCTCCCAGGGAAAACCCCGCGAACACGATCCCGATTCCTGCAGCGAAGAACGGCAGGCAAAAGACCGTGATCCCGATCCGAAACACAAGGGGCAAAGGTTTCGAGAGAGGCTGCGGAGACCTGCGGTTCCGCCGTTTGTGGAAGAAATCTTCCATCACGCCAAGCTTTCCGCACTCGCCGGGGCGACCAAATACTCAGTGTCTTTCTGGGATTATACGTTGAAGTATTTCGCCTCCGGGTGGTGAACGATGATCGCGCTGGTGCTCTGCTCGGGATCGATCTGGTGGTTCTCCGTCAGCACGCACCCGATCCGTCCCGGATCAAGGAGTCGGAAGAGTTTCTCCTGGTCCGCCATGTTCGGACAGGCCGGGTAGCCGAACGAATAGCGGCTCCCCCTGTAATGCTGCGTGAAAAGTTCCTTGATCCGCGGCGAATCATCCCCGGCGATCCCCAACTCCTGACGCATCCGCTTATGCCAGAACTCAGCCAGCGCCTCGGCTGTTTCCACCCCCAGGCCGTGCAGATACAGGTAGTTCGTGTAGTCGTTGTTGTTGAAGAGCGTCTTCGCCGCCTCGCTGGCCTGCGGCCCCATGGTGACGCACGACAGGCCGATGATGTCCCGCTCCCCGCTCTCCGCCGGGCGGAAAAAGTCGGAGATGCACAGCCGACGCTTGTCGGGCTGGCGCGGAAAACGGAACCGCTCGATCTCGCGCGGCGTTCCAGCCTGCCCGCCCGCGCTGCGCGGCTCCCACACAATCAGATCATCCCCATCGCTGTTGCACTCGAAATATCCGTACACCACCGCGGGGCGAAGAATGCCCTCGTCCTTGCACCGCCGCTTCAGCGCCTCGAAAGTGGGAATAAACGTGTCTTCCAGCAGGGCTTCATACTCCGCATCGCTCAGCGCCCCCTTGCGCACCTGCCACTGACCTCGGAAGAGAGCGACGGGATTGATGAACGGATAGATCTGCTCGAGGTCGATGTCCGTCACCACTCGGGAACCGAGGAAAGGCGCAGCCGGCACACCCACCGTGGTTGATACTTCGGATCGCACCCGGGCTGGCCCCGATCGTCCCGTTTGTGAAGATCCCGCGACAAGCGACGCCCCCGCGTCGTCGCGTTGCGCGCTCGCCAACTTCTCCAACCGCGTCCGGTTGATCGCTTCCTCCGCGCGGGTGCGCTTGCCTTGTCGCTCCGCGATTTCCGACGCGAGAACCTCGGTTTGGCCGGTCATGATCAGGTCCATCGTCCGAAGGCCGTCGAACGCATCCTTCCCGTAGAAGCACTCTCCCTCGTACGTCTCCCTCAGATGACTCTCGCAGTAGTGCCGCGTCAGCGCCGCACCGCCCAAAATCACAGGCGGGGCCAGCCCCATCGCGTTGAGTTCCTTGAGATTCTCCTCCATCACGTTCACGGACTTGACCAGCAGACCGCTGAGACCAATGGCGTCCGCGCGGTGCTCCTTCCACGCCTTCACGATCTCCGAAAGGGGCTGTTTGATCCCGATGTTGTAGACCGTGAACCCGTTGTTCGACAGGATGATGTCCACCAGGTTCTTCCCGATGTCGTGAACATCACCCTTGACGGTCGCGAGAACCAGTTTCCCCTTGCTCTGCCCCTCCACCCGCTCCATCAGTGGCTCCAGTTGAGCCACGGCCATCTTCATCACCTCGGCGGATTGCAGCACGAAAGGCAACTGCATCTGCCCCGAGCCGAACAGTTCGCCCACCGTCTTCATCCCGTCCAGCAGGTGGTCGTTGATGATGTCCAGGGGTCTGTATTTCTCCAGCGCCGCCCCGATCGTCTCCTTCAACCCTTCTTTTTCTCCGTCGATGATGTGCCGCCGTAGACGCTCCTCCACGGTGAGCGCCGCGGCGGTCTTCTTTACAGTCGCCGCGGCGTCGGTGTCCTTGAACAACGAGATAAAGCGCCCCAGCGGATCCGGCAACTCAGCCGACCGCCGATCGTGGATCAGGTCGAGCGCCGCGTTCCATTGGTCATCGGCGATCTTGTTCCGCGGCAGGATCTTGCTGAAGTGCAGGATCGCGCTCGTCAGCCCCGCCTCCCTCAGTTCGTGCAGGAAGACCGAGTTGAGCACGATCCGGGCCATGGGCTTCAACCCGAACGAGACGTTCGACAGCCCCACCGTCGTCTGACACTCCGGCAGCGACTCCGAAATCCGCCGCACGCCCTCGATCGTTTCGAGCGCGCTGCGACGGTCGCTCTCCATCCCCGTCGATACCGGCAGCACCAGAGGGTCGAAGAGCAGGTCCGCCGGCGCCAGCCCGTGCACCCGCGTTGCCCGCTCGAAAGCGCGCCGGGCGATCGCCAGTTTGCGATCAGCCGTGCGGGCCATGCTCGCTTCCTTGTCCTCGTCGATGCTCCCGATGACCAGAGCCGCTCCGTACCGCTTCGCCAGGCCGCAGATCTCGTCGAACTTGTGCTCCCCGTCCTCGAAGTTGGCGGAGTTGATAATGCACTTCCCCGGCGCGTGCATCAGACCCGCCTCGATCGTCTTGACCTGCGTCGAATCGAGCATCAGCGGGATGTTCACCTGCCGCACCACGCGCCGAACCACCTCGGCCATGTCACGCGCGTTGTCCCGCCCGGCGTAGTCCACGTTGACGTCCAGGACGTGCGCGCCGTCGTGACGCACCTGCTCCCGCGCCAGGCTCACGATCCCGTCCCAATCCTCGCCCTCCAGAAGTTTCTTGAACGCCCGGCTCCCGCTGGCGTTCATCCGCTCGCCGATGATGAGGATCGACAAGTCCTGCCTGTAATCCTGCGGCGAGTACAGACTCGTCACAGCCGGCGCGGGGGGCGCCGAGAACTCCTCAATATGCGTCGCGGCCCCAGGCCCCGCCGACTTACCGAAGCCTCTCCCCGCTCGCTCAGCCGCCTCAGCCAGCACCCTGATGTGCTCCGGCGTTGTGCCGCAGCAACCACCCACGATGCGCACCCCGTCGCGCACCATGAACCGCTCCATCGCCTCCGCAAAGGGTTGTGGCGTCAACGGGTACTCGGTGCGCCCCTCCACAAGGATCGGCAGGCCCGCGTTGGGAAGCACAGACACATACCTCCCACCTGCGCGTCCGGCACTCAGCGTGGGCGATCCCCACGAACGCCCCAGCCACTTGACGTGGTCCGACATCTCGGTCGGCCCGGTCGCGCAGTTCAGCCCCAATGACAGGATCGGATACTGCGCCAGCGCGTGCGCCGCCGCGGCGATCTCCGTGCCCAGAAGCATCGTCCCTGTCGTCTCGATCGTCACCGAGACCATGATCGGGATGTCCTCGGTCGTCTTTCCTTTCTCGGCGAGCGCATCCAGCACCGCGTTGATCGCGCACTTGATCTGCAGGAGGTCCTGGCACGTCTCGATGATGAATGCATCCGCGCCGCCGTCGATCAGGCCGCGGGCCTGCTCACGATAACTGTCGTGCATCTCAGACCACGTCGTGTTCCCCAGCGTGATCAACCGAGTCCCCGGCCCCATCGAACCGATCACAAAACGCGGCTTGTCGCGTGTCGAATGCCGATCGCACGCGGCACGAGCCACCTCCGCCGACATCTTGTTCAGCGAATACGTCTCCGGCGTCAGCCCGAACTCCGCCAGCACGAGTTTGTTCGAACCGAATGAATCGGTTTCCACGCAATCCGCGCCCACCGCCAGGAACGACTCGTGTATCTCTTGAATCACGTCCGGGCGAGTCTTGACAAGAATGTCCGTGCAGTTCTCGCATCCGCAGTAATCACTCTGCAGATCGAGGTCCTTCTGGTGTATTGATGTGCCCATCGCCCCGTCGAACACGAGTATGCGTTTGGCAAGATGAGAAAGAAAGAGAGAAGGCATGTTCTAGTTTAGCCATATATCCGCAAATATGGAAATATAAAGTTCTAGGACTTTATACTCTCCTCAGCCATTACTATCGGCTCGATCGAGGAATCGTTGATGGCTCCAAAAATCAAACCACCCGGACAAGCCGGGTGGATACGGAACCGCAAGTGTTCCTTGAAATCAGGCCTCGCTCTTTGCTTCGACCTTGGGAGCCGATTCGCCCTTCTTGAAGTAGTTCCCCGAATATTTACGCTGGAACTTCTCCACACGGCCAGCGGCATCCACAAATGTCTGCTTCCCTGTGAAGAATGGGTGCGAACCAGACCAAACTTCGACATGCATCTCGGGTACGGTCGCTCCAACAGTCATAACAACCTGTCCGTTGTGATAGACTTTGCAGTTAGGAAAATACTTGGGATGAATGCCGTTCTTCATGATCACACTCCGGTGGGCCGAGATCGTAGGTCGCAACGAACCCGCTGGCAAGAGTCAGACGATCCTCGACTCAACGCTGTACATTCCCCCAGGAATCCCGAACTCGGACAAGACCGGGGTGGTCGCGTACAGCACAGCACCCGCTCGGATAGTTGCTATCAGCAGCCCGGCCGCCTCGACATGCAGCAGATCATCATCCTGTTCCAGACGAGCCGTCACACGACGGCGATCTTGACCAATCACGCACTCCACCCATGATCCAGAGGGTTGGGTCAGTACGCGAAAACATACTTCTGCGATGCTGCAATCCTTCGACTCCGAAGCCCGACTGAACGATCCGCCGATCCGCCAACGGAGTTCGAGCATGACCCCTGTGCTGGGCGCCACCGTAGCGGTCATGGAGCACCTCCCGTGCGATCACGCGTTGATCCCGCCGAGAGCAGCGTCGCCGCGAGTTGAAGACCACGCCCCGCGGGGCTGACAAACCGCTGCCCCAGCGTTTCCAGTGTGCGGAAAAAATCAAGCATCGCATCCACTCTCTGCGTGTGATTCGCTACCGCCGCGGCCAGTTCCTCCGGATCGGGAGCCACGACCGTCGCGGCCCCTTCCGGATTCTCGACGGACGCGACGGACATGTCGCGGATCTCGTAGAGCGATGCCAGCAGCGGGTCCACTTCTCGCTTTACACGCTCCCGCACGATGGCTCTGAACATCGCCCATACGTCCTGCTCCGAACGGAAATACTCCTTGCGATCCCCCCGCTTGTGCGCCCGCTCGACGATACCCCAGTCCAGCAGCGCACGCAGCGACATGCTCGCGTTCCCGCGGGAGATATCCAGTCGCTCCATGATGTCATCAGTGCAGAGCGCCCCGCCGGTGATATACAACAGGGCGTGTACTTCAGACATCGTCCGAGAGATGCCCCACGCGCCCGCCATCTGCCCCCACACGGCGATGAAACGGTCCTGCGCGTCTCGCAATGCAGCCGCTTGTGCCGCCGGGGTCGTCTTCGGAACGCGTGCCATGCCCTGTAGTATGCGCCCGACAGGCTTCCGGTTCCACAAAGATTTCAGAAATTATTGAAAATACATCCGCCGACCAGCGCCTTCATGACCCGGGGCCGGCGAACTGGTGTCGCGCCAGTGCTCGGTAAGGCTCACACCGAACAAGGAGTTCTTCGTGCGTGCCCCGATCGGCGATCTCACCGTCATCAAGAACAATAATGCTGTCGCACGTCAGGATCGTGGACAATCGGTGAGCCACGATCAGCGTCGTTCGTCCAGCGGCGAACTCGGCCAGAGCCGCCGAGATGCCGGCCTCGCTCTCCGCATCAACCATGCTCGTCGCTTCGTCAAGGATCAGGATCGCCGGATCGCGCAGGATCGCTCGCGCGATCGCTAAGCGCTGACGCTGCCCCCCGGAGAGGCTCCCGCCGGACTCGGCCACCGGTGTCTCGTACCCCTGTGGAAGTTTGACGATGAACTCATGCGCCCGCGCCCGTCGCGCGGCATCGAGCACCCTCGCTTCCGTCGCGGAAGGCATCCCGTACGCGATGTTCGCGCGGATCGTCGTCCGGAAGAGGACCGTCTCCTGGGTCACCACACCGATCTGTTCCCGAAGTGATCTCACCGAAACATCGCGGATGTCCCGACCGTCGATCAGGACCCGACCGAACGTCGGATCATACAGACGGGGCACAAGCCCCAGGAGCGTCGTCTTTCCGCTGCCGTTTCCGCCCACGATCGCCACACGCTCACCATGAGCGATCCGCAGCGAGACATCGCGAAGCGCCGGCCGATCCGCCCCCGGATACGCCACCGTCACGCGGTCCAGTTCGATCGACTCCCGGTGACGTGCCAGCCGAGGAAGGCGCATCCCATGCCCCGGCTCCTGCGGGCTGTCCAGCAGTTCACGCAGCCGACGAGCCGCCGGATGAGTCGCCTGGATGTCGTTGACGATGCTCGTCAGCGGCTTGAGCGACGCCCCCGCCACTCCCAGCGCGCTCAGCGCGAGGATAAACGTCCCCGGATCGACCCGCCCGGCAAGGATCGCGCGGCCCGCCACCAGCACCAACCCGCACAGCAGGAAAATGGAAAGCGCCTCCGTCAACGGACTCGCCAGCGCCCGCGCGCTGCGAACGCGGTTCAACTCGCCCAGCATCCGCTTGTTCGTCCGATGAAACCGTCCCCCCTCGAACCGCTCCGCCGTGTGGACTTTCACCACCCGAAGGCCCTGCAAACTCTCCGCCGCCGTGGCGTACAACTCTGACTGACTCTGCAGCGCGGCCCCGGCCGCCCGGCGTATCCGCTTCCCGAGTTTGCGAATCACCGTATAAATCAGCGGTGCCACCGTCAGCGCCGCCGCCGCCACACGCCAATCCAGCGCAAACGCCACCGCCGCGGCGGCAATCCCCTTGAAGACCTGAAGCACCGCCTTGCTCATCAGCACCGTCAGCCCGTTGGCCAACTGCGTCGAGTCGTTCACAATCCGGCTGATCGGCTCCGCCGTGCCGTTCCTGAGCACCGCCCAGAGCGGCGCCCGAAGGGCCGTGTGGAACGCACGCCTCCGGACGTTCGTCACCACCCGGTTCACGATCGTGATCGACAGGTACGCGTGCATGTAGTTGCAGACCGTGCCGAAGATCGTGAGCGCGCACAGCCCGACCATGATCCATGTCAGCGAAACGAACGGATCCTTCGGCAAAGCCGAGATCACACGCTCGGGCACCGTCAGGAACGACGCCCACGGCGCCTTCGAGTCGATGGCGTGGTTGAACCGCAACGCCAGATCGCCCAGGTGCTGCCTTTTTCCGAGCACGGCTTCAAAGACCGGCATCGCACCCAGCAGCCCCGCCGAGAGTGTTGCCCCGGAAAGGACGACAAAGACCGCCGCCATCGCCGAGAGTGCGCGGTACCTCAACAGTTCGCGTGCGAACCGCCAGAACGGGTCGGAGAGTCGGGGTGCGGCGGCCATCTGTGCTGTGCCGTGCATGGTAGGTCGGGACGCCCCGATGTCAGTCCCTGATCTCGCGCTTCCCGATGACCGCCGCGGGATTGCCCGAAACGATGCTCCACGCGGGCACGCTCTTGACAACGAACGCGCACGCGCCCACCACCGCGCCTTCTTCCACCGTCACGCCCGGCGCGATGAACGCGTGGGCCGCGATCCACGAGTCCGAGCGGATCGTGATCGGCCTGCCCGTCAGCGGAAAGAGCCGCTTTCGGTGGTCGTGCGTCGCGGTGCACAGGCAAGTGTTGAACGACACCACCACACGATCCGCCACCTCAATGCCGAATGCGTTGTACAGATTCACGCCGCGGTCGAAGTACACATCGCTCCCCACTTTCAGCCGCCAGGGTGCCCACACCCGCACCGACTGATGAAACTCGGCCCTGGTGATCTTCGCTCCGAAGCACCGGAGCAGAAAACTCCTCCACCCCGTCATAAACCAGGGTGTCGGGCGAAACAGCACCATCCACACGATGCGCCACGCGAGGCGGCCCACCTTGTTCCCGACCGAATGAGGATTCACGAAGCCGCTCGTGTCCATGACAGGAGCGGCGGATGCGGAAGGCGGTGAGGACATGGCAGTTGGAAAGTGGTGAAACCCGGCACCACGGGGAGGCGTGCGAGGAGGCGGGCACAACGATCAACAGCACCGTCCGGAGGCCCGCCCGCGCCGTCGGTGTTCACGGCCCTATCAGGAATGAAGGTTCAGAACCCGCTGCGCCCCATCGATACGACCTTCCCCTTTTCGACCGTGACGGAGATCAACTTACCGTTCTTCTTCCAAACGTAGACCGCCTGGCCCGCGCCGCTCGACGAGGCCAGCCCCGATGCACCGATGCTTACGCCCTCGGCCTTCTCCATCTCGCCTTTGCCACCCAGAAGCTGCTCCACTTCGTGCAACGCCATGCCCGGCTGTATCTGCGCGAAACTCGTATCGTTGATCTTGTCCTCGCAACCGCCGAGGCACAACGCCGCTGCGACCAAGAGGATGGGGAACGCGATGGGTGTTTTCACTGGTTCATTCTCCGGTGCCGCGGTGATCCCGCTGCGAGTGAGAATAGGCCCGATCGGCCGTGCACGGCACTCACTCATCCCGGTCATACTCCTCCGTCATGCGTTGCATAATCTCGCGCAGCCTGGGCGTCAGGCGGTTCTTCACCACGTACAGGTTGTCCACCGGGATGCCCGTCGCCACCGAAACTTCCTCGTACGACAGGCCCCGCATGATGATCATCTCGAAGGCGTCGATGTTCTCCCCGCTGGATCGGGGGCTTTCGCGCAGTTCATCCATCGCCCGAGCCGAGATCACGCGCAGCCGCTCAGCGTCCCATGCGCTTGTCAGCGTCTTCTCGTCCGCGGCATCGATCCGCGAGGCCATCTGATGCTCCCGTGGTCTCCTCGCCCTCATCGCGTCGACCGCCCTGTGGTGCGCGATGGCGATCAAAAACGACCGCAGCCGGCCCCGCCCACGTTCGTACTTCCCCGCCCGATAGGCAGCGGCAAAGTCCGCCATCGTCTGCTGGGCGACATCCTCCGCGGTCTCCCGAGATAGCCCCAACCGCCTCGCCACACCCTCGATCACGGGCCGGTAGCGTGTATAGAACCACTCCCACGCCACCGAGTCCCCGGAACTCCGCAGGGAGTCAAGGAGGAGTGTAGTTGTTCGAGTCTCCGGGAGCACGTTCGGGGTTGTTGATGCCGAGGTCATGTCGATGATTCGAGCCGACGCTCAGTCATCTAACACTTCAACCGGATTCTACTCCGCACGGGCGTCAATGAACCGACTGAAACTCATCCCTGAGATGTAAGAATCCTCCGCCCGCCGCGAAGTAGGGGTGCCACGACCGCGTTCCTGAGATTCCGAGCCGCCCCCCCACGTTGTGCGGGACAATGCGGCGAATGCACAACGTACCCTGAAAGGAGGCTGTTCTTCAAGCACACAAACCGAGTCTACAAGGAACCCCCGGAAGCAAACTTCCGGGGGTTCTCGTTGTATCGGAATGAGATCCGCTCCAAAATAGATCAGGATCGATCGCCGCATGAGACACCTCGCCCGGTGCCGTTGTGCAGTCAGGTCGATCAGAAGGAACCACCCTACGGCTCGGTCCGAACGTTCGCGAGCGATTCTTTCCGAGCACCGCCAGCGGCCGCGGTTCGAACCTGCGTCTGGCTCATCGAAGCCCCGATCGCGTCTCCGGCGCCCATGCTCCATCCCCGCTCCGTTCGCGTAGGACCCCAAGCCACGGGATGGGCTGATTCACAGCCGACGATGCCGAGTGCACAGAGCGTCATCGTCAAGGCGAGAGTTCGTGAAAAGCGTTGCCGCATTCGATCCTCCGTGTTCAGTGCGAACGCGGTATGGATCGGCGAATCGAAGAGTCTCCAACGCCCGAAGTCCGCTCGAGGTCACAACCCCCGCACCGACTCTGGCGCATGCAACAACCTTCCCGCCCGCGGCAGGCCCGAGAACACTCTTCAGCCGAAGGTGCGCCCCGTCTCCATGTCCATCATCTTCCACCCCTGTGACTTGCACATGCGGAATAGAACCGCCATGGCGATGTCCTCATCGTTGATCGTCACGATCGCCTGGCTCACCGGGTCAAGGCTGGTGGCGATCTCCACGATCAGCCCGGGACCGTGAAGCAGTTCCGTCCCCATGCCCCGCGGCGGAGATCCATCCATCGATGTGTTGAAGCCCGCAAGCCGCTCACGCACCTCACGGAGAGTGCCGAGCGGGGTCATCGCGCCACCCGGCCCGGCCGCCCCCATCAACACGAGTTGACGCTTGCCGCGAGCCACTAGGGATGACTCTCCTCGGCGGAAACATCACCATCTTCCCCTTCCTCCTCGTCTCCGATCAGTTCATCACGCCTCGACAGCAGATCCACCGCCGTATCGATCAGTTTCCCCAGCGGCACGGGCTTCTGAAGGTACTCGTCCACGCCCAGGCTCTCGGCGTAGGCCTGATGCCGCTGCCCCTCGTTCGCCGTCACCATGATCACGCTCGGGCTGTCGTCATACCCCTTGATCTTCTCCAGCGTCAGAAATCCTGAGCGCTTGGGAAGCATCATGTCCAGGACAACCAGTTCAGGGGGGTCCTCCTGACAGATCTTGATCGCTTCGTTGCCGTCCATCGCTGTCTGCGTCAGCGCTCCTTCTGCCTGGAACGCCGCCTCGAACGACTCCAGTATGTCGCGGTCGTCATCCACGATCAGGATGCGACGGTCGTACAGGCGGCCTTGAGTGTCAGACATGCGAAAATGCTCCGTAAGAGTGTCGGACAGACTGTACGGCGGCGATGCCCCCTCCGTCACTTCCCGAATACAGTCGCCCTCATGGCCGCATCCCGTAACGACCAGATCGTCATGGAGGCGCTCACGCTTCTCAACAGTGGAGACGAGGCGAAAGCGAAACAACTCCTGGAAGGTGTCCTGAAGCGTCAACCCACCCACCCGCAGGGCGCCAAACTCCTGGCCATGATCCACGGCGGGCACGAGGAAGACGACAAAGCCCTCATCTTTCTCCAGCGTTCCATCATCGGCGACCCCACGGACGGGGAGACACGTTTCATGCTCGGCAACGTCCTGCTCGGCCTGAAACGACACAAGGAGGCCGCCGCGGCCTACCGCGAAGCCCTTCGCATCGCGCCGGGCAACGTCGCGGCCAGCGACGGGCTGGGCAAGTGCCTCATCAGTCTCGGACGATACCAGGAAGCCATCACCGTCTTCCGGGCAGCGATCAACGCCAACCCCGACAACCCCGATCCCTACGGGAACATGGGCGGCGCGCTCGTCACGATCGCAAAAATGGAGGAGGCCCTCGCCGTCGCCGATGAGGGTCTCCGCCGGATGCCCGGCAACGCGGCCCTGCTCGAGTTCGCCGCCTACACCATGAACTTTCCCCGCGGCACCGACCACGCCGCGATCAAGGATCTGCACGTCCGCTTCGGCCAAGCCCTCGTCGCGGCATCGAACCGCCCGGAGCCTGCGTTCCGCAGATCGCCCGACCCCGACCGCCCCCTTCGGGTTGGGTTCCTCTCCGGAGATTTCGCATTCCACGCCTGCGCCATGTTCATGAAGGCGCCGCTGCTGAACTTCAACCACGACGATATTCAACCCGTCTGCTTCTCCACCGTGCGTCAGACCGACGGCGGGGATGCACCATTCAAGTCAGCCTGTGAATGGCGCAACATCGACAGCCGTGATCCCGCGGAAGTCGCCGCCTCCATACTTTCGGCCGATCTTGACATTCTCATCGACTGCAGCGGCCTCACCGAAGGGCACCGCCTCGGGGCCTTGGTCCCCCGCGTGGCCCCGATTCAATGCACCTGGCTCGGTTACCCCAACACCACCGGTCTGCCCTCCATGGACTACAGAATCGTAGACTGGCTCACTGATCCCCAAGGGTCCGAATGCCAGGCCACCGAGCGACTCATCCGGTTGCCCGGCTGTTTTCTCTGCTACACGCCGCCGGAGAACGCTCCTCCGCCCACGCCCACCCGCGCCGCGCTCGACCCCGATGCCCCGATCACCTTCGGTTCCTTCAACCGGATGACCAAGGTCACGCCCGCCGCGCTCGACGCCTGGGCGCAAATACTGCGGCGTGTACCCAACAGCCGACTCCTCCTCAAACTCCGCATCCCATCCGAGGAACTACGCCAAGACGCCGTCGCCCTTTTCGAGAAACGAGGCATCGAAGGTTCTCGCATCCAGATGATGCCCTTCCTCAAGCACAGCCGCGACGCCGCGGCCATGTACGCCGAAATGGACATCGCCCTCGATTCGTTCCCTTACAACGGCACCACCACCACCTGCGAGGCGACGTGGATGGGCGTGCCCGTCATCACCCTGGAGGGCGACAGCCACCGATCCCGAGTCGGGGTGAGTCTGAACTCCGTCCTGGGCCTGCGGGACCTCATCGCCGCCACTCCGGCGGACTACATCGAAACCGCTGTTCGACTGTCCGCGGATAGATCCTCGCTCGCCGATTTCAAGGCCTCGTTGCGCAACCGCATGGCCGCAAGCCCGTTGTGCGATGCCCCCGCCTACGCGGCGAAGTTCGCCGCGGCACTCCGCGGCATCTGGCGGGCCTGGTGTGCCCAGCGAAGCAGGGAACGTCAAGGAACATCTCCGACATGACAGACCTACGCCCTGATCTCGCTCCGATCACCCTCGACTCGGACGTATCCGCGCCCCCGCACAGCGCGAGGGTGCTCACGTGACACCCACCGATCGCTGGGCACACCGGCGCGCCGAGCCGCGGCAGTTCGTTGTTTTCTGGACCCTCTTCCTGTTTCTCGCCAGTATCCTCGCCCTCGGCGGCACGGGCTTCATCGGCCTGGTTCAGCCCGACCTGTACCGACCCGCAGCGCGCATCCTGCTCGCCGTCGCGGGCACGGGCATCGCTCTGCTCTGGCCCATGGTCCGGCTCTCACAGGTAGCTCCGGACCGCCCCCGCGCGTCCTTCGCCCTCGACGCCGCCGTCGTTGTTGCACCCGCTGTCGGCGTGGCCATGGCGCAGTGTCTGCCATGGATGGCAGGGTGGCCACTCTCCGCCGGGATGGTGATCTCGACCGTTTTCGCCGCGTGGGGCGTGCTGATCGGCGGCGCTCTGGCCTGGTACTTCACTCACCTCGAGCACGCGGTTCCCCGATGGGCGTGGATGGCCTTGCTCAGTCTCGCGGCGGCGATAGGCCCGGCGTTCGCTCTGACTTGGCCGGACGTATCCCCAGAAAATCCCCGCGAAAGCCGCGTGAATATCGCGCTGATGGCAAGCCCGATCACCGCCGTCTTCGAGGCCTGTGCGGATCGTTCCTGGTCAGGCACCCCCGCGATGGTTGGACCGGAGCACTGGGGGGCCGCGCTCGGGCTCTGGCCACCGGCGTTGACAGTTTGGTTTCTGTCAAGAAGACGCCGCAGACCCCTTGCCTTTTCCAATTCATGAGCGCATACTGATAGGAACAAGGGACGGATCAACCCGGCCGCTGGGCCGTGGTTTTTTTTTCGGATCAAACAAAGGACGACGTGATGGAACTGGTCACGAAAGCGGAACGAGAGCAGATCGAGGCACGGCTCAACGCGCTCATCGCCAACAGACCGGTGATCTCCACGCGCATCGCCGAGGCCAGGGCGCTGGGCGACCTCAAGGAAAACGGCGACTACCACGCCGCGCGCGAGCAGCAGGGCCTCGAAGAGGCGGAAATCCGCCGCCTCCAGGACCGCCTGAAGAACATGAGCGTCATCGACGAGAAGATGAGCAAGGCCGTCGAGGGTCTTGTCTTTCTGGGAGCGATGGTCAAACTCCGCGAGGTCGGCAACGGCGATGAGGATATCTACAAACTCGTCGGCGAAGCATCCACCATCATGCCCGCCGACTACGTCGAAGTCACCGCGACCAGCCCGATGGGCGAGGCGCTGCTCAAATCCAAGGTCGGCTCGGTCATCCGCGTCAGCGCGCCCCGCGGCGTCAAGCAGTTCGAGATCGTCGAGATACTCTGAGACTCAACGCTCCCGCCGCCGGCGTGCCGCGATGAGCCCCGCCGAAAGTGCCATCCAGGCCGCCGGCGAAGGCACGATGGTGAAGACAGCATCGTCGATCCGCAGGCCCGTCGCGGCATCAAAGGCCTCGAACGAGAACCGGCCCGTGTTGCTGAAGTCCGCGCGGGCGAAGGCTTCCCACGGGCCCGGAATCCTCGCCGTCGCGGACTGCGTGAACTCCACGTCAAAGTCGTGGGCCATCACCGTGTTGAAGTTCACCGTGTCCACATGGTGGAGTGACATCGCGTTATACTCGCCCAATCCCGGCACGTCCGCCCGCCCCCCGTTCCACGAGGCGGCCCACGGCCCGGTGACGGTGAAGACCGGCCCGCCCGAGAAGTGACTCACACGCTGCTCCATCGTCGCCGTGGCGCTGAAGTGCGTCACCCCGTCTATCCGGTACTCCGCCGCGAACGTCGCCATCAGTTCGCCGGGCGCGGCATGTCCAAAGTAGTTCGCCACACCCAGTTCACCCGTGAATACCAGCAATGCCCGCACCGCAATGGGCGTGCCGACGGGTGTAGTCCGTGATGTCACGCGATAAGATAGGATCGCGCTCACCTCCGCCGTCGAGTGGACATCATCGGGCGGATCAAACCGTGGTGCATACCCAGAAGCCCTCGCCAGATTCCGGGCGTACCCGCCCAGCGCGTCGATCCCGAAGCGAGCCTCTCCTCGCGCCTCCGAGAAGCCGTCCATCGCCGGATCCGACAGGACATTCGCAACGGCCACATCGCCCGGCACGATGGGCGGATCCACGACTACCTGCGAAGCCGACCGCAGCGGCGCGCCTTGGTAGCGGGCGGTACTCTCCGCCGAAGTCGTGAACTGGGCCGTGGCTACGCCCGGCAGGCACGCGATAAGCCAGTGAGTTGATCGTATCCAATGTTGCATCGTGGCTCTCTCCGCAGTGACGCGAACGCTGCTCGTGCGAGCCGGATACGAACCGGATCGACACTTTTCGTTCGAGGCACCTGTGAAAACAGCCGCGAAATCCGATCAATCGAACCGCCACAAATTTCAACTGAATCAGTGATTGTGAGGCCGGAATCGCGCCCGGGTACACACTCCACGATTACCCCAATGGGCACTTCACCCGCACCCCCCCGCTTCCCACGCGGCGAAGAACGTGTCCACATCCGCCCCGTCCACGCCGCCGTCCTGGTTCACGTCCGCCGTCAGGCTGCCCGCCTCCCACGCCGCGAAGAACGCGTCCACGTCCGCCCCGTCGATGCCCCCGTCCTGGTTGAAGTCGGCGGGGCAGAGGATGCCCGTCACCGTCAGCGTCGCACCGTTCGAGGTCGCGTTGCCGCAGGGGCTGATCATCGCGCAGGTGTACGTGCCTTCATCACCGGGAGAAGCAGGATTGATGACGAGCGTTCGGGTTCGTGCGCCGGAGATGTTGCCGCCGTTCGAGAGCGCTACCCCGTTCTTGCGCCATGTGAACCCCGTCGCCCCGCCGCCGTTGGCGAAGAACGAAACCGAGTCACCCGCCGCGACGGTCTGGCTGACAGGATGAATGTCGATCGCGAACGTATTGCCGCCAAACCCGGAGTTGCCGGCGCTGAAGGCGCCGACACCGCAGGAGTTGGTGGCCTTGACGAAGTACCAGTAGACCGTCGTTCCCACCACGTTATTGTCGATGTAGGGCGGGCTGGCCACCACACCCACAAGGGTCGCCGTCGCCGAGTTGTTGGTGCTGTTGCGGAAAATCTGAAAGCCCGTAGAACCCGCCGGCGGCGTCCACGTGACCGTCACGCTCTGACAGCGCGTGCCGTCCGTCGCGCTCACCCCCGATGGGGCCGCCGCGGCCGTGCCCCGGTTGCCCACATCGGACGCGCTGAACCCGCTCACCCCGCCCGAGATGCACGAAGAGACGGTCTTGATCCAGTAGTAGTACGGCAGGTTGGGGGCCGCGGTCGAGTCCGTGTACGGCGGAGCGGAGATGGTGCCGATCCGCGTCGCCGACCCGGAGTTGTTCGACGTATGCCGCCAGACTTCATACGAGGTCGCCTCGTTGACCGGGTTCCAGATCACGGTGATGGCGGGCGTGCAGACCGCGCCGTCGCTGGCGCTCACCCCCGTGGGCGCCCCGGGCGGGTTCGACCGGTACCCCGCATCACCGACGCTGAACCCGCCGGCACCGCAGGAGTTCACCGCCTTCAACCAGTACCAGTACGTCGTGCCCAGCACCGCGGTGGTGTCCATGTACGGGGAGGTGCCCGCCCCCACCGTGGCGATCTGCGTCGCCGCCGCGGAGTTGTTGGATGTGTGACGAAAGATCTGCACCGAGGTCGCGTTCGAGGGAGGCGTCCACAGAATCCGTACACCCGCGCACGTCGTGCCGTTGCTCGCCGCGATCCCCGTCGGGGCTGAGGGCACGGTCGTCCGCAGACCGGAGACACCCTGGCTGAAGGTCCCGAGTCCACAATCGTTGTTGCCCCTGACAAAGTACCAATAGGTCACGCCCGCTGCAGCAGTATTGTCCAGGAAGTACGTGCTGGTTCCCGCGACCGTGCCCCGGAGAGTGGCGGCCGCGCTGTTGTTCGTCAAACCACGGTAGATTTCGACCGAGGTCGCGCCCGAATACTGAAGCCACGTGACACCGATCGATGTGCAATCCGGGATCGTGGTGAAGAACCAAGGCGGGCCGAGCGGAGTTCTGCGATACCCGAGATCAGATGCGCTGAATGGTCCCAGGCCGCAATCGTTCCGCGACCGCACCCAGTAGTAGTACGTCTGGCCCGAGACCGCGGTGGTGTCGTTGGCCGTTGTACCGCTTGTCTGGAGCACATAGGCCGCCGTCGCTGTGTTGTTCGTGGTGCTTCGCCAGACTTCGTAACCCGTCGCGCCGGGCGCGATGTTCCACAGGAGAGGCACGCGATCGCAGGCCGTGCCGTCCTGCGCTGTGAACGAGGTCGGCGCGGCCGGTAACGGGCATGCCTGCAGCACGATCGGCTGGGCGTCCCATGTATCCGTGTCGTTATTGTCGGTGTTCGTGTCCGTCGCGTTGTCGAGGATGACCCCGATCCAATAGTTCCCGGCGGGCGTGCCGCCCGGAACCGAGAAGGGCGCGATGTTCACCGTGATGCTCGACATCGGCGCAAAGTCGTAGGTGAAGGTCTGTGTTGAGAGAAGTGTGTCCGCGTCGCTGATGTCGTTATTGGTGGAGAGATACACCCTGAACGTGTACGTGCGGCTGGCGGGATTGTTGTTTGTGGGATTGGTCGCGACGAAATTGGCCGTGGTCACCTCCGAGGCCGCCGGGAACGTCGTCGCCCCTGTGATGCGGCAGCGTAGCACCTCGGCATCAAAGACTGTGCCGCGCGTGTCGCTGATCCACGTGTTGCTCTGCGTGAAGAACCAGTCCGTCAGACCGCAGTAGTACCCGCGGGTGGACCGGTTGCTCCTTGAGCACACCGCCATGACGGTGCGGCTCCCATCAACAAACTTGTACATACTGCTGCCGCTCATTCCCCCCCAGACGGCCGTCAGGCACCCCGCCGCGGTATGAATGATGTACTGATTGCCGTTGACAAGATTGGGACACTCGTTGACCGTGCCGGCCCAGTAGTACATCTGCCTCCCGGTGTGCATCGTGTTGGTGGGCGGGTTGCACGTCTCCGCGGGGTAGGACCAGTTGTAGAAGGTCGAGCCGTCGCACCCGTCGTAACTCATCCCGTACCACCCGGTCAGCATCCCGATGTTTCGCGTGCTGGTCCGGTTGAGCCGGATCACCGCGAGGTCGGCGTTGAAATCAACATTGTCGACCCAGGCCGTGTTGGACTGGTAGTTCGTGCTTCGCGCCCAGCCCCAGTACTGCGAGACCGTGTTGCTCGGTGGGGCCTCGGCCGCGCCGTTCCACCCGGGGTACACGTAGATCTCCTCCGCCCACCGATTGAACACCAGGGGAGCGGGCGGGTTGCCCACGTTCGCCGTGTGCGTGTAGACACAGTGCCCCGCCGTCAGCACCACGCCGCCGTCGATCAGTGTGCCAGAGCAGGAGAACCAGTAGTTGGTGCCCCCCACGTTGTACCGCATCGCCAGTTTGCAGTTGGGCCTCGCGGGGAACGCCTGCAACTCGGCGTTCGTCACAGCCGCCATGGTCCCCAGCCCGCGAGACATCTCACGCCCGGGAGCAGAGTTCGGATCGATCCCGCCGAAAGCCCGCGTCACTCTCATGTCGGGGGGCAGGTCGCCTTCCTGGGCCAGTGGGATCTCGTACGACTCTCCCGTTGTCGAGTCGTAGACCACCATTGACATCGGACGAATCGCGGGATTTGGCTCCTCCGTCGGGAAGGGCATCGGCATCGGTGGAATCTGATCCAGAGGCGGATGCGGAGGCGGTTCGATCGGCACGAGGTCGCCGAGCCGGAACACCGGAACATGCCCCGGCGTCACATCGACCGCCTGCACAACCGCAGGTGCCGCGACCTGTCCGGATGCGAGTCCGATTGAACCAGACAATACCGCTATCAAGACCGCCGCGGGTGACACCAGCAACCAGGTAACTTTCATGGGCGAGGCTCCACACTTGAAACGACATCTCACGCGGGGGGTGAACTCCCGCTTCTTGAGCAGTATAACGAAACCCGCCGCAGACAGTCACGCAATTCCGACTCGCGGAATCGAATTTACGAGGCGGTCCGGTGCAGATCCGAGAATGTTGCCGCATGCCGATTGGAAGACGCGCCTTACCCTCGCATCCTGTATTTCGCTTTATGTCGTATTACGAATCACATTCACGTTGGCGACTCTGGCCGATTCTCTTTGGTCTCGGAGTCGGCGTGTTGGTTTATGTACTGTTAGGAGGTCAACACGGTTGGACCCCCGAAGCGAGGCGTGTCGCCGCGGTTGGGGCACTGATGGCCTCCTGGTGGATGACCGAGGCGCTGCCGATCGAGGCTACCGGCCTTCTTCCCATCGCGCTCTTCCCGTTGCTGGGCATCGCACCGCTCGACAAGGCCGCGGCCCCCTACGCGGACAAGATCATCTTTTTGTTCCTCGGCGGCATGCTTCTCGGTCAGACGATGGAGCGATGGAACTTGCACACGCGATTCTCGCTCCGGGTGATCTCGCTGTTAGGGGCAAGCCCATCCCGCCTGATCGGCGCATTCCTCCTGGCCGCGGCCCTGTTGAGCATGTGGGTCAGCAACACCGCGGCCACGGTGATGATGCTCCCCATCGGGGCCAGCGTGGCCTCGTGGGTGCGAGAGCAGCGCCGCGCCGCAGCAAGCCACGAAGCACACACCGCCTCGGATCGGCTCGATGATGAACTCGGCGCCGCGATCGTGCTGGCCATCGCGTTCGGCGCCAGCATCGGCGGGGTGGGTTCGATCATCGGCACACCGCCGATCGCCCAGTTCGCGGCGTACGTGAACCGGCTCGCCGATCAGAACGGCGGGGAACGCGTCACGTTCTTCACCTGGCTGCGTCTGGGACTCCCGACCTTACTCATCATGCTTCCCGCGGCGTGGTTCGTTCTGTCCCGGATGGCGTTCCGATTTCCTCGTGAAGAGTCCGGTGATATCCGGCCGCGGATGCGCCAGATGCTCACATCCCTCGGCCCGATGAGCGCCCCGCAGTACCTGACGCTCGCTGTCTTCGCCGGTGCCGCCATCCTGTGGGTCGGCGGCCATTGGCTGGAGATCGAGGACAGTGTCATCGCTATCGGCGCTGCGGTGCTTTTGTTCATCATCCCGGTGCGTGATGGTGACGGGCCGCGGCGTTCGCTGCTCACCTGGCGAGAGGCCGAGCGGATCCCGTGGGGGGTGTTGCTTCTCTTCGGCGGGGGGTTGTCGCTCGCGCAGGCGATCAAGAGCACCGGGGTCGATGCGCTGATTGCTGCCGGAGCCGATGGTCTGGCCGGTCTGCCTCTTCTGCCTCTCTTGTGGATCATCGCGCTGGTAACGATCATCCTGACCGAGTTCACAAGCAACACGGCGCTGGTCGCGGCGGGGCTGCCCGTGGCCGAGGCCGTGGCCTCGCGGCTGGGCGTGCCGGGGGCGGCGGTTCTGGTCACCATGACGCTCACAGCCAGCCTGGGTTTCATGCTCCCCGCCGGGACCGCTCCCAACGCGCTGATCTTTGCCAGCGGGAGAGTCTCGATGAAGCAGATGATGCGCGCCGGCTTCCGGCTCGATGTGCTCGCGGCGGTGTTGGTGCCGTTGCTCGTCCTGGGTGCATTGAGAGCCGGTTTTCTTCCGGGGGCGTGAACCTTGATGACCCGAAGGGGTCAACGCATGAGAAGGCGGATCGTCACGCTACCGTTGCCGGTATGCGTTCATCTCGCCCTCCATCACTCACCCCACCGCCGTCGAAGCCTCTGGAGATTGTTCGGTCATCCACCACTCGACTGCGCGTCCGCTACTGCGAGTGCGACCCGATGGGCGTGGCCCACCACGCGTCGTACATCCCCTGGCTCGAGATCGGCCGCACCGAGTTGCTCCGATCCGCCGGCGTCAGTTACGCGCATCTCGAGTCGGCGGGCACGTTCCTGGTCATTGTCAAACTCGACATCACCTACCGCCGGCCAGCGAGGTACGACGACCTGGTGGAGATCCGCACCTTGTGGTCCGGGGGCGGGCGTGTGAAAATCGAGCACACGTACGAGGTGGTGGTTGTCGAGCCCGGTGCGGGCGGCCCCGGCGATTACGTGGCGGCCCTGGCCACCACCACGCTCGGCTGTGTCGATGCCGAAGGCCGAATACGAGAGTTGCCCGAGTGGCTCGCCTTCAAGCAGTGAGCGCGTCAATCGTCGAGGGACGCACCGTTTGTCTCGATCACACCCCGGTACCAGATGCTCGATTCCTTGGGGGTCCGCTTCAACGTGGTGAAGTCCACGTGGATCAGGCCGAATCGCTCCCGGTATCCGCATTGCCACTCCATGTTGTCAAGGAGTGACCAATGGAAATAGCCGCGGATGTCAACTCCGTCCGCCGCGGCGCGGCGGAGTTCGCGGAGGTATCGCCTCGTGTAGTCGGTGCGGGCGGCATCGCGGACCTTCCCTTCCGCATCGACCCAATCGAGGTTGGTCATCCCGTTCTCGGTGATCATCATGGGCACCTTGTACCGCTCGTAGAGGAATCGCGGTCCCCAGTAGAGCGCCTCGGGGATAATGAACCAGCGCAGGGCGTTCTGCGGGTGGCCGGGAGGGAAGTGGACTCGCTCGGGCGTACCGTCGTTCCCTTGTCGGTACACCTCCGCGTCGTACACATTGATTCCGTAGAAGTCGAGAGGCTGTCGGATCACGTCCATATCGCCCGGGAAGGGCTTGGGTGAATCCGCACCATAAAGGCGCAGGCCGTCCTCGGGGTAGTGTCCCAGTATCGCCGGGTCGGCGAACCAGGCGTTGTTCCAGAAATCCCTGAACGGGACGGCGTGGGTCTGTCGGCTCGCTGCTTCGATGTCCGCGCGTGTCGGCTCGCCCGGCTCGCCCGCGCCGGCGAACAGACCGGAGTGAAAGGGCACCTTCACGCGGCCGATGGGCGCCCAACCGACGCGGGGCGCTTTGCTGGCTCTCGCCCGGATGACCATGGCGGCCCGGCCGTGTGAAAGAAGGGCATGGTGCGCGGCGAGAAGACGTTCGGCGTGGCTGAGTTTGTTGCCGGGCGGATGAAAGCCCTCTCCCTCGCCGGGGCCGAGGAAAATCTGAGGCTCGTTGATGGTGATCCAGTTCGCGACGCGGTCGCCGAGACGATCCACCACGGCGGCGGTGTACGCCGCGAACCACTCTGAGATATCGCGGTTGAGCCAGCTGCCCCGTTGATGGACGGCCTGGGGCGTGTCCCAATGAAACAGCGTGGCGTACGGCTCGATCTTCGCGTTGAGGAGTTCATCGACGAGGCGGTCGTAGAAGTCCAGGCCCCTTTCGTTGATTATGCCCACGCCATCGGGCAGCACGCGGGGCCAGGAGATGGAGAATCGATAGGCGTGCAGCCCGATGTCCTGCATCAGCCGCACGTCTTCGGGGTAGCGGTGGTAGTGATCGCATGCGACATCGCCGGTGTGGCCCTCGTAGACCTGCCCGGAGCGGTGGCTGGTGACATCCCAGACGCTGGGGCCTTTGCCGTCGGTATTCCAGGCACCCTCGATCTGATAGGCCGACGTCGCGGCACCCCAGACAAAGCCATCGGGAAAGGTGCGGTCGGCGGGGGTCGCATCGGGCAAGCGGTGAGTCTCCGGGGGTTTGAAAGACAGTGGAACCTCGTCTCATTGTGTTGAGTTTTTACGGTCGGGCCGGACAACGCTCGGGTGTGGATGGACTTGCGGTGCTCACTCGGAATTTGCGCGACGATTACTTCTCGAATTGAGTCACTTGCAGTCTGGCCGGGAGTTCCCTCACCACGATCTCGCCGTCTGCGTTGATTTCGGCGGGATGACCGTTGACTGTGGCCGAACGGATGGGCCTGATCGACGGTGTCTTGACGATGATGCCGCCGGGGGGGATGATGAGGTCGCCCTGCATGTTGATGGTGTACAGACCGAGGTTGTGACTCACACCGAGGGTGATCGGCCCGTACCAGGTGGGGAGCGGGCCGGCACCGATGGGACCCTTGATGTCCTTGCGGAACCAGTAGGCTGGGACTCCGGCGAGGACGACCAACGACTCGTCACGCTCTCGCTCAAAGACGAACATGTTCCGCCAGGCGTGCATGTACTCGGCACCGACCCAGGCGTGGGGCATATCCCCGACGAACTTCGGAGCTCGCAGATCCTTCCACACCACCTCGGCCCAGTGGTTCCAGCCGCGGGGCCTTCGGTCTCGCATATACCACTCCATCAGGCTGAGGGCCTTGTCTTTCTCGCCGAGGCAGAGGAAGGCGGGGACCATGCGGAACTCGTAGGGCGTGTACGCATCCGAGGCGAACGCGGGATCATCTCGGCGCTTGGCGAAGTTCGAGTATGCCCTTGCAAAGGTGCGATTCACAGCCGACGGGGGAAAGATGCCATCGATCTGGCAGGGCCAGATGCCGATCGCCGTCGAGGTGGGGTCGAAATCGCCGAGTTCGACGCACCCGGGAATGAAGTCGATAGCGTGGGCTGCCTGTGCTTCGGCGATCGATGAGGCGAGCGTCACGGCGAAGTCGGCACTCAGGACTTTCCAATGTTCCGCCAGCGTGGAGTCGCCTGTGATTCGTGCGGCTTCGACGGCGTCCTTGAGGCCACGGAGGGTCCAGAACGTGTCCCAATACGAGTGCATCGGCTTGGCGGAGTAACCCTCGTGGCTGATTGATTCCGGAACCAGTCCGTAGAAGGCCCTGGCGGGGACTGGTGCCTTTCCTGGCTCCTGCCTCGAAGCCCCCCCGCTCTTGAACTCGGCGGTCATGCGTTGAGCACGGATCGCTTCGATGTATTCCACGGCCCGTGTGATGCCGGGCATGTGCCTCTTGACGAACTCCGCATCACGCGTGAAGCGGTAGTACATGACGACGGCGTGAATGTACTGGCCGTGGCTGTCGTGCTCGGGAACGGGGTCGGGGCCTCGGCCATCGACCACGCAGGGGACTTTGCCGTTCTCGTACTGGTACCCGGCGTACCAATCGATGAAAGCCCGCACGGGTTGTGTGTGACCCGCTTCGAGGAGTGCCTGGCCGATGGAGGCGCCATCGCGGATCCAACTTCGGTCATAGGTTCGCGTGCCCGGCTGGAGCGCGGGGCCGGCGGCGCTGATGAGGATGTACGCCAACTGGGCCTGGTACGCGTTGACATACTCCTGTGCCTCGGGGGGCACCTGGAATCTGGTCTTGCTCAGGAGCCCGTTCCACACACCGGCGGTTTTACCCGCCAGTTCCCTCAACACCGCGTCCGGATCGCGCCCTTTGAAGTCCAATCTTGCGGGACGGACACTGCCTTTGAACGGGGCGGAAATCCAAAAGCGGGCCGCCTTTCCCGGTTCGAGATTGAACGGGTACTCGATCACGGCGGAGGCCACGCCTCCCGGGTCTCGCACCTCCTGCCCCGGATGCATGTCGGGCAAAGCGGTGACCGCGATCGTGGGCGCGGTATCGAACGGCGCGGCGCTTATGCGGGCCGGCTTGAGATGCGTGGCGATCCGACGGGAACCGTTGACGAGCAGGTCATCGCCGTCTCGACTGAGGACGGCGATGGGTGTGACCCCGCCTTCAAGGTTCAACTCGTGCCACGGGGGCAGGATCTGGAACGGCCTGACCGTCAGGAGGATCGACCCCGAAACGGGCGCGGCGGTTGTTGGAGTGACTTCATAGCAGACGTGCAAGCACCCGTCACCCGCCGCGCCATCGACAAATGCCGTCACCGTGAGTTTCACGCGATCGTGGATGCGCTCCACGCTGGGAACGGGGATGTACTCGTTCGCCAATCGCTGCGATGTCTGCGATTCGGCCCACGAGAGTGTCTGCCCGTCGATGGACAAGAACGGCTCGACGGTGCATTGACCTTTCGCCAACTCGACCGCGCCTTCTTCGTTGATCGCGGCTTCCGCGGCATCGCCCGGCAAACCAAGGACGGTCCAGTAACTCTGCTCCCCCGAGTAGTACCGCGGAAAGAAACCGCGAGGATACTCCTTCGCGACCTGCTTGAAGAACCCGTTGGCGGTATCGGAAAAATCGGCATCCTTCACGGTCAGCGTCTGAATTCCCACCGGGGAGCCGGCGGACACGGGGACGAGCGACAAACGTACATAGCGAGCCTGGGCATCCCGCAAAGGCACGAAGGCACGGTCTGGCGACAGATCCGCCGCCACGGATGCCAGAATCCACGTCGCGGCGTCCTCGGACAACTCCACGCGCATTCCCTTCGGCGCGTGGCCCTGCTCCCATTCGAGCACGAGGCCTCCGAACTGGCGCGACTCACCGAAATCGACCGTGAAGGTCGGGGCGGCATCCGCGGCATCGCTCTGCCATGCGGTCGTCGGGTCTGGGTCGAACAAGTTGTCAGGCGTGTGCATCTCGCACATCCGGCTGCTGGCCGAGCCGATGGGAGTGCCCGTATACGGTTTCAATGGAGGGAGGGGCCGGTACGAAAGTGAATCGATCCAGAGGGTGCCCTTGCCTCCGGATGCCGCGGCGATCGCGAACTCGATGGCCCCGAGGGTACGGATCTCGGCGCCGCCCGAAGGCCCCCACGCGAAACTCATACGCCGCTTCGGAACGCGCATGGTCTGCCACTCCCTGGGAAACGTGTAGGCACGACGGTTGAGCCACCAGACATCATCACCGCTGGCGGTTGCATCGGCGCCGCGGATGGAACCATCGATGAGTTTGAACTCGAAGTTGTTTGGAAGCCCCTCGCCCCTGATCCTCATCTGGAACTCGTAGTTCTCGGGAAGGCTCATCGGGAAGGCCTTGCGGATCACGCAGAATCCCGATCCCTTGGCGAAGTTGTAGTCGATGCGGAGAGCACCGCCATCGGCGCCCGGGGGCGACTCGGAGCGGATCGTGACTTCGACGCCGTCGCTGGGGGTCGCCACCCACCCGTCGAGGGAATCGAATGATGAGAGGATCGCGGGCGGCTGCGCCTGAAGCACGGACGGCATCACGAGCAGCACGAGGGAATACGCCATGAAACGGAGCATCACCGAGGGTACGCAGGCATCGGAAGAGGCTATTGCATGTTGCTCGGATGATGAACGCACGATTGATGTTTATGTAGAGGTTTCGTGCCAATCGGATCCGACTTGACTGAGTGCGTACTGGGCACCCGCCGGGGGTACGGAGGATTCAGCGGGGACCGTGTTGCACTCCGAGATGGCGAGGGCGGTGATCAGAAAGCAGTGCGGCCGACGGGAGGTCGGGGCGCGTGCGAGGTGGAGGGTGATGGTGCAGGTTCGGTCGGGGGTCTCGCC
>DDSA01000071.1:10237-10798 GCA_002343715.1 Phycisphaerales bacterium UBA2402 | reverse complement strand
GGCACGGTCACGCTCCGCGACGGCCCGCTCAAACTGGCGTTTGGCGGCATCGGCGGCCGCGATGGCGGCCCGCTTGGAATCCAGGGCTTTGTCGCGTTCCTGACGGGCCTGGATAAATCCAAGTGCCGAGGCGACCAGACCGCCGACGAGGGTCAGTAACACGGCGGCACCCGCGATGAGCGGGCCGCGGTTTCGCCGGGCAAACCTCGAGAATCGGTAGGACGCGCCGGGCGGGCCGGCGAGGACCGGCTCCTGATGGGTGTGGCGACGCAGGTCGAGCGCGAGGGCGTTGGCGGTTTCGTAACGGCGGGCACGGTCCTTCTCGAGCGCGCGGAGTGTGATCCAGTCGAGGTCGCCCCGGAGTTCGCGGGCGATGATGCGCGGGTCGCCCGCGCGGGGCTTTCGGCGGCCCGGCGCGGACGAAAGAATGCGCACGCTGGACCGGACAGGCTCGCGCTCTCGGATCAGCTGCAGCACGGCCTCGCGCCCCGAGTCGGGCAGATCGAAAGGGAGCAGGCCCGTCAGAAGTTCATACAACACCACGCCCAGCGAATAGATGTC
>DDSA01000071.1:0-10030 GCA_002343715.1 Phycisphaerales bacterium UBA2402 | reverse complement strand
CACCACGCCCAGCGAATAGATGTCGGTGCGGGTATCGATGTCGTGCTGGTCCGGGCCTGCCTGCTCGGGGCTCATGTACTCGGGCGTGCCCAGCAGCCGTCCAGCGATGGTGTGCGCCTGTCCGTCGGCCAGCGGCTCGGCCGCGGCCTTGGCGATGCCGAAGTCAATGACCTTGGGCGTGGGCACCCCGTCGATGATCGTCACGAGTATGTTCGAGGGCTTCAGATCACGGTGGATGATGCCCTTCTGGTGTGCGTGCTGCACCGCGTGGCAGATGGGGATGAACAACTCGACGCGTTCGCGTGTGGAGAGGGCGTGTTTTTCCGCGAACTGGGTGATCATCTCGCCGGGAACGAACTCCATGACGAAGTAGGGCCGGCCCTGGTCGCTCAGCCCAGCGTCGAAGATGCGGGCCACGTTGGGATGATCGATCAGCGCCAGAGCCTGGCGCTCCGCAGCGAAACGGGTCAGAACCTCGCGGGTGTCCATCCCCGGCTTGACGACCTTCAGGGCGACGCGCCGTCGTACCGGCTCGGTCTGCTCCGCGAGATACACGATCCCGAAACCGCCCTGACCAATCGACTCCACGATGCGGTACGGCCCGATGTAGTCGCCCGCCTTGATCTCGATGGACTCCACCAGGTCGGCCAGCCGCCCCATCCCTGTCGAGGAGAGCGTGGCCGTGGGGTCGAGGTCGGACATGGATGGATCGTAAGTCATCGGGGAAGAGGCATCAGGGATTGGGAATCGGAGTCGGTGCGATTCGCTCCGCCGCGATGAACGCCAAAAACACCCGCGGCCCGCACTGGGGGGGTGAGTACGGGCCGCAGGAAACGATGACGTGTTGTGCTCGGGCCTCACTGCCCGCTGGTTCAGACGCCCGGGGCCGGGTAGGGGAGTTCCTTGAAGAGCAGGATGCGCGGCTTGTCGCCCCGTTTCACGACGTTGGAACGGTCCACGACCATGACAAAGCGGCGGGCGATGCTGGGGACGATGGGGTCCTCGGGGCCCAGGCCGTCGAGGTCGGATTCCTGATACCCGTGCAGCACAAACCAGCAGATGTAGTAGTCGCTGCGCGTGGTGACAACGTTGGACAGGGCGTTGGCGACGGCGAGTTTCTCCTTGAACTCGTTCTCGATATTGTCGGTGCGGTAGGAATCGTCGAAGTTGGGGTTGCGCCGGTTGGGGTTGAGCGTGGTGGTTGCGGCCTGGCGGCCGTAGAGCACCGAGTCGATGCCGATGGCGCTGCTGTCGTGCGATCGGCCCATGCCGCCGGCGTCCGGGTCCGCGAGCAGGTAATCCACCGGATGACCCATGAAGTCCATGTTGTTGCGGTAGGATGTTCGGAACCGGTCCCGCGATGTGGCATCATTCGGATTGACACCGAAGTGCCGCACGGTGAGCAACGAACCCACCGACGGGAAGCCGGGCTGCTCGTTGAGGCCGAAGATTTCCGTCTGATCGAAACGCCCGCGGTGAAGGGCCGCGCGGTTCGGGGTTCTGTTCCCGGGATCGATGAGTTCACCGAAATCGACCACCGTCACCCAGGGTGAACTGCCGAGGCTGGAGGCTCGCGTGGCGGCGTCCGCGGCGGGGCCGGGGATGCGCCGGTGCCAGGCATCGGGCCGCAGGAGCGTGGGAACCTTGTCGCGGTAGCCGATCATCGTCGCGGCGATATCGGAGGTCTGGTCGATGATCCGACCGCCCGACCACCAGGCCACACCGGGTCGGAGTGTGGTCGAAGGGATGAAACTGGAGGATGGCCGACCAGTGTCCTGCCCCGTCACCATGAACCCGGTCACGGGAGCATAACTGAGATCGCCGACAAACGTGATGACGTAATCAACCACCTTGCTCCCGCCCGCGTCCTCCCACCCATCGGTGACGCTGACATTGCCCCGCCCGATCGCCGGATGGGATTCGAGAGCGGCCTGCACCAGCGAGGCGGGTGCGCCGCGGGGGATGCCGGTGACATTCGCCACGCCGCGACCGCCGGGCATCGTGAACGACAGGGAGAACCCCGGAGTGGCCTGGCTGTACGCGTTGATGGCCACAAAGAACGTTGATGAGTAGACCGGCGAGCTGGGCAGATCCCGGTACCCCGCCGATGGGCTGACCATGGGAAGGCTGCGGGTGACGGTCAGGGGGGCGCTGTTGATGTTGATCAGCCCCGGCACGGAACGGGTCAGCGAAAGTGGTTGGGGACGACGCGAATCGCGCGGATCGATCCCCGATGAGTTCACGCTGAAGATATCGAAGACGTTGAGTGCGAGTGGGACACCGTTGCCGCGGCGCTGATCGTTCCCGCTGCCGCCGAAGAGTTCCGGCCCCTGATACGCGATGGGTGTGGTGGGCGAGCCATTCTCGTCGATGAAGGGAACAAACTTGTCCAGAACCAAATTGCCGCGATCAAAGACGGTTTCGCCACGACCGCTGGGCTGGCGGTTGATGGGCTGGAGAAGAGATGCGGCATCACGCTTGCCGTAGAGCGTCGCGTTGGGGCGGACGAAGGTGTCGTACCCCAGGGCCGTGGTCATGGACTCGCCGAAGGTGGTCCACGCCTGATCGATGGGGGTGCGGCTGGCGTTGTTGGTCGGCACGCCGACGGTGAAGGGCACATGAACCGGCCCCACGGCGAAGGGCAGGAGCACATCGCCGACGCGGAGGGTGGAGTGGCTGTTGAAGGCGTCGGGGTTGATGGCGGCGGGCGCGGTGAACCCGTTGTTGGCCAGGATCAACTGGGCGTAGCGCGTGCTGTAGTTCTGTCCGTGCGCGCTCTGTGCCTTGAAATCCTCATCGAACTGGGACTGGTTCGCCGCGTGAACTCGGACCATCGTGCCGCGGCGGGTGTTGGAAAAATCCGTGGGTGTGGTGGGGATGTATTCTGTGGGGAGGTACTCGGTTGCGGTGCTGATGCGTCCATCGTTGGTGGCGCGATCGCGGAGCCAGTTCAGGAGGAACGCGTTGCCGATGGCCGTGCCGCCGTTGGGCAGCGGTCCTGTGAAGTCATCGCCCGAAATAGACTGCCAGTTGACCGCGGAGTCGGCAACATCGAGTGGTGCCTTGGTTTGTTCAAAGACATTCCACGCCGCCCGCGGGGTCGCGAGTGCGTAATCGCCCGGGTCCTTACGTTCGAGGCAGAAGGCGGGGAGTGCGCCCTTTGGAATCTGCGTGGCGGCGTTGAACGCAACCGCGGGATCGGCTGGGCGACGCACGGCGGCGCACACGGCAATGGTTGCATTGGTTGGAACAACTTCCGGCTCATCCCACGGTGCTCCATCGCTGGCGCGAGTGCCCGGCAATTCGGTGCCGATCTGCCCGAAGTCCGCGGCATCGCTGTTGTAGAGCCGTGCATCGAGATTCACCACGCGGTTCGTGCGTCCGTAGGTTGCCGGCTCGATGGGCACCCGGAGTCGGTCAGCCATCAGGTCATTGGCCCGGATATTGGGAACAAGCGTGCGGGTATTCGCAGTAGAACTCGAATCCTGACTCCAGATGGAGGATGGAACTGTGACGCCGTTCGCCACCGCGTACTCGCGTCGGCGTGCGGGTGTGTCGTGGTCCTGGATGCCAGAACGCATCGCACGCCACAGGAAGACCGCCTGGTTCTGGGCAGGAACGTTGGTCGCGGCGGCTGGGGCCAGTCCGGCCGGGCCGTTGTCCTCGTGACGCATGAGCAACTGACCGAAGGCGAACCGGCCGCCGATGAAGTTCGTGCCCGAGGCATCGTTGTCGGGCGCGGACCAGAGACCGAAGAGGGGCGGATCGTTCGCCCCCATGCGGGTGCCGGGCGTGCCCGGCTCGAAGCCGTCATCGACGCGCACGCCGATTCGTCCCTCGGTGGGGCTGCCCACTCGCCCGTCGAACTCCGGGATCCAGTAGCACTTCACGCGCCCCGTCGGCGGAGTGGGTGTGAGGTTCACGTTGCGGTCGAACTGCGTCTCGAAGATGCGCTGCATCATCTTCGGGTGGTCCTGGGCATTGCTCACGAGGCTGAAGATGGACTCCTCCACCTCGCGCAGGCGGTGCTTGTAGATCACCCGGGGCGCCTGGCTGAGGGCGTAGCAGACGATCGTCTCGCCCGGGGCCATGGTGATGTCGTCCATGGTGGCGTCGAGGCCGCCGTTGGGGTTCGTCAGGACCTGTTCATAGGTCTCGGTGGACTTGACACGCTCGACGAGTTGCGATAGTTTGAAGAACCGGCCGCCGAACTCGATGTAGTAGAAATCCTCTTCGAGATCGGCACGGGGGAAGTTCTCATCGGCCACGTCCCAATCGGCCATGTTGGCGGGGAGCGTGGCGGCGCGGTCGCCGTTGGACTCCCGGAACGCGCTGGCCCGGTTACCTAGCCGGATGGTGTGACCGAAGGGGTTGTGGAGTTGGAAGGCCAGCACCCGGTACATGAAGTCCGGGTTGCGGCGGGACACATCGCGGCGCAGGGTTCGAGGGCGATCCGTGATGATGTCCTCATCATCATCCCCGTTGACAATCGCGGCATCGGGGTCGCCGGCGTTGCGGGGGCCGCGATCCTCGGTCATATCGGCGTAGACGGTGAAGACGCTGACGGCGGTCAGGAATGGCTGGGCCTCGACGCCAAAGACGTTGGCCGCGGGGGCGATCAGATCGTCGTCGGTGGCGCCGGTGGCGAGACGGGTCCGCGGCTTGCTCGGATCAGCGGGGTTGTAGTTGAGGTCAAGTCGCTTGTCGTCGTTCCACCAGGGCCAATCGGTGTAAGTGGTCAGGGCCTGGCTGTTGAGTGTGCCGCGGGAAGCCTCGGACAGAAGGAGCGTGAAGGCGCTGGGCTTGTCGGCCTGCATTTCAACCGCCGGTGTGGCGGGGTCGGGGGAGTTCTCCGCGGCGGTGCGGGCCGGGATCTGCGGCGCGGGTTCATCGTCGGCCATGTCGACGAGGTTCACCGCTGAGTGCGCGGCGGCGTAGGCGGCCAGCTCGGGACCCTTGTAGCCGTAAAAAAGCGTGCGCCGACGGTAGTAGTTCGTGTCGCCGCTGTACCAGGCCCGGGTGTTGTCGATGCCGGAGTGGGGCAGAAGCGCATCGGCGTATCCCTGGTAGATTTCGTTGACGGCACCGGCGATGGTGATGGGGCTGTTGCGCGAGGTCGTGGCGGGGGGCGGGATGGGTACGATCGGGCCGGTGCGAGGCGTGTTCGGATACAGCGTGACCCGGGCCGACCGGGCCAGCGCATCACGCAGATCGATCTTGACTTCCTGCTGTTCGAGCGTCGCGTAACCGACATCCCGCACGGGCTGCAGGGCGCGGGCCCCGCTGACCGTGGTCAGGTGGGTGCGGATGCTCGTATCCAGCATGATGCGGGCGTCGAGGTCGGCCAGACCCGCGCCGGGGCCGGTGGCGTCACGATCGCGAATGAACTCCCACTCAAATCCGCGGTTGCTGCGGAGCGGGTCGAAGCGGGCCGATCGCGAGGTGCGGGCGTTGGTCGGACGGTTGGCATTGGTGCGGGGGAAGTTATCTCTCCCGGCCGTCACGGATTCAAGGTTCGAGCGGATTTCGGGGTCGTTCACGCCGGCGTAGGTCAGCAGTTCGGCCAGATCGTCCATGCCGAAGGTCGCCGTGGTCCGGGCGAAAGTGACATCTCGGTTGTTCACCAGACGGCTGAAATCGGCCTGCACATCGCCCGAGGCCGAGCCGATCCGCCAATAGAACTCCGCCCGGCGGGCCGCGAAACCGGGATAGTTCGCGGCGGTTGGCGGGTAGCCTGTGCCGTAGTTGGGGAAGTGCGGATCGCGGATCGTCGGGCCGGTCAACGGACGCGAAGAGGCCTGGCCGATCATCGCGGCGTTGGGGAAGAAGACCACATCGGCGCTGGTGTTTGGCGTCGTGTCCCAGGGAGTCGGAGCAAAGTCCCAGAAGCGGCGGCCGAAGGAGAGGGCGAAGCCGCCGGTGGGCGGGGGCGCATGATCATCGGGGTCGCGCGGCTCAAAGATCTGGCCCGCGGGAGAGCGCGTCTCCCCGAACTTCGAGAGCGCACCCAGCAGCGTGATATTCACTCCGCCGAGTTCAACCGAAGGATCGAAGGGGAGGGATTGCGGCAGGAACGAATCGGTCGCGACGGAGAGACGCAGCGCGGTGTACGCGGCGTACCCGGCGGAGAGGGCGCGGAAGGCCGAGTACCCATCGCCGACATCGGGGGGCCAGATGCCCTGCTGCCCATCGACCGGGGCGTACTTCTGCGGATCCTCATCAGAACCGGGGCCGGTGGGGCCGGGGATGGCGTCGTACGCCGCGGTGAGCGTGTTCGTGCGCGGATCGGTGGGAAAGGTGAATCCGCTGAACATCGCGGGCGGAGCGGTGAAGAAGGCGACACGTTCGTAGGCGTCGCGGTTCTGAAGCAGACGCAGCAGGTCAACGTCGGCAGGGGTGAGTCCCGCGGGGTGCTCGCGGGTGGGGGCGGCGGTGAAATCGCCGGCGGTGTTGACGTTGATCTTGCCGCTGGCGTCGATGATGCGGGCGGCGACGAAGTAGCGGTACCGGCCATCGGTCTTGAGGAAGTTGATGGGGTTGTCCGGTTCGGCCCGGGACTCGGTCAGTTCCTGCCATCGCGAGTCGAGCATGCCGTCGCCATCGGCATCGGCGTATTGGGACAGAATGTAGTACCGACCGCCGGGTGAGTAATCGGGGGAGGCCGCCTGCCGCCATTCCTTCGCCGGTCGGAAAAGACCCCGCTGCCTGGAATCCCAATAGGCCGGCCGGGTGCGGATTACGGCGGAGCCGAAGTCGGTGGTGGTCCCGGAGGTGAACTGCTGGTTGCGCGGGTCGGTGCTGGTGGCGACGAGCAGCGAGAGATTCTCGCTCATCCGCGGCCGACCGCCGATGGTGCCGAAACCCGGCAGGGCCGCGAAGTTGTTGACCCGCCGACCGCCGACGATAGGGGCAAGGTTGTAGAGGTTGACGAACTTGCCATCGGGCGCGATGTTGGAGATGTGGGCCCAATCCTGCTTGATGGTGGCGGGCGTGTAGGCATACCCGGGGTTGGCTGGGTTGGAACTGCGGGCCTCTGTGCTGAACTGGTCCAGACCGCTGTACGCGAGCGCGGTCGGCTCGTTCGAGGCCAGCCACGGATCGGACGCGGGCCAGGAGATTGGGAGCGCCGATGTATCGATCACCGCGGGGGTCACGTCGAGCGCATCGGGCCCCACGGGCTGGACCGAGCGGGGTCGAACGTACCCGCCCGTGGGCGAGAAGACCAGCGTGGTGTTCGCGCCAGTGCCCGTGGTGTACGACAGATCGGTCGCCGGATCGACGCCAGAGACCATCTCCCATGGCGTGTAGCCGTAGTCGGTCAGTTCTCGCCAGAGCGCGGGTTCCTGATCCGTCCCGGGCAGCGTGGGGACATCATCGCGCCGGCTCAGGAACGACTTGTCGTCGTAGATCGTGTCGAGCGCATCGGCCCCGATGATCTGCTCGGACAGATACCTGGCCACCTGGTCGGGGACATCATCGAGCACGTCACGCTGGCGCAGGGCGGCGCGGGTGTGCTCGTCCTGGTTGCCGACGCTCACATAGACGAGCATGACGACGGCGAGCAGCGCGAGCGTGCCGACCACGAGCACCAGGAACGAACCGCGGCGCGCACGCCAGGCCGCCGGAGCGCCGGACACGGATCGCATCACACCCGCCGCGCGGATGGCCCGCGGCCGATTCGCGGAGCCGGATTGTCGTAGCCACTGCATCATGCGAACTCCTCGCTGCCCCGCCACGAGCAGACACGCCGCCCGTCAGTTGCTGATCGGGGGATCAGGGGCGACGTTGAACACAAACTGGAACGTGCTCTCGATGGTCGGATCGAGGGCATCAGAAAGAGTGATGGTCACACGGACCATCCGGGGCCAGGCCCAGGGGATGCTCGCCGCGGCGGGTTCGCCGGGGATGATCTCCAGCGCCACGGCGCCGGGATCGATGGTGGTGCCGTTGGTGGTGCCGATGTAGCCGTTGCCGTCTCGGTCGATCAGCATGCCGGGGGTGACGCGACCATCGCTGAGGAAGCCGGGCGGATCGTTGAGCGAGCGGGTGATGTCGTCGCCGGTCAGACGGTCGTACGTCTCCTGCGTTGTGTTGTACTGAAGACTGATGTTGTCCTGCTTGAAGGTCGGGTCGGCGTAGCCGAAAAAACTGGTCAGCACAGCGGGCACGGGTTCATCGGGCTGCCAGGCCCGGTAGCCGTAGATGAGGCGGTCGGAGATGACATGGTCGTAGAAGAACTTCTCCCGTGGAAGGATGTCCATGTAGGGGAAGGGCTTGGCGTCCACCGGCCTGCCGTAGCGGTCGGTGGGGTGCATGTACCCCATCCGCGGCACCCAGACACGGTGCCAGGCGGCATCGCGCGCGGGGATGGCCGAGCCCGGCGCGTGGTACGCGTCGGGGGATGGGTGCGGGGCCCGCGCGTTGAAGGGGTAGGGCAGGAGTGAATACGGATCATTCGCATCGAGGCCGTTGTTGTTGGCGTCGTAGCGGGTCGCGGGGCCGTGCCAGATCAACTCATTGGTGGCGGGATCGGTCTTGCCGAAGGACCAGTCGATCGCGAACTCGGAACACCGGGGCAGGAAGTTGGACGCGACCAGCGCCAACTGGTCGGCCCGTTGGTAGACAGCGCGGAACTCGGGATCGGAACCCGCGGTGGCGAAGTTGCCGGCGATGACGTTGAGCAGGTCCACCGGCTCCGGTTCAGCGCGTGGACGGAAGCCCGGCGGGTCCCACCCGGAACCGTTGGATGGGTTTGAAAGATTGTTCGAGCGGCCCCACCTCGGACCAAGAGTTGATTCGGTGGGGAAGGCCTCGTTCATCCATACGTGCATCAGTTCGACCGAAGATGGCGGCGCGGAGGTCGAGGGTGGGATGACCGGGGTCTGCACCGGATCGGGGAAAGGGTGCGACCACGTGAAGGGCCGCATGTAGTCGCTCAGCACCTTTGCATCGCCTGTCTGCGCGGAATCGAAGGCACGAGGGAGCGCTGCGAGTTGTGCCCGGAAGTTCGGACCGTTGGGGTCCCACCCCATGCCCAGCCCCTGCACGATGGATTTGATCTCGGTCAGGTCGGTGGTGGCGATGTCCACGATTCCCGAGGCAAGGTTGACACGTACCGGCTCGCGGAACCAACGGTTCGGAGCGTTCCAGGGGTCGCCGCCCGACACATCCCTCGGGTAATAGCGGTTCAGAGAGCGGAACACGCTGTGGGCCGCGGGCTGGAGGGCGATCTGCCAACGCGAGTTGGCGATGCGGGAGAGTTCGGCGACGGAGGGCGGCGGGGTGTCGTTTGGATCCGGCGAAAGACGGCGTTCGTTGCCCGTGGCAGGATCGGTGAAAACCAGAGCCGATGGGATGGGCCGCGACTGTCCGGGGTCGGGCTTCACCAGCAGCGTCACTTTCCGCAGCAGCGTCCAATCCCCGGCGTAGAGATTGGGGTTGCCCGCATCATTACCGATGCCCAGCCGGGCGGTCACGTCGGCGTTGGTGTCATCGGTGCGGGGTTGCTCGAAGATCGTCGTCACCGGGGCGCCCGCGGTGTCGGTGAAGGAAGCCCCTTCGCGGCGACGCTGGCCGTGGCCGTAGTAGATCATCGCGGAATCGCTTGTCACGATCGCGCCGGGGTGGACCGGGGCGCGACGAGTCTGGAACTGGCCGCGGGCGAAAAAGATGATCTCGTCGGCGCGGCGCGGGCGGGGCCGTTCATCCAGCGGCGAGACGCGGACGTGGTCCGGCTGCGCTCCGGGGGCGGCGATCTGCACGAACGCGCCGTCGGGCGTCCCGCCGTTGTTGCTGTCGATGTGCTGCTGACGGATCACGAGAAACCCGTCGCGGGACATCTCCTCGAAGTCCTTGCGCATCTGGTTCTCGATCAGGCCCGCGTACTGGTTGAGCAGGCTGACGCGCTTGCCTCCGTTCACCGTCTTGCCGACGGCGTCGAAGATGCTGGCCAGGCCCACCGCCACCAGCGCCACCGCCGCGACGGCGACGATGATCTCCATCAGCGTGAAGGCGCTGCCCGCGGCGCTGC
>DDSA01000065.1 GCA_002343715.1 Phycisphaerales bacterium UBA2402 | reverse complement strand
GATGCACCGCCGAGCGGCGGGGCGATGGCGGGGGACGACATCCCCTTCTGACGGTTGAGTGGTGAATCACGCAGGCCCCGCGCGGGAACGCGCCGCGGCCTGATTGTCGGATGAATCGTGTTGGGGCCGCACGCGGGTCCGCCGGGTGTTCCGGCGGCCGAACACTCGGCTCCTAACTTTCGCAGCGAAAGGACAGCAATGTCGAAGAGCGTCAAACTGCTTCTGGTCGAGAATGTCGAGTCGGTGGGCATCGTGGGCGACGTGGTGAACGTCCGCAACGGCTTCGCCCGCAACTACCTCCTGCCCCGCGCCCTGGCGACGCAGCCCAGCGAGGAGAAGATCAAGGAACTCGCCGGCCGCCGCGCCGAGGCCCAGAAGATGATCGAGGCCCAGCGCTCACAGCGGGTCGAACTCAACGAGAAACTCAAGGGTGTCGAGATCACGCTGGTGCGTTCCTGCAACGATCAGGGCATTCTCTACGGCGCGGTCACGCAGCAGGACATCGCCGCGGCCCTCAAGGAAGCCGGTCACGTTGTCTCTCCCCGCGATGTCCGCATCACGCAGACCATCAAGCGCATCGAGAACTTCGATGTCCACGTCAAACTCGACAGCGATCTCGACCAGGTCATCAAGGTTCATGTGAAGGCAGACCGCGAACTGCCCAAGTCCGACGAAACCGAAGCACCCGCTCCCGCCGAAGGCGCTGCGCCCGCGGGTGCCGGCGCCGGCCACGCCGACAAGCGCGAGGGCCGTCCTCGCCGCGATGCCTGGATGCTGCCCGACGATTCCAACCGCGTCGTCGGCTGGGGATCGGGCAAGAAGGACGATGCCGCCGCTGACAAGGGCGAGAAGAAGGCCAAGGGCGACAAGGCCGAGGCCAAAGCCGACAAGGGCGAGAAGGCAGAGAAGAAGAGCAAGAAGAAGGAGTAAGCCCCCGGCATCCGCGGGCGGATGGCCCCCGCGTCTATCGCCCGGTTCGTCGAATACGCATTCGCAGCTCCTCGCGCCCGGTGGGCCGCGCCGGCAGCGGTTGCCATCGTTGTGGTCCAGAGGCGCGGCCGATCGGCCCGCCGCGGCCCCACAATTATGCAATTGTGGGAGCTATCTCTGTATTTTGGTTGGCATCGGTTCAAACGTGTGGCATCGTTGTTACAGACGGGAGCGCCGCCAATGGCGAACTGAACGCCGATTTTCGAGGTTGACCCCGCCGAGGGCCGCGCCTTTGCGCAGCCCGACCCCAGCGGCATCGACTTCGTGACCAGCGGCGCGTCGGGGAGCCCGGCGTACAAAGGACCGGACCCGACGGGGCGCGTGACGGGGCGGGGGAGCGTGGGCTACGAGTTCAAGTTGAGCCGCACCGAGGTCACCACCGCCCAGTGGGTGGAGTTCTACAACACCTTCCTCGTGCCTCTGGTGTCAACGGTGGCTTCCGAATAGCGACTTTTCCCACCGCCGGGACGGCCGGCCTATTTGGACGATGGTCGGCGCTTGTTGGGTTCGACGAAGAAGGGTACTCGTCATGAAAATCCGCTTGTTCGCCGTGACTTTCGCTATTCTGTGAGGGGGGTCGGGTCTTAGGTATCAGCAAACCTCCGCGCAGGCGTGCATCGGCTGCACGACGGTCTGCGTTGAAGAAGAGCCGATCATCGGCAGCACTGTGTACACATGCAAGGGCGACGGCGAACCGATCTCACTGACAGTGAGCGACAACACCCGGATCATCCGCATCCGTTCATCGGGGGGCACGAGCCGAATCGGGCGGATCAGTCTCTGCGGTTACCACAGCAGCAGTTCCATGTTCGATGTTCTTGTTGTTGAGACGACTGCGGCGGCACGTGGTGCGATGAGGCCCGCTGCGAGTGCACGTGCTTCTATTTCTTCTCCGACTTCAACCAGGACGGCGGGGTTGACAACGTCGATGTCGATGCCTTCTACCAGGACTGGGAGAGCCGCCTTCGCAGCGCCGATGTCGATCTGAGCGGCGGCGTGGACGGCGCGGATATCGAGGTCTTCTCCTGCCTCTGGGAACTCGGCGGTTGTTCGACCACGGGTGTAGGAGCCGGGTTGGGCTTCTTTCGGTCGCGTAGCACCGCCGGCCGCGCCACGCCGCACACGCGTGATGCCACGGAAGAGTGCCGCGTCGTTCTCTTCTGCTCGTGTGTGAATCGCAGGACAATCAATCAGGTTCGTCTTCGCCAGTTCACGACTCGTCGAATGTCGGTTGATACCTGCAAGTCCGCGATTATCAGACGCACCTATCGACGGGACATCACCCGCCTCCGATGACCTTGACTTTGGGCGCGTTTCTTTGTGTAATGGAGAACACCGGGTCCAGGCAGTACAACACAAACCAGCAGACATGAAACAGTCCTTTGTTCTCCTTGTCCTCACCGCATCGTGCGCTTTCGCGGCGGGTCCGTTGCTTGCGCCCCGGGAGGGACCGGCCACGCCCACCCATGGCGACATTCTTCGCGCACGGCGAGTGGTGGTGGATTCAGACGTGCTGGCCTCGCTCCAATCCGGGGATCGGGTCACGCTGCCCCTTTTCACCGATACGACGGTCAACGGCGAAGTCGAAGCCGCAGACGTGTCGTCCAACGGCACCATCGTGGTGCGAGGTAAGGTAATGGGTGATGCCATCGGCGCGTTCACGCTTGCTCAGAGCGGAGGACGGGTTTCCGGGAGCATCTGGACCTCGCACGGTTCGTACGGCCTGGCACCGGCCGAGGACGGATCGGCCGAAGTGCTTGTGCAGGAGTGGGCGCCGGGGAGTGCGATCCGGTGCGCGATGCGTGACTCTCGCGGCCTGATCCCGCCGGGGGATGTCCGCCTCGCCGCCAGGTACGGAGTTGGGTACAGCGCCCGCGGTGGGGGGCCGAAGAAGCACGCCGCGCCCGCTGTGGAGGGTGGCCCGCTCCCGGCCCGCGGCGCATGTGCCTGCGGCGATGATCAGGCCACCATCGACGTGATGTTCGTGTACACGACCCTGGCGAAGAACGCCGCGGGCGGCGTGGCGGCGCTGCAGGCACGTATCAACGACGCCGTGGCCTCGTGCAACAGCGCGTTCACAGCGAGCGGTCTGAACGGGGGTGGGGTCAACCGGTTGACGGCCCGTGTCGCGGGCATTGCCGAGATCAGTTACGACGAAGTCTCTCCCGCGTGGCTCGATCACCTGGAACGCCTCGCCAACCCTTCCGATGGGTTCATCGACGGGGCCATCACGCTGCGCGACGGGGCCAGGGCCGACACGGTCTGCCTCATCATTGATGACACGCGCTTCTTCGGCGGCGCGGGCTACTACGCCGTGTACGTCCGCGATGCCGCGGCGAAGGTGCTGAACTGGCGGGCGATGGGCGCGGGTTCGCTCACCTTCGCGCACGAACTGGGGCACAACCTCGGCTGCGCCCACGACCGGGGCAACTCCTCCTTCTCGCTCTTCTCGTATGCCTGGGGCCACACCTTCGCGGCCAACGCGACGACCTACGGCACGCTCATGTCGTACACCGGGGCGGTCTTCGTGCCGCGGTTCTCCAACCCCATGCAGACCATCCCCACGGGTCAGCCCATCGGCGTTGGGCTGGGTCAACCCCTTCCCGCGTACAACGCGCTGGCGATCAGCCAGACGCGCTGGGTGCTGGCGAACCACGCCGACAGCGGCCGCATCACCGACTGCAACAACAACGGCCTGGACGATGCCGCCGACATCGCCGCGGGTCGCAGCCAGGATCTGAACGCCAACTGCCGGCCCGATGAGTGCGAGTACCGCGTCTACGTCGATGCCTCCAACACCGGCCCGATCGATGGGCAGTCGTGGAACACCGCTTTCCGGGATCTGGGCGAAGCGATGACCTTCGCCGGCCTCAACTGCAACAACGTATCGGAGGTCTGGGTGGCCGATGGGGTGTACAAGCCCGGACGCGGGAGCAGCGACCGTTACGCCCGCTTCGAGTTGCGGGGCGGGCTGGCTCTCTACGGCGGATTCCAGGGCATGAGCCGCCCCGGCGGTGGAGAGACGAGCCTCGCCCAGCGGCACTTTGTTGGTGCAACGGCGGTCTATCCCACGATTCTCAGCGGTGATATCGGCGTGCCGGGGACCCACACCGACAACTGTTTCAATGTCCTTGCGGGAGAGGACATCGGGTCCAACGCCGTCCTCGACGGGTTCACGGTTGAGCGGGGCTACCAGGACTTCGCCGGCGCGGGTCTGTACCTGCGCGACGCTTCACCCACGATCCGCCGGTGCGTGTTCCGCGACAACCGGGGCGGCGATTCGGGCGCGATCGAAGTCACCGGGACGCTCGCCTCGCCGGTGATCGAGGATTGCATCTTCGAGCGAAACACGGCGCTCTGGAGCGGCGGGAGCATCGGCGTGCGCGGCGGCGCGGAGGCTGTGTTCGAGCGGTGCACGTTCCGCGATTCATCGGCGACCTACGGCGGGGGCGCGGCGGTGAGTTTCGGCGGGCGGGCGACGTTCCGCGCCTGCATGTTCGCCGACAACGCGGCGGCGTCCAACTCCGGCGCGATCGACTGCTACGTGAACACAACGCTCACCATCGAAGGGTGCGAACTGCTGCGCAACAGGGCCCTCGACGGATCGGCGGGGGCCGTCCTGCTGCATTCATCGAGCACCGGGTCGTTCACCGACACGGCCATGCGGCAGAATGTCTGCACCGGCACCGGCGGCGCGGTCTGGATGGAGAACTCCTCGGCCACGTTCACACGCTGTGAACTGACCGACAACCGGGCGGGCGATGGCGGCGGCGGATTCTCCGCGTACGGCGGCGGGTTCGTCACGTTCGCCGATGGACTGATCGCGGATAACGCCGCCCGCTGGGGCGGGGGCGCGGCGGTCGGCAACGCCGGGTTCTCCATCCGCACCAGCAGGTTGCACGCCAACGCCGCCACCGCGGGCAACGGTGGGGCGTTGGATATCTTCGGTGCTGCTGGTTCTTCGCTGATCAGCAGCGCCCTGACCGCGAACACCAGCACCGACGGCGGTGGGGGAGTCTCGCTGGGTTCGGGGTCGGGTCTTTCGGTGATGAACAGCACCATCGCCGCCAACCGCGGCGGGTTCTCCGGGGGCGGGATCGGGATGTTCGGGTCGGTGCTGACGATGGGTAACTCCATCCTGTGGGGCAACTCGGTGGTTGTTCCCGGCGGGGCGAGCGTGATGGACCAGCAACTGCGTGTCTTCTCGGGGACGCGCACGGTGAACCGATCCTGCGTGCAGGGCCTGACAGGGCAACTCGGCGGCGCGGCCAACATCAGCGCGAACCCGCTGCTCGCGGATGCCGCCGCGGGGGATGTTCGACTGCTGCCCGGCTCGGCGTGCATCGACTCGGGGAGCAACGCCCTCGTGCCCGCGGGGGCCGATACTGATGTGTACGGCAATCCCCGACGCGCTGATGATCCCGAAACCGCCGATACCGGCGTAGGGAGCGCTCCGATCGTCGATCGGGGCGCTGCGGAGTTCACCCCGGTCGATGTGTCTTGCCCGGCGGACTTCAACCAGGACGGTGGTGTTGATGGTTCGGATGTGGATGCCTTCTTCGCGGCGTGGGAGGCGGGCGATGCGGCTGCGGATGTCAATCAGGATGGTGGTATCGACGGATCCGATGTGGATGCGTTCTTCGCGGCGTGGGAGGCGGGCGGCTGCTGAGCCAAGTTCCAGACGCTGCCACAATCATTCGAAAGGAAGTGTCATGCGCAATCTAAGTATGGTGTGTTTCGCGTACCTCGCGGCAACACTTATCGGATTGGCACCGGCCCAGACCATGCTCGGACCCACACCCTACACCTGCTTCGATGACAGCCCCTTCAACGGTCTGGCGGCCGAGTACTTCCACTTGGAGACGTTCGAGGATCATCTCTTCAACGTACCGGGAATCAGCGCCAACCGCGGCGGCGTGACGAGCGTGGTCTTCGGCCCCAGCATACATGATTCCGTTGACTGTGACGACGGCGTCATCGACGGCTCCGGGCTGCAGGGAGATTCGTTTTTTTCCATCACCCCTGACATCACGCTGACCTTCAACCCCATCGTGCTCGGAGGATTACCGACACACGCGGGCTTGGTCTGGACCGACGGCGGTGCCGGTGCGCAGATTACCTTTGAAGCCTACGGAGCCGGTGGTGTCATCCTCGGCATGGCGACGGGGAATCACGCCGATTCGTCGAACGCGGGTACCACGGCCGAAGACCGTTTTTATGGCGTTATAAACAATGACGGGATCGCCGCGATCCGCATTCGCCACACATCCGGCGGCATTGAAATCGACCACATCCAGTATGGCCGTGTACTCCCAACGCCCCCATGTCCCGCCGATTTCAATCAAGACGGCGGCATCGACGGCGCCGATGTAGACGCTTTCTTCGCGGCGTGGGAGGCGGGCGACGCTCCAGCCGATGTCAATCAGGACGGGGGCATCGACGGTGCGGATGTGGACTACTTCTTCAATGTCTGGGAAGCAGGAGGGTGTTAGGGGGGGCGGAGGCCGAACACCTGAAAATTTTCGCCAATCCGTGCAGATTTACTTGGCAGTTCTCAAAACGTGTGGCATATTCATTACAGACGGCACACGCCTCCCGGGTCTGGGTTCGCGCGATTGCCGAGCGCTCAAATGGAGTGATGTCATGCGCATCTGGATTCTGGTCGCCGCGGCGGTGTGTGTGTCCGAAGCATCGGCGACGGTGGTGCGCCTGCAGGCCGCGCGCGACAACACGATCTTTGAAGAGAACGGCGACTTCAGCAACGGCATCGGGACGGGCCTCTTCGCCGGAGAAACATCGGTCGGGCAGAAGCGTCGAGGGCTGATAGCCTTTGATCTGACGGGGATCCCCGCGGGGTCGGTCATCAACAGCGCGAGGCTCACGCTCCGCATGTCCCGCACCGCGACCGGTTCCGAGCCGGTATCGCTTCATTTCGCATTGGCGAGTTGGGGTGAGGGCACGAGCAACTCCGACACGATGGGCGGTGGCGGGGGCGCGCTGGCCACGCCGGGCGATGCCACCTGGTCTCACCGCTTCTATGAGGGAGGCACGTGGACGACGCCGGGGGGTGACTTTCGCGCAACGCCCTCGGCGGTCGCCGCGGTCGCGGGCATCGCCTTCTACAACTGGTCAGGCACGGACGTGATCGCGGATATTCAACAGTGGGTGAACGCGCCCGATTCCAACAATGGTTGGTTCATTATCGGAAACGAGGCGACGAACCAGACCGCCAAGCGGTTCGATACGCGCGAGGTGGCCACGCTTGCCAACCGGCCGGTTCTCGAAGTGGATTACACTGTTCCGGCTCCGGGCATTCTCGGTGTCTTGGGCCTTGGTGTCCTGGCGGCCTCGCGTCGTCGGCGAAACGCTGGCCCGTTCCGGGCATGACGCGGCCGAATTAACGCGTGACTTCTCTTGCGAAGTCCTCTGAGAATCGGTATCCTGTGCTATCTTCAAGCCGCCGCGGCAGGGTGGGGGGTCGTTTGGTGCCGTTGTTGCTCGGAGAATGTTCGGAAGAGTGAACCGATCACAGAGTGAGTGAGAGAGAGGTGGTGTGGTGGCGCGGTCCCCTTCGTCATCGCCCGTGCAGGGCGAAGAGGTTGAGTTGTCGGCATCACGGCGCCCGGGGCGCGCCGGTGTCTCTCGTCGCGCGCTTCTGGGCGGGCTTGGCGCGGTGCTGGGCGGCTTCACTTCGGTTGCGCGAAGCGCTCCGCCCGCATCGTCCGGCGATCCTGACCCCTCGTCGATGCTCGGCACGCTGGTTCAGCGGATCACATTCGGCCCCAATGAACACGAGACGGGCCTGGTCAACACGCTCGGGTACGGCGGGTATATCGAGCATCACCTGAACCATGCCGCGATACCCGATTACGGGATGGGCACGATTCTCGCGCCGTTCACCACGCTCTCGATGACGCCGTCGCAGTTGTACGAGTTGCCGCCGAACCAGGTGGCGACGGAACTCATCGACGCCACGCTCCAGCGGGCGTACTACAGCAAGCGTCAGCTCTTCGAGCGGATGGTGGAGTTCTGGTCCGACCATTTCAACATCGACATCAACTTCGCACACTGCCGGTGGCTCAAAACGGTGGACGACCGCGAGGTGATCCGCCCGCACGCTCTGGGCCGATTCGGGGACCTGCTGCGTGCCTCGGCCCACAGCCCGGCGATGCTCTATTACCTCGACAACGCGCTGAGCGTCGGCACCGCCCCGATCGAGAACTACTCGCGCGAACTCTTCGAGCTGCACACGCTGGGCACCGAGGTCGGTTACTCGCAGCGCGATGTGTACGAGGCGGCCCGGTGCCTGACCGGGTGGACAGTCTACCCCACATCCGCGGGCCCGTCGCTCTCGGGTCGGTTTCTCTACAGGCACGAATGGCACGACCCCGGCGAGAAGCGCGTCTTCGGCCACATCTTTCCCGCCGGCGGCGGTCAGGAGGAAGGCGAGACGCTGCTCACCATGCTCGCCGAGCACCCCGCCACGGCGACACGCATCGCTCGCAAACTCTGCCGGCGGTTTCTTGGCGAGGGGGTGTCGGAGCGCATCGTCGAATCCGTCGCGTCGGTCTACCGCTCCACCGGCGGGGACATCAAGGCCATGATGCGACGCGTGCTGCTCCCGCAGCACATGGCCCAGGCCACGCCGCGGTACAAGCGGCCCATGCACGCCTACATCTCGGCGCTCCGCGCCGCTCGGGGGAACCTGCTCTCCACCGGCGTCCTTCGCAGCCAACTCAATCTCGCGGGGCATCTTCCCTTCAACTGGGGCCCGCCCGACGGCTACCCGGACGCCAACGAGACCTGGAGCGGGCTGATTCTTCCCCGGTGGAACTTCGCCGCGCAGCTCGCGGCGGGCGAACTCCCCGGGCTGCACCTGGATGTCGCGGGCTTCTTCGCGGGCCTCGCCACCGCCGAGGAGATGACGGCCCGGATCGTCACCCTGATCTTCGGGGGCCGGATGGCACCCAAGGACCGCGATGTGATCCGGGAGTATCTCGGGGATGATCCCGTTCCACTCTCACGCCAGCGCGAAGCGCTGGGTCTCGCCCTTTCCTCCCCCGGTTTCCAATGGTATTGATCCTTCCGATTCGGTCCGTTTACGAACGAGAACAGCATGTCCGCCGATGATTGCCGGGCCATTGAGTGCGGGGGATGCCCCGAGTACCACGAACTTTCGCGGCGCGGTTTTCCCCGCGCCGCGGCGGGGAGCGCGGGCGTGCT
>DDSA01000131.1:11229-11514 GCA_002343715.1 Phycisphaerales bacterium UBA2402 | reverse complement strand
CCCTTCCGCGGCACGGGCCGGGCCACGCCAAGGCGCAGCCGCGACGGCGGCGGCGACACCACCATCACCTTCGTCAACAAGACCGCGGGCCACGTGCGGATGTTCTGGATCGACGGCGGGGGACGGCGACGGCCCTACGCGACGATCGCCCCCGGCGAATCGCACGCGCAGCACACCTTCGCCGGGCACGCCTGGGTGGCGGTCGATGCCGACGGGCAGGACATCGCGTTCTACGAGGGCGAAGATGCCGCATCGGTCGCCGAGATCGGGCCGACGATCCCCGCC
>DDSA01000131.1:10803-11029 GCA_002343715.1 Phycisphaerales bacterium UBA2402 | reverse complement strand
GAGATCGGGCCGACGATCCCCGCCGGGGCAAAGCCCGAAGAAGCGCAAGCGCCCAAGCGCCCAACGCCCGCGGCCTTCATCCGTGATCACAATGTCTTCAAGGACTCCCCCGATGGCCCCATCGCGCTGACCGAGGGCGCAACCGAGCGCGACGGATACGCACGCCTGACCATCTCGCCCGACGGCACAAAGGCCGCGGCGATCCGCACCCGGCACCCCGAGGAAC
>DDSA01000131.1:0-10517 GCA_002343715.1 Phycisphaerales bacterium UBA2402 | reverse complement strand
TACAACTACGCCAAGCCCGGCGACGACCTGCCCCACGCGCGGGCGGCACTCTTCGACCTCGCGGGCCGGCGCGAGATTCCCGTCTCCGATTCCCTGATGCCCACGCCCTGGTCCCTCACCGAGCCGCGCTGGGCGGCGGACTCATCGCGATTCACGCTTCTCTACAACCAGCGCGGCCACCGCGTGATGCGCCTGCTCTCCATCGACGCTTCCACCGGCGATGTCACCCCCATCATCAACGAGGAGTGCCCGACCTTCTTCGACTACGCCGCCAAGACCTTCCTCCACTTCACCAGCGCGGGCGAAGTCATCTGGATGTCCGAACGCGACGGGTGGAATCACCTGTACCTCATCGACGCCGCCACCGGAGACGTGAAGAACCCCATCACCCGCGGCGAATGGGTCGTCCGCGGTGTGGACCGCGTGGATGATGATGCCGGGCACGTCTGGTTCCGCGCCTGCGGCATCCACCCGGCACAGGACCCCTACCACGTTCACCACGCGCGGGTGAACTTCGACGGCACCGGCCTCACGATCCTGACCGAGGGCGACGGCACCCACGAGGTCACTTTCTCTCCCTCGCGCGACTTCCTGATCGACACCTGCTCGCGGGCCGATCTGCCGCCGGTGACGGAACTCCGCCGCGCTTCCGACGGCGCCCTGATCCTGGAACTGGAGCGGTCGAGCGCGGCGGAACTCCTGGGCGCGGGGTGGCTCCCGCCGCAACGCTTCACGGCGAAGGGGCGTGACGAAACCACGGACATCCACGGCCTGATCCACCGCCCCGCGAACTTCGATCCCACCGCACGCTACCCGGTGATCGAGGCCATCTACGCCGGGCCGCACGATGCCCACGTCTCCAAGCGATTCCGGGTGCAGTCCGGCGTCGGGCACCTGACCGAACTGGGCTTCATCGTCGTGCAGATCGACGGCATGGGCACCAACTGGCGCTCCAAGAAGTTCCACGATGTCGCGTGGAAGAACCTGAAGGACGCGGGGTTCCCCGACCGCATCGCATGGATCAAGGCCGCGGCGACGGCGCACCCGGAGATGGATCTCGACAACAACGGGAGGGGCGTGGGCATTTTCGGCGGATCGGCGGGCGGCCAGAACTCGCTCGCGGCCCTTCTGTGGCACGGGGACTTCTACAAGGCCGCCGCGGCGGACTGCGGCTGCCACGACAACCGCATGGACAAGGTCTGGTGGAACGAACTCTGGATGTCGTGGCCGGTCGGGCCGTGGTACGAAGAGTCGAGCAACGTCGTGAACGCGCACCGGATGCCCGACGGGTGCAAACTCCTGCTCACCGTGGGCGAGATGGACGAGAACGTGGACCCCGCCAGCACGATGCAGGTCGCCGCGGCCCTTATCAAGGCCGGCAAGGACTTCGAGCTGCTCGTCCTTCCGGGCATGGGCCACGGCGCGGGCGAATCGCCCTACGGACGGCGAAAGCGGCAGGACTTCTTCGTGCGGAACCTGATGGGCAGGGAGCCGAGGTGGTGAGTCTGCCGCCGCACCGGCACGCGATTGTTTCTCGACTTGATGCAACTTCTTCGTGGGCGGTCCATCCCGCACATCGCAGCGATGGCACGATGCCACCATGCCCCCGCCGTCCGAGAAGCCGTTTCGTCGCGCTGACGATCCGATTCTACAATCTCATGCTCGGCCTCGCATCGTGCGATGCTCCTGTGCAGCGAGGCCGGCCGAGGTACAAATCCATGCAACGACCCGCCCTTCTGGTGTATCTCATTCCTTCGCTTGCGGCGGCGCAGTGCGTGACTTGGAAACCCGGCCTGGCCACCCCCGGTGTGAGCGGCTATTCGTCGACGGTTTCCGCGCTCGGGCGCTGGGACCCCGACGGCGCGGGGCCGCTGGCGGCGCGGCTTGTCGTGGGCGGTTCTTTCAACTATGCCGGGACGGTGGCGAGCATGCACGCGGCACTGTGGGACGGCGCGGCCTGGTCGCCCATCGGCCTGCCGGTGAATCAGGCGGGCGGGCCGGTGCGGGCTTCCACCGAGTTCGACCCCGACGGGGCCGGACCTCAGCCCAACCTGCTCGTCGTCGCCGGATCGCTTCAAGGCACGGGCGCAGGCCCGGTCATGGCCTGGAACGGACAGTCGTGGACGAACTTGAGCGGCAACCTCGGCACGGCTCAGGTGAACCGCCTCGCGGTGTTTGACCCAGACGGCGCGGGGCCGATCGCTCCGCGGCTCTTCGCGTCGGGGTCCATGCCCAATCACAACCACGTCTGCTATTACGAGGACGGATTCTGGAGCAGCCCCGGCTCGGGCGCCAACAACCAGGTGAACGCCATGCTCGCCTGGGATCCCGACGGCGCAGGCCCGGAGCCGACCAAACTCTACATCGGCGGCGGGTTCACGACCCCTTTTCAGACGAAGGCCGCGTGGAACGGAACTTCGTGGGAGAGCGTCGGCACGGGCCTCACCGGGACCATCAACGATTTCGCCGTCGCCGACACCGACGGCCCCGGCCCCCTGCCCGAGCGTCTGATCGCGGCGGGGAGTCTGAACCCGCAGTTCAACGCTTCCGCCGCCGCGGTGCTCCACAACGGGGCGTGGCAGGTCATGGGCACGCTCATCGGGCCCGCGGCGCGCCTGGCGGTTGTCGATGCCGACGGCCCAGGCCCCGGGGCGGGCGTGGTGTACGCGGGTTCAACGGGGAACTTTGACCAGTTCGGCGAGTCGATTGCGCGTTGGAGCGGCTCGGCGTGGGTGACGGCGGGCATGGGCAGCGTGGGCGTGCAGAACTTGTACGCGATGGACTACGACGGCCCGGGAGGGCGCGACCCGGTGATCACCGTCGCAGGCTATTTTCGGAGTCTGGGCCCGTTCACCGCGCCCGTCACGGCGTGGGGCGTGGCCGAGTTTGTGAACGGTATATGGCGACCGCTTTCGGGCGGACTGGATGGGACCATCTACGCCCTGAGACTGTGGGACCACGATCAGAGCGCCCTGACGCCTCCGCACGTCTACGCGGGGGGTTTCTTCCTCGCGGTAGATGGGGTCGAGACCGGGGCCATCGCGTACTGGAACGGTCAATCATGGAACGGGCTGCCCCAGGGTCGGCGGTACGGGCCGCAACCCTTCTACGGCACGTTCCTCCCCTTTGATCCTGACGGCGCGGGGCCGCAGCCCGAGGAACTCATCATCGCCGACAGATTCGACACCATCTTTACGGTGGCGGCGCGGCTGATCGCCAAATGGAACGGAACGCGCCTGGCCCCGCTGGGCGACGGCCTTCCGTACAGCTTCAGCAGCACGTTCCGGGTGCTCGCGCTCGCGGCCTACGACGCCGACGGCGTGGGGCCGCAGCACAACCGCCTCATCGCCGCCGGCGCCTTCGGCGGCACGGGCTACCCGCAGGGCACGAACATCTCGCAGTGGGATGGGAGCGCCTGGTCGCCACTGGGCGCCGGGCTGAACGGGACGGTGTCGTCACTGGTGGTCTGGTCGCCGCAGGGAGCGGGTCCGTTCCTCTACGCGGGGGGCACGTTCAACGCCTCGGGCACGACTTCGATGCCGTACGTCGCGGTGTGGGACGGCTCGGCGTGGAACGCCCTGCCCGGCGCGGGGCTGAACGGGTGCCAATCCCTGCTCGTCTACGACCCCGATGGCCCCGGCCCCCTCCCCGAATCGCTGCTGGCCTCGACCGTGGGCAAGGTCCGCGAGTTCACCGGCGAGGAGTGGCGCGATTTCGGCGGCATCTTCACGCACAACAGCAGCACGCCCAACGTGGGCCGCCTCTTCACCATCGACCGCGATGGGCCCGGCCCGGAACTGCCCACGCTCATCGCGGCGGGGAACTTCGAGCGCTGCGCGGGTGTGGTGCTCCAGAACGGGCAGGCGCGGTGGAACGGGACATCGTGGCAGCCCCTCGACAACCCGCTGGGTGTTTCGATGAGCCATTCAGTCACGTTTGATCCCGACGGCCCGGGGCCGATCCTGTCGCGCACGGTTTTTTCCGGCGGGGGCAACAGCCCGCGTGTTGGCCTTGCGATGATGGACGTGGGCGGACCAGCGCCCGTGATCACGGACCAACCGACCGGCGCTGTCGCCTTCATCAACGGCTCGGCGGTCTTCACCGTGTCCGCCACCAGCGACACACCCATCACCCACCGCTGGAAGCGCGACGGCGTGGCGCTCGACGATGGCTCGTCGGCGACGGGTTCGATGGTCGAGGGCAGCGCTTCCGCGATGCTCACGCTGTCGGAACTGCGCGAAGGAGACAGCGGCCTGTACACCTGCACCGTCACCAACTCGTGCGGCGGCGTGACGACGATGGACGCCGAGTTGGTCGTGGTCTGTCACGCGGACTTCGACGCCAGCGGCGGCATCGACGGGGCCGATGTCGAGGCCTTCTTCATCGCGTGGGAGGCGGGCGGTGCGCTCGCCGATGTGGACCAGAGCGGCGGAGTGGACGGGGGCGATGTCGAAGCCTTCTTCACCGCCTGGGAAGCGGGCGGGTGCGGGTGATCGTCAGCACGTCGAGTTCATCCACGCGATGAAGAATGTCTCCACATCGCCGCCGTCGATGCCGCCGTCGAAGTTCCGATCGGCGCACGGGTTCGCGGCCTCCCAATCCTGAAAAAACGCCTCCACATCGGAGCCGTCCACGCCGCCGTCCTCGTTGTAATCGCCCGCGCAGCGCCTGCAGGCGCTGCCGATGGTGATGTTGTCCACGCGCAGGTCGAAGTTCGTGAAGCCGAAGAAATAACCGGGCACGAAGGTCGTGAAGGCGAGTTCATCCACGCCGCGCAGGACACTGGCGAAGGTACGGCCCGCGGGGAGGCGCGGGTTGCCCAGGTCGTCTTCATCACCGTACCCGCCCCAGCCCGGAGGCAACGCCGCGGCGGAAGGATCGGTGATGTCCACCGTGTAGGTCGCCCACTCGGGCTGCTCGCTGGTGAGCGTGCCCAGTTCGTACCAGACGCTGACCCAGGGGTACGGCCCGGGCGAATAGTCGCGGAGTTCAACCACGAGCGTGCGGGGCACCTCTCTCCCGAAGAAGTCGATGGAATGAACGCGGATGTCGAGGCTCAGGCGGATCGGGCCGTAGCGAGACAGGTCACCGAGGAAGGCCGCGTCGGTATTGGTGCGGATATCCGCGCCGAAGACATCGAGAAGCACGCCGTGCAGGTTCGCGCCGGGGTTGCCGCCGGCGGCATCGACCGTGTCGCGCCCGCTGATGGACCAGCCGGCGGGGCCGGTGTCAAATGTCACGGTATGATCCGCCGACGCGGTGCAGGCGAGCAGAGCAAGAGGGATGAACTCGCGCATGACAAGAGCCTCCGGGTTCGATGCGGCGGATCACCACGATGCCGCGGGCGATCAGTATAGAAGTTCGTTCACGACGAACGGGCGCGGTTACAGGTCCACGCCGGTGCGGCTGCGCGGAGCCTTGACGACGTACATGCCGCTGCGAGTGCCCGAATCGGAGAGGGCGGTGCGGGTGTCGCTCTTGTACGAGTCGCCCTTGTAGAAGCCCGCGATTTTGGGATCACCCCACGCCTCGCCCGCCTTCGCCCGATCGCCCTCGCCGCTCTCGGTCGGCGCTCGCTGTGATGTGGCCCATCGCACGGCGAAGATGCCCATCAGGACCGCGCAGCCCGCCGCCGCCGCGCCCGCGAGGTCCGCGAGCGACCACCCCACACCCGCCGCGCCGATCACCGCCGCCGAAGCGCCGATCATCCACCACACTTTGCCGGGTTCCGAAGTTGCGCTGTGAGTCGTCATGCCCGTGCTCCCGTCCGGAGAGAGGAACGAATAAGCACCGAAGCCGGAAGAGTCCGGCGAAAATCCGCACGCACACGCACACGTGCCGCGGAACGCACACCGTTCCGCCTATGGCCACTTCAATGGCCTGCCTCTTATTCTCTCTCGGTCGGGCCGAGAATGCAAGGTGAAATCCGGGGTCAAGGGCCGGAATTCCTACGAACAGAGTGCGAAAGAGGCCAGATGAGCAGTTTCATCCCGCGTGAGGATTCGTCCCGGCACACCGCACGCGAAGAGTGCTGATGGGTCGATTTCAAAAAGCACCGCCGCGGAGCGGCGGGGTACCACTCAAACACGGAATATCTGTGTCAGCAGGCGCCCGATTCCCATGCGAGGAAGAAGGCCTCGACATCACCGCCGTCAACGCCGCCGTCCTGGTTCACATCGGCATCGGCGTTGCCGTTCTGCCAATCAAGGAAGAAGGCCTCGACATCGGCACCATCGACACCGCCATCGCGGTTGTAGTCGGCGATGCAGGGCGGGGGCACGGCGAGGGGCGCGCGCCAGGCGCCGCGCCCGTACGTGCCGACGGTGATGGTGCGTGCGGCGCGGTGGATGGAGAGTGAGCCCACGTTCACGTTGGGGAGCGAGGCATCGTCCTTGATCCACTCATCGCCGTCATCGAGCGAGAGATAGACGCCCGAGCCCGAGCCCAGGTAGACCACCGGCGGGTTGTAGACAAAGTCCACCGCGAGGGCGCGCCCGGCCACGCCCGAGGGGAGCGCGCCGGAGATGCCGGTCCAGGTCTGTCCGAAATCCGCGGTGCGGTAGACGCGCCCGCCGCTGGTGCCGTAGTTGGCGATGTAGGCGCGGGCGGGGTTGCCGGGGTCGATCTCGATCTGGCTGATGCCGTTGCGGGGCAGGCCCGCGCTGCGGTTGTGCCAGGTCGTGCCGCCGTCGGTGGTGACGAAGACGCCCCCGCCGCTGTTGCCGACGTAGATGGTCTGGCTGCCGGTGGAGGCGACGGCGATGTAGTTGAGCGTGCCCCCCTCGGCGAGGGTGTTGTCGCTGATGGGGTTCCACGCCGGGGTGGTGGCGAGCGCGTTGGTGGTCTTCCAGACGCGGTTGGTGCCCGCGATGAGGATGTTGTTGTTGGTCGGATCGATGGTGAAGGGGCTGATCCAGTTGGTCGAGTCCGAGTCCCACGGCCCGCTGATGTTGCGGCTGGAGTTGTTGATCCAGCGCGACAGCGACATGTAGACGTAGGTGGTGTAGCGGGTCGAGGTGTTGGTGAAGTCGTAGACGGAAAAACCGCCGTCGCCGGTCTGGGTCTGCGGCCAGGTGAAACTGTTGCCGGTGCGCTCGGGGGTGCCGTTGTCCTGCGTGCCGCCCAGGGCGCGCTCGGGCTGCGAAGGATGCAGGGCGATGTGGTACATCTGGCTGACGGCGAGGGTGGCGTTCATGTTCTGCCACGTCACGCCGCCGTTGGTGCTGCGCCACACGCCGCCGTCGTTGCCCTCCCAGATCGTGCCCGTCGGCCCCCAGGCGATGGCGTGGTGATCGGGGTGGACGCGGTTGCCCGAGCCGGTCATCTCGACGAAGGTGGCCCCGCCGTCGGTCGAACGCATGATGCCGCCGACGGCGTAGCGAGGATCGACCCCGCCGAGGAAGACGGTGTTCTCGCTGGTGGGGCTGATGCCGATGTACGCGTCGTACCAGCACTGGGGCGAGCAGAAGTTGGGCGCATCGGCCAAACGTGTCCAGGTCGCGCCGGCGTCGATGGTCTTGTACAGCCCCTCGATGCTGCCGCCGTTGATGAACGCGGCGAAGAGCACGTTCGGGTTGCTCTTGCTCAGGTCCATCACGATGCGGCTGTAGCCGCTGGCGGGAAGCCCGTTGGACAGGCGGGTGAAGGAGCCGCCGCCGTCGGTGGACTTGTACACACCCTGGCTTCGGCGACCGACGTAGACGACCTGCGGGTTGGTGGAATCGACCTCGAGCGCCGAACAACTGCCCGAGAGCCGCACGGCCCACGTGCCGCCCCCGTTGGTGGTGCGGCAATAGCCGCCGCTGCCGGTGAGATGGATGGTCTGGCCGCCGGGCATCACGATGATCTCGCTGCACTGACTGCCGACCTGGCTGGTGGTGGCGATGCGCGACCAGGTGAGGCCGCCGTCGATGCTCTTGAAGACGCCGCCGCCGTTGGAACCCTGCTGGTACTCACCGGTGCCGACGTACACATGATCCGGGTTGGCCGGGTCGAGCGCGATGGCCCCGTGGTTGAGCGTGGCGAGTTCATCGCTCATGGGCGTCCACGTCGGGCTGGCCGCGGTCGCGTTGGTCGTCTTCCACACCCCGCCCGAGGCGCTGGCGATATAGACGATGTTGGCGTTCGTCGGGTGCGGCGCGATCGAAACCACGCGCCCCGCGGCGTTCGCCTCGCCGCTCCAATACTCGCTGCTGATCGGGCGCGGGCCGATGAACTGCCACGTCAGCGGGCTGGTCCGCGCCTGGTACCCCCAGCGCCAATCCGGCACCGGCTCGCCCGTGATCTTGAAGTAGCCCGGGGGTGGAGGCCCGAGCCGCTGCGTGCCGCGGCGGCGGTAGTTGAAGTCGCCCTCGGGCTTCGCCGCGACAGGCACATCGATGCGCTCGGATGACGGAGGCGGAACATCGACGAAACCGGTTGCCGAAGCCGGGCCGGCTACCGAAGTCAGGGTGGGTGCGGGGGCCGCATCGTTCGACTCCGCGGCGGTGAGCGCGCTTCCCCGTGGCGCGCAGGCGGGCACGCAGGCGACCAACCCGATGACACCCGTAGCGATCACGCTGAGCCGTACGTGCATGAAGACCCCTGAAAGAACGGACCTATCGGCAAAATCGAGGCACCAAGCCACCCGATGACGATCAAGGCCCGAGAACCGAACCGTCGAACGTCTGGGCTTCCGCTGTCGATTCGAGCGCGGCGTGGGGTCGGTTCGGTCGTTCGGGCGTGTTTGTGCTGAAATGAGCCTCACGCGCGATCCGAACAGCACCACGAAGCTCGCCGGGAGGGAGTCGCCCGGGGCTTGGCCCGGTGCTGCATGCAAGCATTCATCTCGCGTACACACCCGCCTTGGCCGCGCCCCGCGTCTCCAGGCAGCGCACGAGGTAGCGCAGCGCATCGACCGGGTGATCGTGGCCGTCTTTCACCGGGACCAGGCTCTGGGGCTTGTCCTCGGGATAGTGGTACCGCGTCATGGCCTCGATGAGTTTGTGGCAGCGATCGTGGATGAAGAGTCGCGGCGGGGAGCCGTCGGCGGGGCGCAGGCGGGCGCGGATGAACTCAAGCCCTTCCTGCAGCCCGCCGCGCGAGTGAGCCGTGGCCAGACCGCGCTCGCGGAGCGTGTTGACGCACGAGCGGCCGTGATGATCCTGGTTCGCGCCCGAAGGGTCGCAGCCGATCCACTGGGGGAGCGGCCACGGTTCGTGGCCCTCGCCCGGGTTGCCGGCGATGATGAGGTCGGCCTGCTGATGGATCGTGAGGCCGGGGCGGATGCACTCGTCGAGGATGTAGAGATCGCCCGACTCCGCGAGCGATGCCCAGAGAATGACCCCGTCGCCCCGGATGCCGAAATCCATGCCGCAGAGAAACGAGGCGCACGGGATGAAGCCGCCCAGATCCGTCCGGAGCGATCCCGCGCTGAACCGCCAGCGCCCGACATGCCGCGCGGGATCGAAGTCCTCGAGCACCGCGCCCGACCGGCGCGGGCGCAGGCAGAGCATCTCGGCCTGCCAATCGCCGAGGCTGGAGCGCCGCTTCTGACCGATGGCATCGGCGATGATGAAGTGGCCGCCCGGTGGCGTGGTCGCTTTGGCCCGCCCCGCGCACTCGGGAAGGAGCGGGCAATCAGGCCCGTCCGGGGCGGTGCAGCGGTGCGCGGGTCCGCAGGTTTCCAGCACGTCGAGCACGCCCCACTTGAAGAGGCGGCGCGAGCCGGCGGCGCATTCGGCGACGATGTCGTGCATGATGCCGTGCGGCCGGTGCATCGTCGAGAGGCACTCGACCCGCCCGGCGACCATGAACGGGCCGCAGCGCTTCGACCGTGTGACGAACTGCGCGGCCCGCCACACGTCCTTCTTGAAGAGGTCCGCCTCATCGCAGCGGAGAATCTGCACGCGCGTGCCGCGGACACTGGTGTGGGACTGGGACAGGATCTCGACCGATGATCCGTTCACGAGGCGGATGCGGCGGCCCGTCATCCCACCCTCGACCATCGCCGCGAGGTGCGGATCGGTGGCCGGATCGAAGAGCGCTCGCAGGTGTTCGAGCATCCGGCGCGATTGATCGGCGGAGCCGCCCAGGATGCGGATGTCGATCCCCGGCTTGAAGACCAGGTCGAGGAGCGTGGCGACCGCGCCGAGGAACGTCTTGCCCCCGCCCCGGTTCGCCCACAGGACCAGGTCACGGGGAGTCGCCGATTCGAAGAAGGAGTGGCACAGATACTCAAAGGGCGCGGCGTGGCCTTCGAGCATGGGGCTTCGGGGACAGGTGATCTTCAGCCGCTCGCGGAGAAACTCATGGAGTTCATCGGGCGTGGCCGGGGCGGAGGGATTGACGAGCGGGGCGCGGCGGGCGCGCTGGGGCGTTCGGCGGGCCTGGTCGCGGCGTGACGGCTTCTTCGGATCGCGGGGCATGGTGCATCTCCGTGTGTGTCAAGGGGCGGTGTACGCGACGCGTGGAGAGGCGAGGGCCGCGGCGGCGCACACGGCCAGGTCGATGGGATCGGCATCGCGCCGGGCGCGGGT
>DDSA01000128.1:40349-40709 GCA_002343715.1 Phycisphaerales bacterium UBA2402 | reverse complement strand
GACACGGTTTGTTGGACTCGAGTGCAGTTAGATTTCTGATATAAATCCTAACTTTTACCTATTATTTATAGGTGAGTAGCAAATCTCGCTGATGTTTATACTCAATTTTGAACATCACTCCAGCTGATTCTTTGCTCTCGGAAAACGGAGTCGGGATACGGACTTGTCCCGAACCGTCAAGCCGCTACACTTATCCCCCTATGCCCGGAGGACTTCGGACCTCGGGTTTCCTTGTCTTGATGTATTCTGGATTCGCCGACTATGCCGACGATCAATCAGTTGGTTCGCAAGCCCCGCCGCCCATTGCCCACCAAGTCCAAGGTCAAGGACTTGGTTGAGTGCCCGCAGAAGCGCGGCGTC
>DDSA01000128.1:0-40063 GCA_002343715.1 Phycisphaerales bacterium UBA2402 | reverse complement strand
CATCGGCGGTGAAGGCCACAACCTTCAAGAACACTCCATCGTCCTTGTTCGCGGCGGCCGTGTCCGCGACCTGCCCGGCGTTCGTTACCACATCGTCCGCGGCTCGCTGGACTGCCTCGGTGTCGAGAACCGCAAGCAGGGTCGCAGCAAGTACGGCGCGAAGAAGGGCAAGGGATAAGTCAGGCTTGGGGTTCGTGAGTGTTCGTTGCCCCCATGAATCAAAGAGGCTTGTTCCCGAGTTGAGAAGCAGTTTCCTCGGATCCCGCGTTGTATTCGGTGCCCCGCGTGATCCCTTATTCATCCACCGAGTTTGGTGGGAATCACCCTCACGGTGCCTCGGTCTCGAACCCGAGCCTGAAACAGAGTGATGATCCATCAAGGCAGTAATCCCGCCCGGCCTGCCCGCCGAACGGGGTGAACAGATCGGGAGCAACCCTCCCACAGCCAAAGGAGTTTTGATATGGGCCGTAAGAGTTTCACCGCCGCCGCCACCCAACTTCGTCCTGATCCGCGCTATAGCGACAGGGTGCTTTCCCGATTTATCAACTGCGTCATGCAGGACGGAAAGAAATCCGTCGCTCAGCGGGTCGTGTACGACTCCTTTGGTATTATCAACGAGAAGTTGAGCAAGGAAACCTCCCCCGAGGCCCCGAAGGAAGCCCTCGAAGTCTTCAACCGTGCCATCGAGAACGTGAAGCCCTTCGTTGAAGTCCGCAGCAAGCGCATCGGCGGCGCCAACTATCAGGTGCCCATGCAGGTCAACAAGAAGCGTCAGCAGTCATTGGCCTTCCGCTGGCTGCTCGAGGCCATCCGCTCCGAGAAGGGCCGCCCCATGGCCAGCCGCATGGCCGATGAACTCTACAACGCCGCTCGCGGCGAGGGCAAGGCCATGCAGACCCGCGACCAGACGCACCGCATGGCAGAGGCCAACCGCGCCTTCGCTCACTTCGCCAACTAATCACCATTCCAACCAACGCTTCCTTCAACCCCGGCCTTCGGCCGGGGTTGTTTTCTTGTCGGCGCTCCATGTTCTCCGAGACTTCATACGGGTTGTATGGTGGTCAACTCAGATTCGGTCTTCTTCCCGCCCGCGATCACCTCGGACCACCGAAAGAAAGTCAATCTGGGGGGGTGGACCGGCAAACCGCGGTGACCAATCGGAGTGTTCACATGTGAAACTACAGTTCGAGGCTTGCAGACGCCGCCCTCCCAGCCCGTACCGAATCGTTACCACCGCCAGACGATCGTGCCCGGGATAGGCACCACCGGAGCGGCCCGCATCGGGGCCGGACACGCGATCATCATCGGTGTTGGCGCACTCGGCTGCGCCGTGGCTGAACTTCTTGCCCGTGCGGGCGTCGGCACGCTCACGCTTCTTGATCGAGATGTCGTTGATCTCACGAATCTACAGCGCCAATGCCTTTTCTCCGAGGCTGATGCGGCGGATCGCGTGCCCAAGGCCCTCGCGGCGTCGCGTCGGCTCGCGGCGATCAACTCCTCCATCGTTGTCCGTCCATTTGTAGCCGACTTTTCTGCCCGCAACTGGGCGGACTTCTTGCCCGCTCCCGATCAGACTGCGCCTCTGCTCCTCGACGGCACGGACAACTTTGAGACTCGGTACTTGCTCAACGATATCGCGGTCACGCGTGGCTGCGCATACTTCTACGCGGGCGTGATTATGTGTCGGGCGATGACAGCCGCCTTCACACCCGGTGGACCGTGTTTGCGGTGCATCTTTCCAGATCCGCCCGCGCCAGGCACTCAGCCAACGTGCGACACAGCCGGCGTTCTCGGCCCGGCGGTGCAGGCCGCGGCGGCGCTGCAAGCAGCGGCGGCCCTGCGACTGCTCGTAGGTGAAAGTCCCGAACCCTTCCTGATCGATACAGACGTGTGGACGGGTGAGCAGCGTCGAATACGGCTTTCTCGACAGACGGGCTGCCCCTGCTGCGACATGCGTCACTTCGAGTTTCTTTCACGTGCCGCGGACGACACGACAACACTCTGCGGGGCAGGCTCGCTGCAGCACTGGCCGCACGATGCCCGCACGATCGACCTGCCGCTGATCGCCCAGCGCCTTCGCCCCATGGCCGAGGTGACCGTCTCCCCGTTCATGCTGCGGGCAAGACTTCGAGATACTCACGGGCCTATGGAAATGAGCCTCTTCGCTGACGGGAGAGCCTTGTTCCGGGGCATCACCGAACCAGCCGACGCCCGCACGCTCTATGCTCGCTACGTCGGATGCTGAACAACATCACGCACACAACCCGCATGCCTACCCCCCCTCGCATCGCAGACCGCTTCGTTCCCTTCGGCGCTTCCATCTTCGCCGAGATGACCCGCCTGGCCAACCAGCACCGGGCGGTGAATCTCTCGCAAGGCTTCCCTGACTTTGACGGCCCCGAAGTCGCCAAGCTCGCCGCGATCGAGGCGATCCGGGCCGGTCACGGCCAGTACGCCCGCATGTCGGGCGTGCCCGAACTCAACCGTGCCATCGCCGATTCATGGAGCAAACGGGGCCTCGCTCCGCTTGACCCCGATGCCCATGTCACGGTCACGAGCGGCTGTTCCGAGGCCATCATCAACACTCTGGTTGGCATCCTCAACCCCGGGGATGAGGTGATCTTCTTCGAGCCGTACTTTGATTTTTACACGGCGGGCGCGGCGATGGCCGGGGCCGTGCCGCGGTTTGTGGCCCTTCATCCGCCTCGCGACGGACGCGGTGCCTTCTGGTTCGATGAGGCCGAGTTACGCGCGGCGTTCACCCCCCGCACCAGGGCCATCATGGTGAACACGCCCCACAACCCGACCGGCAAGGTTTTTACGCGGGCCGAACTCGAGTTGATCGCCGGCCTTTGCGGAGAACATGATGCCATCGCCATCACCGATGAGGTCTACGAGCACCTGGTGTACGAACCGACGTTGCCTCACATCTCCATGGCCACACTGCCGGGCATGTGGGACAGAACAATCACGCTGAGCAGCATGGGCAAGACGTTCAGCCTCACAGGCTGGAAAGTCGGGTGGGCGATCGCTCCCGAACACCTGACGGCGGGCGTCCGCGCCTGCCACCAGTACATGACTTTCTCCACCGCTACGCCCCTGCAGCACGGGGCCGCGGCGGCTATCCGCGAGCCGGGTGAGTATTGCGCCCAACTTCGATCCCTCTTCGCTTCGAATCGTGACGTGCTGAGCGAAGCACTCTCGCGGGCCGGGCTGCGGGTCTACCCATCGCATTCGACATACTTCCTGATGGCCGATCACACGCCCCTGGGATTCACCGATGATCGTGCCTTTGTCTCGCACCTGATCGAAAAGATCGGTGTCGCGGCGATTCCGCCCAGCGGTTTCTACAACCGAAGGGAGTTGGGACGCCCCCTCGCGCGATTCGCGTTCTGTAAAAAACGCGAGACGATTGAAGAGGCCGTGCTCCGCCTGAGCGCTCTGCGTCCAGTATGAATCACTGGCCGACTCGCTCCAGCATCGGGAGATGCGTGATCACGTACCACCAGTTGATGGCCAGCCCCGTGGGCACCAACGCCCAGAGCAACGCACGAATCCATGCGGCAACAGGCCGCCGACCACGCCAAACCCACACTCCGATCAGCGGCGACGTGATCAGCACGATTGTGGCGGCGGGGTTGAAGGACCACGCACCGGAGAGATCGCCCCGCACAAGGCTCAATCCCGCCCGGGTGCCCCCGCACGCGGCGCACGGATAGCCGGTTGCGGCCCGGAAGAGGCAGGTGGAAACATGACTCCCGGTCATGAAAAACACGACCGCCGAAACGCCCGTAAGCACAAGCCACAGGCCCACAAGCACCACAGCCGGGCTTGACCAGCCCGATCGAGAACGGGCATCCGGCTCACTCACCTCACCGCCCCGCCGGCCGCCCCAGCGATCAGACCGATGGCCATGAGCGCGTATACAACTCCAAAAAGGCATTGGATCACGAGCAGACACGTACCGATGATGCCCAGCACCCGTCCCGCCTGCGTCAGACCCTGACCCGAGGGATCCATCTGACCGCTTTGCATTTCGGACAAATCGCGATTGCCCATCACCCATGCGAAGACCCCGCAGAGCGAGCAGAGCACAAGGCTGATGATCCCGAGCACGAGAATCACCGCGCCGCGGTGCGGCGGGAGTCTCCGGGAGTTTGTGTCGCCGCTTGGAATGGATGGGGCCTGTGTCATGGTGCCTCCTGGAGAGTGAAACGGAATGTAACACGGCCCATGCGCCGAATCAACCTGATACCAACTCTTTGATTGAGTGACTCCCATGGCCCAGCACGCCGAGTAGCATCACCCGCGATGCCCGCCCTCCCTGCCCTCGCCCGCGAACTGATCACCGTCGCCCTTCGCGCTGCGGATCCCGCCGCGGCGTTGCGAGTCGGATGGATTCAATCCCCGGAGCCGGAAAATCGCCGTGTGATCCTCTCGGCAGGCAAGGCCTCGATCGCCATGGTGCGTCAGGCAGTCCGGTTGGTACGGAATCGTTATGACGCGGCACTGGTCACGGCACCACCAGAACTCGCCGCTGTCCGGCTTCCCAGGACCGAGGTTTGGCCCTGCGATCACCCCTACCCGACCGCACGAAACGCCCGCGCCGCTCAAGCGATTCGGAAGGTGCTCACCACGCTCGGCCCGCATGACGAGCTGCTTGTCCTGCTCTCCGGCGGTGCTTCGGCGCACCTGTCGCTGCCCGCACCTGGCGTCACCGTCCGGGACCTGGCCCGTGTCACGCGGCTTTTGCAGAAACACGGCGCGACGATCGAGGAACTCAATACCGTCCGCAAGCACATCGAGCAACTCAAGGGAGGACGACTCGCCGCGATGGCCGCCTGCCCTGTTCGCGCGTTCATTCTTTCGGACGTGATCGGAGATCGTCTCGATGTCATCGGATCTGGACCAACGGCACCTGATCCGACGACGTCCGCGGACGCGTTCAAGGTCCTTAGACGCCGCGGCCTTCTCACAGCGGTTCCTCGAATCACGGACTTTCTCCGTCGCTGCCGCCGCGAACCAGGCACGGACACTCCGAAGCCCGGTGATCCCTGCTTCAAACACGTCAAGAACACCATCATCGCCAGCAATGCCATGGTAACACAGGCCATCGCAAGGCATCTGCGGCGAAAGGGTTGGATCGTGGAGATGCGTACCGGTATCACGGGCGAAGCACGACTCGCAGCAAACGAGTTCTGTCGCGGGGCGATGTCGGCGCATCGTGCTGATGCGTGTGTGATCGGGGGTGAAACAACCGTGACCGTTGGGAAAGCACGAGGGCTCGGAGGGCCGAGCCAGGAGTTTGCCCTCGCCGCCGCGATCCTTCTGCAACGCCGACCGTACGCACTGCTGACGTTCTCCACCGATGGGCGAGATGGTCCCACGGATGCTGCCGGTGCGTTCATCACCGGGAAAACTGCCGACGCGATGAGGCACACCGGCATCAATCCTTCCGAGGCGTTGTCGGCACACGACAGCCACCGTGCTCTCGATCGGGTCGGGGCGTTGATCCGCGTGCCGCCCACGGGCACGAACCTCAATCATGTGGCCGTGCTGATACGGCTGAAGGAGTCCACGAGGGAGTCCTGAGTTCCGCTCCACCGAACTCGTCGAAAAGGCCGACACCCCTCCAACCGCCGGACCAGAGCGCTCTTGTTGCTCATTCTTCTCTCAGCGATCCCGATTCGGGAGCATTCCACTGTCTTTTCTCCCAACTCCCTACAATCTGCTACATGGCCGACCAGCCCCCAAACACTACTCCGCGCATCCGCAACTTCAGCATCATTGCGCACATCGACCACGGCAAGAGCACCCTGGCCGACCGGCTTCTTCAGGCAACCAACGCGGTGAGCGAGCGTGAAGCCCGTGAGCAGATACTGGATTCGATGGACCTTGAGCGCGAACGGGGCATCACGATCAAGGCATCGGCCGTGACGGTGATGCACCGGCACAAGCCCGGGGCGACCTCCGACGACCTGGAGTCCGAGTACGAGGCCCCGGTGGGCGATGACGGTTCGCACAAGGCCGCCCGGGGTGCCGCGGCGGACCACGGCGAGTTGTACATGATGAACTTCATCGACACGCCGGGGCACGTGGACTTCAACTACGAGGTTAGCCGGGCACTCAAGGCCTGCGAGGGGGCGATCCTCGTGGTGGACAGCACGCAAGGAGTGCAGGCACAGACGCTGGTCAATGCCTATCTCGCGGTGAACGAAGACCTCACGATCATCCCCGTCATCAACAAGATCGACCTTCCCGGCGCGCGCCCGGATGAAGTCGCCGACGAGATTGAGCAGACCCTCGGATTTCCAGCCGAGGACTGCCTCCTGGTCTCGGCCAAGACAGGTCAGGGCATCAAGGAACTGCTGGCCGCGATCTGCGACCGGCTGCCAGCGCCACGCAAGCCGGTGATGGACCAGTTGCGGGCGCTCATCTTCGATGCGGTGTACGACGATTACAGGGGCGTGGTCATCTACTGCCGCGTCTTCGACGGCGTTCTTCGCGTGGGCGACAAGATCCGCATGATGGGCACGCAGCGCACTTTCCTCGTGAGCGACATCGGCAAGATGACTCCCAAGCCGGTGCGGGTCAAGGAACTCGGCCCGGGTGAGACCGGCTATGTTGTCGCGGCGATCCGCACGCTCAAGGATGTCCGCATCGGCGACACCGTCACGCTGGAGCATCAACCGGCCCCTGAAGCGCTGACCGGCTATCAGCCCCCGCGACAGATGGTCTTTTGCGACTTTTACCCCGCGACCACCGAGGACGGCGAGAGCACAGATTTTGAGGACTTGCGCGAAGCGGTCGAAAAACTCAGCCTCAACGACTCTTCCTTTACATTCGCGCCCGTGCACAGCGAGGCGCTCGGTTTTGGTTTTCGATGCGGGTTTCTCGGCCTGCTGCACATGGACATCATCCAGGAACGCCTGGAGCGAGAGGGCGGCGTGGAGATCGTTCAGACCGCTCCGACCGTCTCCTACCAAATTCTGTGCCGCTCCACCGAGGACATCGTTTCCCCGTCTGGTCAGGTGCTCAAGAAGGTTGATCCCGCCAGCGGTGTGGGCTCGCTCGCCGGTTCCGGACTTTCGCTCACCGAAACTCCACCAAGCCCCGTCAGCGGGCCGGCCCCGGCACCGGGAACAAAGGCCGCCGCGATGGCCGCCGCGGCCAAGGCCGAGGCGGAGTACCGGCGGAAGTTCAATATTCCTGATGGACATGTACTTGTCGAAGTCCATAACCCCGCGGAACTGCCCAACAACAGCCTGATCGTGGAGATGCGAGAGCCGATCTGCCGTGTGGACCTGATGATCCCAAAGGAGAAGATCGGGGACATCATGAAGTTGTGCCTCGATCGCCGCGGGCTGTACAAGAGCCAGAGTTTCGTCTCTCCGACGCGCGACCTGCTCCAGTTCGAGATGCCCCTGGCCGAGATCATCTACGACTTTTTCGACAAGATGAAGGGCTTGACCAGCGGCTACGGCACGATGGATTATGAGGTCATCAACTACCGGGCGGATCATCTGGTGAAAATGGATATCCTGGTCAACGGCGACCCGGTTGAGGCTCTCTCGGTCATCTGCCACCGAGAGAAGGCCGAGCAGCGAGGCCGGGCCTTGCTCGTCAAACTCCGCGAGCAGATCCCCCGCCACCAGTTCGAGATACCCCTGCAGGCCGCCATCGGGGGCAAGGTCATCGCCCGCGAAACGATCAAGGCCTTCCGCAAGGACGTGCTGGCCAAGTGCTACGGCGGTGACGTCTCACGCAAGCGCAAGCTCCTCGAGAAACAGAAAGAAGGCAAGAAGCGGATGAAGAGCGTTGGCAGCGTGAACATCCCGCAAGAGGCCTTCATGGCTGTCCTCGACACCGGCGAGTAAGGTGCCGCCGTTCTTCCCTGCTCGGAATGGAATGCTGCTTTTTCGCGCGCCGGCGGCAGTGCCGTACCGGGCCGATCCGGCCTGACCAGCGGTACACTCTCCTCGCATGTCTCAATCCTCACCTACGACCGCCTTTCCCGCGATCGACTCCATCCTGCATGAAACCCGTGTCTTTCCGCCTCGCCCCGCGCACGAGGCGGGCTTTGATCGCTGGCACATCGCCTCGATGGACCAGTACCTCGCTCTCCACGCGCGGAGCCTCAACGATCCCGAGTCATTCTGGTCCGAGGAAGCCCGCCGCCTCGCCTGGTTCAAGCCCTTCGAACGGGTGCTGGAGTGGACTCCACCCGATGCGAAGTGGTTCGGAGGGGGCACCCTCAACGCCTGCTACAACTGCGTCGACCGTCACGTTCAGGCGGGACACGGGGATCAGGTCGCCATCATCTGGGAAGGTGAACCCGTCGGCCCCAGAACCAGCCACGCGAGCAGCCATTCCGCCTATGCCCCGGCGCCGGAGGTGCGAGAAGTCACCTTCCGCGACCTGCAGCGAGAGACCAGCCGCATCGCCAACATGCTGCTTTCACTGGGCGTCAGGAAGGGCGATGTCGTCACCATCTACATGCCCATGGTCCCTGAACTCGCCATGGCGATGCTCGCCTGTGCCCGCATCGGCGCGGCCCACAGCGTCATCTTCGGTGGGTTCGCCGCTACCGCGATCTCCGAGCGTGTGATCGACGCGAACTCCCGGATTATTCTGACCGCCGACGGCGGGTTCCGTCGCGGCGAGATTGTTCCCCTTCTCAAGAATGTTGAAGAGGCGGTCACCCTCCTCGAAGCGCAGAAACACAAGGTCGATCACGTCCTGGTGCTCCGCCGCACCGCCCACGAGCCGCCGAGTCAACGCTTCGTGTCCGGGGCGACCAGACCCGGCGCGACCCGCTTTCACTGGTGGCACGACCTCGCGGGAACCGTCACCGACGCTTGCCCCTGCGTTCCGTGCGAGAGCGAGGACATGCTCTTCCTGCTCTACACCAGCGGCAGCACGGGCAAGCCGAAAGGGATCCTGCACACCACCGCGGGCTATCTCGCCTTTGTGCAGATGACGGCGAGACTCACCTTCAACCTCATCCCGGACAGCGGCCAACTCTTCTGGTGCTCGGCGGACATCGGCTGGGTCACCGGGCACAGTTACGTTGTCTACGGCCTCCTGATGAACCGCGTGCCGACGCTTATGTACGAGGGGGCACCCAACTTCCCGAAAAACGACCGCTTCTGGGAGATCATCGCCAGGCACAAAGTCACGCACTTCTACACAGCCCCCACCGCCATCCGAACATTCATGAAGTGGGGACATGAACTCCCAGAATCGCACAACCTGACCAGCCTCAAACTCCTCGGCAGCGTCGGCGAACCGATCAATCCAGAGGCGTGGATCTGGTATCACAGAAACATCGGCGGCGGGCGTTGCCCCGTCGTGGATACGTATTGGCAGACCGAAACCGGCGGCCACGTCTGCACGCCCCTCCCCGGCGCCGTCGCCACCAAGCCCGGCTCGTGCACCGTGCCCATGCTCGGGATCGATGCCGCGGCGGTGAATGAGCAAGGCGAAGAACTCGCGTCCAACCAGGGCGGGTTGTTCGTGATCCGCCGCCCCTGGCCGGGCATGCTGCGGGGCGTCTACGGCAACCGTGAGCGGTTCATCAGCAACTATTGGGGTCGGGTCAGGAGGGGTGATACTCCTTATTACTTCTCAGCCGATGGCTGCCGGCGCGATGGGGACGGTTATTTCTGGATCCAGGGCCGCATCGACGACGTCATCAAGGTTTCCGGCCATCTGCTTGGCACGATGGAGGTCGAGTCGGCTCTGGTCAGTCACCCGATGGTGGCCGAAGCGGCCGTGGTCGGATACCCGCACGAGATCAAGGGGAACGCGATCTGCGCTTTCGTCACGCTCAAGAGCCGCTGGTTCACGCAGCACCCCGGCATGACACCGGGCGACGACCTCCGCAAAGAACTTGCAGCCCACGTGACGAAGGAGGTAGGCGCTCTTGCCCGACCCGACACCATCCGCTTCGCCGATGGTCTGCCCAAGACCCGCAGCGGCAAGATCATGCGTCGCCTGTTGCGCGATGTTGCCTGCGGCGTGGAAAAGATTACCCAGGACACCACAACGCTCGAAGATTTCAGCGTCGTGGCGAGATTGCGTGCGGACGAGGAGTGAGCCGAGAAGCACTCGGCTCAACCCCGATCGTCAGGCCCAGGTTCGACGCGCGTTCACCAGTCAGCGTACGCGTTTCGCCGGTCTCCCCGATCCATACAGTCAGCCGGGTGGTGTACGATCGGACTTTCCTTCAATCCAACTCAACCTTCCGGAGCATGCCGTGGAGAATATCGACCTGCTGAAACGACTGTGCGAGACCCCCGGCGTACCGGGACGCGAAGAGCGTGTGCGCGCCCTCATCGAAAAGGAAGTCAAAGGCCTGTTCGACTCCGTCGAGACCGATGCGCTCGGCTCGCTGATTTGCCGCCGCTCTCCGCGGGGCGGGAAAAAGGGCGGTAAAAGCGGCAAACCCACCCGGGTGATGCTCCTCTGCCACATGGACGAGATCGGCTTCTATGTCAGCAGCATCGATAAGAACGGCTACCTGTGGCTCAACCCCGCCGGCGGCTTTGACCCACGCAATCTCTTTTCCCGCCGCGTTACGGTTGTGACCGGCGGCGGGGACCTTGCCGGCGTGATGAACCCGGGCGGGAGGCCCGTTCACATCAGCAGCGCCAAAGACCGTGAAAAAGTACCCGAAGTCAAGGAGTTCTTCGTGGACATCGGCTTTCCCGCGGCGGATGTCAGGAAACGTGTCAAAATTGGCGACTACGTCGTGATGAACGAGCCGGCGATCGAGATCGGCAACAAGGTCGTCAGCAAGGCCCTGGACAATCGTGTCGCCTGCTGGCTCGGCATCGAAAGCATCCGCAAACTCGACGCATCCGGCAAGGGACATTCGTGCGAAGTTGTTGTCGCGTTTACCACACAGGAAGAGGTCGGCCTCCGCGGCGCAAAGACGGCAAGCCACGCCGTCGCCCCTGACATCGGCCTGGGGATCGACGTCACGCTTTCGTGCGATACGCCCGGTGTGCCCGAAGAGGAGATGGTCACCAGGCAAGGCGCGGGTTTCGGGCTGCACATCAAGGACAGTTCATTCATCGCCGATCACCGTCTTGTTGATGAGATCGAATCGCTCGCGAAGAAGAGCCGGATTCCCTATCAACGCACCATCCTCGCGGCGGGCGGGCAGGACGGCGCGGCGGCCCAACAGGCCGCGGCGGGAGCACGCGCTGTGGGAATCGTTGTAGGCACCCGGTACATCCATACCGTCACGGAAATGATTGACAAGAAAGACCTCTACGCGGCCCGCGACATACTGGCCTCATACATCGCTACCGTCGCGTAACACGCTTGGCCTTCGACAGGACACAGGTAGGCCCGATGCTCCGCAAAAGGAGCAGTGATGTGCACACCCTTCGGTTGGCGATGAATCCAATCCGCAACAACCCGTCCGAGGGCAGCGGCCGAGCCGTGTGGCTTGGCGCAGCGGTTCTGGCCGCGTTGATGTTGGCGAGCATCACGACACTGCCATGGACTCTGTCAAAGGGCACCGATGGCGTGCCCCGTTACAACAGCGGCACCGCGGCCAACGGAAGGACACCGCCCTTCTGGACCGGGGCGCCCGACAGCTCCGGGCGATTCTGGCTCGGTTCGGATGTGCTGGGACGCAGCGTCCTGATCCGCTGCCTGACGGGCGGCGGCATCTCGTTGGGTATCGGGGTGTGCGCGGCGGTTCTGGCTGTAGTCATCGGCACGCTCTACGGCGCTGCGAGCGGATACGCGGGCGGGCGTCTCGACGGCGTGATGATGCGCACCGTCGACGTGCTGTACGGCCTTCCATACGTGTTGCTGGTGGTGCTTTTGGCGGTGGCGGGCGATGCCCTGACCGATGAGTATGTTTCACGCCAGCAGGCCCGAGCTCAACTCGCACGCGAGCTGCTCGCAGACGCGCACATGCGCACAAATCAGCAGTCCGACACCGCGGCATTAGCGGTCGAGGATCCGCTCACGTCGGAGGCGTGGCAAATCGCCGCGGAGCGGTTACCCGCTCGCCATCTCTCCGCATCGGCAAGGCAGGGTCTTGACCTGGGGGTCCTTCTCATCGCCATCGGTGGAGTCAGTTGGCTGACGTTGGCGCGCGTGGTGCGGGGTCAGGTCCTGAGCCTCAAGAATCAACCCTTTGTGCTCGCGGCCCGTGCGATGGGTGCTTCGCCTGCAAGGGTTTTCTTCAAGCACTTACTGCCCAATCTTCGAGGAACCATCATTGTCTTTGCCACACTGACGATCCCGCAGGCGATTCTGCAGGAGTCCTTTCTGAGTTTTCTCGGGATCGGGGTCAAACCGCCTCTTCCGAGTTGGGGAACACTGATCGCCGAAGGATTGGGTGAACTCAACCCGTACGCATCCGCTTGGTGGCTGTTGTTGTTTCCTTGTCTGCTTCTCGGCTCGACGCTGCTGGCCCTGAACTTTGTTGGTGAGGGTCTGCGGGGCAGGGTGCGTCGATGATGATCACACCCGCGGAATCGTCGCCATGAGCCACTTTTCCACCACGTGCGTGCCCATTCTCTCTGTCCGGGACCTGACCATCTCTTTTCCTTCCCGCTGCGGTTCGGATCGAGTCCGTGTCGTTCGGAACGTTTCGTTCGAACTCACGGAACGCTCGATTCTCTCCATCGTGGGCGAGTCGGGTAGTGGGGAAAGTCTGACGGCTCTCAGTCTGACCGGGCTCCTTCCTGCTGGTGCCAAGATCGAGGAGGGCCGTGCCGAGTTTCAAACCAAAGAAAAGAACAGCATTGAACTGTTCGGTTTGAATGAGTCTTCGCGCCGCCGTGTCCGCGGCCGGGAGTTGGCGATGATCTTTCAGGAACCGATGAGCAGCCTCAATCCTGTCCTGACAATCGGTGAGCAGATCACCGAAGCCGTCCGGCTCCACACCTCAGTGTCTCCCCGCGAGGCCCGCGATCGCGCGGCGGACGCCCTTCAATCTGTGGGCATCACCGATCCTGTGTCTCGACTGCGTCAATACCCGCACGAGTTTTCCGGCGGTATGAGGCAGCGGGCGATGATCGCCATGGCGCTCTCGTGCACGCCGCGCATCCTTATCGCCGATGAACCGACCACGGCGCTCGATGTCACAGTCCAGGCCCAGGTACTCGATCTGTTATGCCGGCTGCGCGATGAACGCGGCCTCTCCATCATCCTCATCACACACGACCTTCGGCTGGTCGCGAGGCGAGCGGACGCCGTTTGCGTCATGCAGCGCGGCGAGATCGTCGAGCACGGCTCGCGCGCTCAAGTTCTTGAATCCCCCACACACCAGTATACACGTTCGCTGCTCGCCTGCGTCCCGCGAATCGGCGAGCGCCGCCCACGCCTGGCGACGATCGCCGAAGCCTGATCGTCGAAGTCCGACCATGTCCTAAACGGGTCGGCCACCGTTCATCCGCGTAACGACCGAGCGTTTTCGCACGAATCCGAGTACATCGACACCACAACTCGCCGAACGTGAACTGAAGTCTTCCACCTTATTTCTTCTCGGGCGGATCATCATCGAGCAGCATGCGGACGGACGGAGTATCGAGGTCATCGAACTGGCCTGAACGCACAGCGCGGATGAACGCAACGATAGCGGCCGCGGCCAGAAGAAACGCCGCGGGGACCATGATGTACACCATGCTCATCTCCGCGCCTCCGGATGTCGTGGCGAGCGGAACGCCGACGACCGTACGCAGATCGCCAACACCGTCAGCGAACTGGCGGGCATGATGATGGCCGCCAGCAGCGGGCTGATCAAGCCGGCGATCGACAACGCCGCGGCGACCACGTTGTACGCCAACGATGCGGCGATGGTCATCCGTATCGTTCGCATCACCGCACTTGCTCCGTCGAGCAACTCAAGAACAGGCGTCAAGCCTTCGCGTGTCAGCGATACATCAGCCGCTGCCAGACTGGCCTCCGCCCCGCCACGCACAGCAATGCCGACGGTGGCCGCGGCGAGCGCCCCCGCGTCATTCACACCATCCCCAACCATGACTACCGGAACACTCTCTGCCAGTTCGCGGACGAGAGCCAGTTTGTCCTCCGGGGACACCGCCCCCCGGCAGAAAGCCGGGTCGAGATGCAACTCGTTCCCGACAGCCAATACGAGTTCGGTGTGATCCCCCGAGAGTATCCGCACGTCCCATCCGAGACGGCACAGACGGCGGATCGCGGCCGGTGCATCGGGTCGAAGTGGATCACCCAACGCCGCGACAGCGACACACCGACCATCTACCCCGATAAACACGGGGGAGAGTCCGTCGCGCAGGGCTTTGAACGCGGCATCATCATCTGCTTTTCCGATCTCGATCCCGAACTGATCCAACAGACCGCGTGTTCCGACAACGACATGATGATCCGCGACAGTTCCGCTTATTCCCATGCCGGGGTGCTGCTTCGGATCTGAGACCGGTGCAAGCCGCTCGACTTTCAGGTCACGCAACAGCGCCAGCGCCACCGGGTGAGCAGAACAGGATTCAAGCGCAGCGCCAAGAGCCTTGGCGTTCTCATCTCCTCGCCACCAGACCAGAGACAGTCTCCCCATCGTGAGAGTGCCCGTTTTGTCGAGCAGAATCACACCACGCCGCCCGGCCTTGGACAGGGATTGAAGCACATCTCCGCCCTTGATCAGGATTCCTCTCCGGGCCGCACGACCGATCGCCACGGCCATGGCCAGCGGTGTTGCCAGACCCAGCCCGCATGGGCATGTAGCGATGAGGAGTGCCGCAGCGCGATCAAACGCAACAGCGGGCCCCTCGTGCCACCAGAAAGCGAGCGTTATCACCGAGAGGCCGAGAAGAATCCAGAGAAGCCACGCCCCCCATCTGTCCGCCAGCCGAACGATGGCCGCCCGACGGCGGGTCGCCTCTTCGACTGTCCGCATCAGTCTTCCGATGCGGGTATGTTCACCCGTTGCCTCGACGCGAACACGGATGACGGAGGACATGTTCACCGCGCCGGCGGCAACCGAGTCGCCCGCGACCGAGCGGATCGGCCGCGATTCGCCCGTCAAGAGTGATACGTCCATGCTCGTCTCACCCGCAAGCACGACCCCATCCGCGGGCAACGCATCCCCGGCCCTTACTTCGATGATGTCGCCGACCGCGAGACTCTCCGCGGGCACATCGCGAACTCCTTCGGGGTCTACCCGTCGCGCGACAGATGGTGTGAGCGAGAAAAGAAGCTCCACCGCATCCGCCGCGTATCGCTGCTGGCGTTGCTGAATGAATCGCCCCACCAGCAGGAAAAAGACCAACGCGGATATGGAATCAAAATAAATGTCCCCGGAGCCAGCGACCGTTTTCCAGATTCCCCACACCCCGCCGAGGTAGAGACCGAGGGCGATGGGCACATCGAGGTGGATGGTGCGTGCCCGGAGCGCCGCCCACGCACCCCGCAAAAACACCGTCCCCGGCCACACGAGACAGATGGTATTGAGCAGCATCGCGGCCCAGCGGAAGAGCTGCTCGTGGCCGCGTTCGATCCCCTCGAACATCCCCGCGTACAAGGCGAAGTAGAGAAGCATGATGTTGCCCGCGCACGCACCTGCAATGGCGATGCGGATCATCATCCGCCGATCTTCCGCCCTTCGCACCGGAGCGGCCCACGCGCCCCGCGCCGGGTGGGGTGTATACCCCAGAGACTCCAACCCCCGAGCAACCCGACTGAGTGAAACAACGCTCGGATCAAAGGTGATGCGAGCACCCGCGCGTCGGAGATTCAACCGCGACTCGATCACTCCAGGTACGACTCGGGGCAGACGCTCGACCAGCCAGACACACGCGGCGCAGTGAACGCCTTCGAGCAGCAACTCCGTCTCAAGGAGACCATCCGGACACCGGCGGCAGTACAGGGCATGGAAAGCCGGATCGTCGTACTCCGTGTAGGTACGACGGGAACTCCGTGGCGGCGCGGTCTTGTCGTCGATCCGCTCAAGCAGTCTGTAATACGCATCCAGACCGCATGAGTGAATCACCGAGTACGCGGTTTCGCATCCGGCGCAACAGAACGGATGCGTTGCACCGTCACGTACCAGGCCGGGCGGCACGGGCAACCCGCAATGGGCGCAGATGCAACGCCGATCGGTAAACGGTGAGTTCCTGGGCGGAGAGGATTGTTCGATCGCAACGCTGATGTACTGTCCCTTTCATTCGGTATCATCGCACAGCGGGCAGTACCGGCCGGGTGCATCCATGTGCTCTATTGAGCGGGTCGCCGATTCGATGGAATGAGGACGGATCGCGGGCACGGCAAGCACAGGAGCTGTCAAACGGCCTGTCAGTGTCCACCCACCGATCACAACCAGAATAACGCTCGTCGCCAGCGGCAGGTGCCGCCGCATCGGCCCGGCGAGAGATTGCACCCCGAACCCCAACGCCGCCATGACAGGAAGCGTACCGATCCAGAAGGTTGCCATCGTCAACGCACTCCAAACGGGGTCCGCGACCCCGGCGCTGGTAATGACAAAGGCATAAAGCCAGCCGCACGGAAGCAGCGTGGTCGAAAGACCCACCACTGCCGCACGCGCGAGCGGGGTCAGACGGAACGCTCGCTCGTGCGATCGACGAACAACTCGGGCGAGTAGACCGGGCAGGGGAAGCCTTGGAATATGGAACCCCAGGTGCCGCAGAACGGCAACAACGCCGAAGAGGAGCATCATCCCGCCCGCCACCGCCGCCGCCATCCTCTGGACACCGAGCATCGAGCCACCGAGGTCTAATGCGGAGCCGAGCACACCCGCCGCTGCACCCATGATGATGTACGTCACAAGCCTGCCGAAGTTGTACGCGGCGTTGGCAGCCCAGCGGGAACCTCGCTCGGCGGTTCCAACGGCAAAAGCAACGAACGCCCCGCACATCCCTGCGCAATGAGCAGATCCGAGGAGGCTCGCGGTCAATACGGCTGCAAGGAGGGGAATCATCGTGTCTGGGGTTAGCGTTCCGGGATCATCAGGTCAATTTCGTGAATGCACGCCTCACCGTCCCGACGAATGCTCAGCACCACCCGCCACAGCCCCGAGCGGTCGATGCGAATCGGGGCGGCGTACGTGCCGTTCCCCCCAGCCGGAGAGAGTGCCAGTTCCTGCCTCTGACCGGATCGGACATGAGCGAAGACCTCGGCTTGCAGCAACGCCCCATCGATGGGATTCCGCACACGATCGGTCAGGCCGACGACGAGTTCCATACCTCCACCTCCGACGACGGGGCGAATTTCGGAACGAACATTCCAACCCAGATCGCGGGCGGCTGTCCGTAGACGGATCGTCTCCTCGTGCGCCAGTGCCTTCGCGTAATAGTCAGGCTCCGTCGCGGCAGATTCATCGCGCACTGCAAAGAAGACTGTTGCGGCAACAATGGAGGCATTGAGCAGCAGCAGACCGATGATCATGCCGATCCATCCCCTCCCGGAGCCTCTGATACCGCTCGATGGCTCTACATGCCTGTGACTTGCTGCGAGGCTCTTCATCGCGGAGGCTCCTGCGGCATCGTTACTGGTGATGCCGGACCGAGAAGTGTGAACGGGGTGCGTTGAGTGAAGTTCTCCGGCCCGGAAACGAGAATCGTGACCGGGCACCTCCCGTTCCGAAACGCCGCGCGGGGCGCGAATACCTGGGCCGGGATCGTGCGAGTTTCACCGGGATTCAGCCGGACGACCGATGATTCCGCGGAGAAGCGCAGCCCCTGGGGACCTTCCGCCGCCAATGTGAACTCGGTCTCGCTGTTCAGGCGATTCACAACCTTGACGCGAACAGTGTTATCGACGTCCCCATCCTCGGTAAGGATGAATGGCTGCCCGAGGCCGCGCAGAAGCGTGACATCGGCGATCCCGGTTCGTGAAAGGACCACCAGGAAAAGCGCGAGCATCACGGCGAGCACAACGGGGTAGAGAACCACCCGCGGCCTCAGCAGTTTGACCCCTTTTCCCTCCATCGCGGCCTGGGTTGAATACCTGATCAAACCTCGTGGACGGCCGATCTTGTCCATCACGGTATCGCACGCGTCGATGCACTGGGCGCATCCGATGCACTCCATCTGAACACCGTTGCGGATATCAATGCCCGTCGGGCACGTTGTCACGCACATCCGGCAGTCGATGCAATCGCCTTTCGCGGGTGTGACGATGGGGAGTTCAAGGGACGTCGAACGCGTCCGGGGTCCGCGAGGTTCACCTCTTGCCCGGTCATAGCGGATCGTCATCGAATGACGATCGAGCATCACGGATTGGAACCTTCCGTATGGACACGCCACGAGGCACACCTGCTCGCGGAAGTACCCGAAGTCGAACATCATCGCTCCGGATACCGACATTACGACGGCGAAGCCGACGGGATGGTCTGACGGTGAACCAAAGACCCACCTGTGCAGGTTCTCCCACGATACAAAGTACGCGAGAAACACATGGGCCAACGCGATGGAGCACACGAGGTACAGCACGAACTTGAACGGCTTGCCGACCCCAGAGGTCTGAAGCCAACCCTTCTTCGGCCGTCCCGGCGTCCCCTCGCACCATCGTTCGATCGGACGGTACAGGAACTCCATGTACACGGTCTGGGGGCATGCCCAGCCGCACCAGACCCTGCCCAGAAGCGCCGTGATCCAGAAGATCAGGAGAAACACGCCAACCAGGAGCAGGGCAAGGAGCAGGGTATCGGTTGGGTGAAAGGTTGCCCCGAAGAAATGAAACCGCCGTGCGATGATGTCGAGCAGCACGACCGGCTTGCCGTTCACAGATACTACGGGCAGCGCGACGAAGAGCAGTATCAGGGCGTAGGCAGTCATCCGCCTCGCGCTCAGGAATCGTCCCGGAGAAACCCGCGGCGTGAGCCACCTTCGGGTGCCATCATCATTCAGGGTTGACAGGATTGAGCGACCTTCGTGAGGCTGTACGCCAAGCCCGCCGGAGTCGGGAACGACCGGCTTCGAAGAACCGTGGATGGGTGCCTTGGTCGTCATGAGCCTGGCGAGCGTTCCCGCGACTGGGGCGACATCACCGGGACCGAGTGGGTCGGCCACGGGGGGATGACCTCGCCCTCGGCCTGCTTGGGATTGGCCGGCTTCGTGCCCCGGAGCGACGCGACATACGCGGCGAGGATGATGCGTTCATTCTCCGAGAAACGAGATTTCCAGGCGGGCATGGCCCCGCTCTTGGCACCTTCGTTGATGACCGTGAAGATGTCCTCGATTTTTTTTACATTCTTGTACGCATCGTCGCAGAGATTGACGCCGACCAGACCCTCGCCATCCCGGCCGTGGCACGCGGTGCAGTTGCCGAGGTACGTCGCTCTGGCGATTGCCATGAACTGCGGGTTCTGCATCGATTCAAGAAATGTACCTTCGTCGGGTTTGAGTTGGCCTACGGACCCGAAGATCCGCGCGAACTCGGCCAGTTCCGCTTCCTTCCATCGGTCGTGGATCGACCATCCGAAGACGCTGACGTGCCAGAAAATGACGTACAGGAACGAGAAGATCACGGTTCCCGCGAATATGGCGTGCCACCAGCCGGGCGTCGGATTGTCGTATTCCCTGATCCCGTCGTACTCGTGCGAGGTCAACGGATCCTGCGGTGCCGAAGATATCTCATCACTCATCGGTGAATCTCCGTGCGGTGGACGCGATCGCCAACACCCCGCGGGGGCGCATCATCGACGAGCGGGAGCCTGCCGGCCCGGGTCAGCGCGTCGTTGTCGCCTCGACGGCCGATGCGGATCAGCACACCGATGAAGACGGCCAGGAATATGAACAACGCGATCGTGGGGTAGATCGCCAACCCCATCGCGCTCATGATGTCGGAGAGTCTCATGGAGGTGCCTTGTGTCGAATGACCTGAACAACGGAGGAGGTGCCCGGGCGGATGCGATTACGGGGAGGGTGTGTCGGGAAGGCCGTTCTCGGTCGGGGGTGGCCTGCTGATATCGGTGCCGAGTCGCTGCAGATACGCGATCAACGCCACAATCTTTCTTTCCGCCAAGCCGGCCGGGCCGCCGCTTGCGGCGATGTCCTCGGCGATGATCGCGGCCTGCGCCCGGGCGAGTTCCGCCGCCCGGCCGGGTTTCACCGCATCGCCGTAGGGCACACCGATCAACGCATGCGCCTTGACGCGTGCGGTCAGCCCGTCGTAATCGAGCGTCTCATCGATCAGGTGCGCGTACGAGGGCATGATGGACTGTGCGACGGACTGCCGCGGATCCTGGAAGTGGAGCAGGTGCCAGAGGTTGCTGCGCAACCCCCCTTCACGAGCCAGATCGGGACCGATGCGCCTTGAACCCCACTGGAAGGGGTGGTCGTACACAAACTCTCCGGGTTTGGAGTACTCGCCGTAGCGCTTGGTCTCGGCCCAGATGGGGCGGATCATCTGTGAGTGGCAGTTGTAGCACCCCTCAGAGATATAGATGTCTCTCCCGGCCAGTTCAAGCGGCGTGTATGGTTGAACGCTGGCGATGGAAGGAACATTGGAGCGGATGGCGAAGAGGGGAATCAACTCCAGTACCGACGCCGACGCGACCGCGACGATCGTCCAGAACGTGAACTTCCAGGGTGTCCCCTCCCACACCCTGTGCCAGAACCCGCTGGCGATGCGCTGGATCATCACGTCGCCCTTGTGGCCGAACTCACAGTTCGCGGTCAGGCGTGATGCGAAGACCGGGGCTTCCACCCGCTCCGGGCGAAGGGCCGGCGCGGTTTGCACTGGCTCCTCATAGACAGCGGGCCGCTTCATCCATGTGCGGATCACGTTGTACGCGAGAAGCAGGGAGCCCATCAGGAAGAGCGAACCGCCCACCACTCGGATCCAGTAGAAGGGCATCAGCCGCATCACTGTCTCGACAAAGTCGGGAAACTGAAGATTGCCGGTCTGATCGAAAGCCCGCCACATCAGACCCTGGGTGATCCCCGCGATGTAGATCGGGATGATGTACAGCAGGATGCCGAGCGTGCCGAGCCAGAAATGCCATTCGGCGAGTTTCTTCGAGTACAACCCCGTCTGGAAGAGCCGGGGTGCGAGGTAGTAGATCATGCCGAAGGTCATGAAGCCGTTCCACCCCAGCGCCCCGGCGTGAACGTGGGCGATGGTCCAGTCGGTGTAGTGACTGAGCATGTTCACGGTCTTCACCGAGAGCATGGGCCCCTCGAAGGTAGACATCATGTAGAACGTGATGCCGACCACGAAGAACTTGAGGACCGGGTCATCGGTGAGTTTGTGCCAGGCGCCACGCAGCGTGAGCAGCCCGTTGATGCCGCCGCCCCACGAGGGCATCCAGAGCATCACCGAGAAGAGCATCCCGAGCGTCGATGCCCACGCGGGCAGCGCGGTGTAGTGAAGGTGGTGTGGCCCGGCCCAGATATACGTGAACACGAGCGACCAGAAATGGACGATCGAGAGGCGATAGGAGTAGACGGGCCGATCCGCCGCCTTGGGAAGGAAGTAGTACATCAGCCCCAGGAAGGGGGTGGTCAGGAAGAACGCCACCGCGTTGTGGCCGTACCACCACTGCATCATGGCGTCCTGCACGCCCGCGTAGACCGAGTAACTCTTGAAGAGCGACACGGGCACCGCCAACGAGTTGAAGACGTGGAGCATCGTGACCGTGACGATGGTGGCGATGTAGAACCACAAGGCCACGTACATGTGGCGTTCGCGACGGTTCTTGAGCGTCATGAAGAAGTTGGTGCCGAAGAACCCCAGCCACACCACCGCGATGAGCACATCGATGGGCCACTCCAGTTCGGCGTACTCCTTGCTCGAGGTGATCCCCAGCGGCAGGGTCAGCGCGGCGAGCACGATGATGAGTTGCCAGCCCCAGAAGTGAAGGTTGCTGAGCCGATCAGACCACATCCGCGCCTTGCACAGACGCTGCGTCGAGTAATACACCGCGGCGAAGATCGCATTCCCGCCGAACGCGAAGATCGCCGCGTTGGTATGCAGGGGGCGAAGCCTTCCGAACGTCAGGTACTGCACATTGGTCAGAAATGACAGAAAGGCAAAGGGCTGGTTCCCCGAGGCCGTGGTGTAGCCGATCACGCTTGGAATGACCAGTTCCAGGGCGACGATCAGGCCGACCAGGAACGCGACCACGCCCCACAGGATGGTGACGCCCATGAACTTGCGAACGATGGCGTCGTCGTACACGAAGGTCTCGATCGGGCCGGGAGATCGTTCCGATGCGGGAACGTGCATCATCGCGATCGAGGTGTCATTGGCTGGGGCGACCATGCGGGTAGTTCCGTGAGGCGGTGGATTGTATCGACTAATAGACCTTGTTATCTTTTTATCGACGATTGTGGCCGACAGATCCCGGTTGTCAAGTGACCTCACGGTGTTTTGAGGCGATTATGTGCCGTCATCGCTCGTAGCCCCGCGCAGTTGCCGGGGCGAGATTGGCCTGCTACAGTCGAACTGCAGATATTTATATCTTTTATTGGCCCCTCTCTCCCCCACTACGGGAACGAATCGCATGCTCGGACAAGCCGCCGGTTACGCAGCCACCGCGTTGGGGTATCTCGCCACGGCCGGCGGCACCCCGTTGCTGGTAAAGGAAATTGCGGAGGCGTGCTCCATCCCCGCGCCATACCTTGCCAAGATCATCAACACCCTTCGTCGCATGGGGTTGGTCGAGACACAGCGGGGCGTGGGAGGTGGCGTCACGCTCGCGCGTCCTCCCCACGACATCACTCTTTATGCGGTGGCCGAGGCGCTCGCGGACCCGATCTGCCGCACACGCTGCTTCCTTGGGGTCTCCGAGTGTTCCGATGAGCGGGCCTGCCCGGCCCACCGCTTCTGGACGCAGCACCGATCGGTCACAATCGAGTTTCTCAAGGAAACGACGATCGCCGATCTGGCCGCGTTCGAGACCCGCCGCCGCGCCAAGGCATTGAGAAATGCGGGCGTCAAGGTCGAACTGGGTGTCTCCGCACGACGGACGCGGAACAAAGTGTAGAACTTCGAACCCGAATCGACCGACTCCCCGCGGAACTGTCGTACGGTCCTCCCCGCGTGGGAGGGCGCAGTCTTGGAAGGCGCTACCGTCCGACACGTCCCGCTTGTCCCGCACCCAGACCAGGAGTCAGGCCAGTTGCTCTTTCTCTTTGCGCTCGCGATCTTCCTTTCCGCGGCGTTGTTGTTTCTCGTTCAGCCCCTGTCAGGGAAAATTCTCCTGCCTCTCCTGGGCGGCAGCCCGGCGGTCTGGAACACCTGTATGGTGTTTTTTCAGGCCGTGTTGCTCATGGGGTACCTGTACGCGCACCTCACCACCCGATACCTGCCCCGCAAAGCGCAGGTCGCTCTCCATCTCATCCTGTTAGTCCTCGCGGGGGTCGCATTGCCGATACCCGTCGACGTCGGTACCCCCGGGGCTTCCCATCCAACATTGTGGCTCCTGTACACGCTCGCGCTCGCCGTAGGCCTGCCTTTCTTCATGACTTCCACAACCGGGCCGCTCCTGCAGCGCTGGTTCTCCACCACTGATCATCAAGACGCCAAAGACCCGTACTTTTTATATGCTGCGAGCAACGCCGGAAGTGTGTTGGGGCTGTTCGCGTACCCGCTGCTTTTAGAGCCGCTGCTCACCCGGCGGGAGCAGAGCATGTACTGGTTCATGGGGTACGGCGTGCTCGCCGTGGCCATCGCGGGGTGCGGAGCGACGATGCTCCGCCGCTACAAAGTCGAGCCGGCGGCTCCGCGGTCCGAGCTTGTTGCTCCTCCCGCCACGGTGCCCCAGCGGCTGCGCTGGCTCGCGCTGGCTTTCGTCCCATCCTCTCTCATGCTGGGCGTGACACAGCACATCTCGACCGATATCGCGGCGATCCCGCTGCTGTGGATCGTGCCGTTGGGCCTGTATCTCTTCACGTTCATCATCGCCTTTTCGCAGCGGGTGCGGATCTCGTCCCGGACCTGGTCGAGGGTCTTTGTCCTGTGTCTCATCGCGGCGATGATGACCAACTTCACGCTCGCGCATTCTCCGATCACGGTCGTGGCGGGCATCCACGTCGCGGTGTTTTTTGCGGCGGCGATGATGTGCCACAAACGACTCGCCGATGAACGCCCCCCGACAGCTCGACTCACGGAGTTCTATCTGCTCATGTCACTGGGCGGGGTGCTCGGCGGCATCACCAACGCGATCGTCGCGCCCGTGGTCTTCTCGTCCGTTCTCGAGTACCCGATCGTGCTCGGGCTTGCCTGCTTCCTCCGGCCGCAGTTCGCCGATGATCTGCGTGAATCACGCGTGTTGAAGCAGCTGATACTGGCCGGCGCGGCCGGCCTGGCGCTCGTTACGCTCATGCTCAACGTAGACGCCCGCGTGCAGAGCCAGTCGATCACCGACAGGAACGCGGTCTTCGCGTTGCGTGCCGGGCTGCCGGTGCTGCTGTGCGTTCTCCTGCTCCTCAGACGCGGCAGCGTTCGATTCGCCGCCGCGTCGCTCATGCTCCTTGTCGCGGGCGAGTTCATCGGTCGGGGGGGGACACTTCTCGATCAGGAGCGGACGTTCTTCGGTGTTCACCGCGTCGAATCAACCAACGGCGGAACGTGGCATCGCCTGAACCACGGCACCACGATCCATGGCCTGCAGGCCCGGGGCAGCGACTCGCACCCCGCCGAGAAGCCCCCTCTGCTCGACCCCGCCGAACGCTTCAAGATGCTCTTCGCCTCCGAGGCCGATATCGCCAGAACTCCGCGAATCGACTACCGCCAACTCATCCCCGGCACGTACTACCACCCCAGCGGACCGATCGGCGATGTGATGAAAACGCTCTACGAATCCGGGCGTCTCAAGCGAGTCGGATTGATCGGCCTGGGTGCCGGTTCGCTCGCGGCGTACGCGATGCCGGGGTCGCGCTTCACCTTCTACGAGATCGATCCCGCCGTGATCCGCATCGCGGGAGACCCGAGACTGTTTTCGTTCATCGGCGATGCCGCGAGGAACAGAGACACCGCCATCGGCTATGAGTTCGGCGACGGCAGACTGAAACTGCAAACCACGCCCGAAGGCCCCTTCGACCTGATCGCGGTCGATGCCTTCAGTTCCGATGCCATCCCGGTTCACCTGGTGACGAGAGAGGCGGTCGGGATCTATCTTGAAAAACTCGCGGAGGACGGGCTCATCGCTTTCCACATCTCCAATCGATACTTCGACCTCGCTCCTCCGCTGAGACGGATCGCCACGGAACTTGGGCTGACCGCGTTCCGCCGCAATGATGTCGCGAAGAAGGAATACTTCGACACGATGGAGGGCCGCAAGGAATCCACATGGGTCGTTCTCTGCCGCGAGCCTGATGACTTCGGGCCACTCGCCAAGAACTCGAACTGGGAACGGCTCGCCCCCGACCGCGAAACCCGCCTCTGGACCGATGATTATTCGAATCTGCTCAGCGTCATGGAAGGGTGGTAGCACACGGCGCGAACTGTCCTTCTCTTCGTTGATACGTATGTGAACGTCCTTCCTCTCATTCCTTTGTATTGTTCCCAATTCCCGAACCATGCTTCGTATACTCATCATCGGCCCTCATCCTGATGACCAGGAACTGGGAATGGGTGGCACCATTGCTGCTCTTGCGGATGCCGGGCACGACTGCCTCCTGCTTGACCTGACCGACGGAAGCCCAACCCCATCGGGTGATCGTGCAACCCGCCTCATCGAGTCCGAGTCAGCCGCCGCGGCGTTGGCACCGACCTCCGGGCCAGGCCGCGTACGCCGGCTGCTCCTCGATATGCCGAACCGCACGCTCAGGCATTCCATCGAGGGCCGGCACAAGGTCGCGGGTGTGATCCGCGCCCATCAGGCACAACTGTTGTTTGTTCCTCACCCCGAAGATGCCCATCCGGATCATCTCGCGGCGACTCGTATCGCCGAGGATGCACGCTTTGATGCCAAACTCACTCGGGTGGAGATGCCCGTCCCTCCCGGATACAACGAGATCGGCCCTCCCGTCTACCCCAAATGGGTCATCTACTACTACTGCACCCATCTACGCACGATACCACAGCCCACGTTCCTCTTTGATATCACCGGGCGAGAGGGCCGCAAGCGGAGTGCGATCCTGGCGTACAAGAGCCAGTTCATCGACAACCCGAAGAACGCCGGTGTCCTGCCGTGGATCGAGGCGCAGGACGCCTACTTGGGTTCGCGGATCGGCACCCGCGCGGCCGAGGCATTCTGGACTCGCGAGCCCCTGGGCCTCTCCGGTCTGACCGGGCTTGTCTGATCTGATCGTGTTTTGTCTGAGAGGATCGAACACGGCACATCCGGGCAACGTACGACGGAAATCCGCTACGGCGAATCCACCGATGCGGGTGCGGCGTAATCTTTCTGGTCCGGACCGCGCGGTCCGGCGTTCTTGCTTTCAAAGTGAAGGGAACAATCATGCGGTATTGCCCGCTGTGTGTGGTCGGTGCGAGTATCCTGGTGGCAACGGCCGGCGTGTTCGGCATGGGTGCCATGCTCGGCGCGGGTGAGAAACCCTCAGTAGTGCAGTCCATGGATGATGGATACACCATCGATGGCGGCCACTCGTTTCTCACGTTCCGCGTCAAGCACAACAACGTAGCGTACGCCTACGGCCGATTCAACAAAATCAGCGGCTCATTCAACCTCGACAAGGATAACCCATCCGCCAACGCCTTCGACATCACGATCGACGCGACCACGGTCGATACAGGTATCACGAATCGTGATGATCACCTCAAAAGCCAGGATTTCTTCAGCGTCAAGGAGTTCCCCACCGCGACCTTCAAGAGCACGAGTTTCAAATCCGATGGGAGCGTCCTGACCTGCACCGGAGACCTGACGATGCACGGGGTTACGAAGACCATCACCGCACCCATCGACATCACGGGGTTCGGCGAAGGCCGCGGCGGAACCAGGCTCGCCGGGTTTGAGTCGAAGTTCGTGATCAAGCGATCTGATTTCGGCATGAACTACATGCAGGGTCCGCTGGGAGACGAGGTGACCATCATCGTCTCGTGCGAAGGCGTAAAGAAGTAAGAACACTCTTTCCGCGGCGCGGGGCTTCGCGGCCCCGGCCGCGATTGGCGCGGGGATTTTCATTCGATTCACGAAGAGCCGCCCATGCCACCGGAACAGATTCTCAAGATGCTTCTATGGGGCGCGGCAGCGCCCTTTGCGGTCGCGGCGGCTTCTGTCTTCATGCTCGGGCGAAGGGCTGATTCATCATCCGGCCCGGCACGCCCCGTCATCGCTGGCGTACTCGCCTTTGTCATCATCTATGTCGTCGCTCAAGGACTGCTGATCGGCTGGCCGACAATCCCTCCCCGGGAGGCGATTCAATACTTGCCGCTGGCGGCTGTTTTGGGAGCGCTGATCGGCTTTCTTGATCTGTGGATTCCGTTGTTGCGAACCCGCTGGGCGGCGGTGGCGGTGATCGCCTTTGCCTTTGTTCTTCCTCGCATCGTGCCGATGTCGGGTAAGGCCGCGTGGCTGTCCGACGCGCTGCTCGCGTGGGCAATCCTCTGGTCTTCCATGCGTGAGATCGTCAAAAGCCCGACACGGTTTGTCCCGGTCGTGACGCTGGGCCTGATCGCGGCCTGCTCCGCTGTGGCGTTGGCGGGTTCGGGCAGCCTGAAACTCGGCCAACTCGCCGGAATCGTTGCTTTCGCTTCACTCGGCATCTGCGCGGCCCAGTTGGTGAGGCACACGGTCTTGATCTCAGGGCCTGCTGTCGGCGCTTCCACCGCGGTGCTTGCCTCGGCCCTGGGGCAGGGTGTCGCGTTCGGATCCACACCACAGGCAAGCGCGGCGATCATCGCCCTGAGCGCCGCGGTTGCGATGCCCGCGGCGTTCCTGGGTAATGTGAATTCCGTAGACCGCACAAGGGTTGCGCTGGTCGGGGCCGTAGTGCTGCTCTTCGCGGGCGCAGGCGCGGTGTTCGCGATAGTCTATGGGCGAAGTCCAGCGTACGGGACGGAGTACTGATGACATCGGCCGTACGCTCAAAGCCCAGTACTCAAGTCTGGGGAACGCCATCCGGCCCGGGCCCGGCACCCGGTCCCGCCTCCTTGGCTGCGGGGGTGGACGTTGTGCCGGTTTCCATATCCCTCAGGATCTTCTCGATCTCGTCGCCCAACGCCGGGATGGTCACGTCTTTCACGTACGCCTGGTCGGATTTCAAGATCTCCCCTGTGATCCCGACAATGAAGTAACTGGGGAAAGTCCGCGCCCCCCACTGCTGCGCCACCGTGTCGGCCTCGACCAAGAGAGGAAACTGGTGAGTCCGTTGTTTGAATCGTTCGATCGCCCCGTCCGGCGATTTGTCACGGATCGACAAGGCGATCACTTTCACTGGCTTGCCGCTGAACCGGGCAATCAGGCCATCGAGTTCATCATGCGACTTGCGACAGGGAAGGCACCACGATCCTCCGAACTCCACAAGCACAATGTTCCCCCGCAGCGAGTCGAGTGAAACCCGATCGCCGTTCGACGACCGCAGTTCGAACGGGGTTGCCAACTCGGGAAGCGGCGGAGGAACAGGAGTGAGGGGTGGTGCCGCTGCGGGGGGTGAAACCGCCACAGCAGCGGTCTCCCCGTTCATTCGATCAAGCCTGGTTTCCACGCCCGAAGCACCAGGGTCCGGCATCGGCGGTATTTCTCCGGAAACCGGCTCGGGAACTGCTTTTCCCCCACCGTCCGCGGGGGGTGGCTTGACATTGGGTTGAGTGATGAACTTGGGCAGCCTCTCTTCGGTGTAACCGCTGGGCACATCAACCTTGAGCAGTGACGAGTTGAGGCGGGGCGGGTTGTTCTCATCAACTTCAACAGCGCCCAGTTCGAGCACCATCGTTCCCGAGGCCATCGATCCTTCGATGATCCGCTCGATGCGTCGGGGAAGATGATCGTTGGTCGCGAAGGCATACCGGGTCTTTGCCTTCTTTTCCCCAAAGATCGCGGTCACGACATCACACTCCACGCCATCGATAACCTCCCGAGGGCCGACCTCGTACTCCACGGACGCGGCGAGTTCCTTGCTGAAAGGACGCGGCGAAGTGAGTTCGTCGTTCCGCGACGAAGTAGCGATCTGAAAGTACTGGTTCTTCGCCTCGCGCGGGTTGCGCTTCTCGATCACTTTTTTATCCGCGTGTGTCACGAACTCGATGTTGTGACCCGTCCACGCTACATCGAAGTTCATGGAATCGGCGTTCGCCTTCGGGATGCCCGATCCTGTTGAGCGGACGAGCCAGCCGCCTGTCTGTGACCCGGCGTTTGAGGATCGCAGCATCCGCACATCGGCCTGTATTTTCGCTGTGTGCGGCTCGAACATCGCACCGGTCGCGTATGTCCTTGCTCGATAACTCAGCGATTGTGCCCGTTTGATCGCATCCGCCGCGGCGACGAACAACTCGGAGCCGGGCTTGTCATTCAGCGCACCCGACACCGAGGACGAGGAGGCGGGAAGTGCGTTGACAGGTTTCGCGACCGGCTTGGTCGGGTCCTTGTCGCCCGGCGATGGTACCGACACCGGAGGTTCTGACGGTGTCAATGTCTCGCTGGGCGGCCCATCAGGCGGCTCTCCCTGGTCTGTTGCCTGAGCCACAACCCGCTGTGAGAGTAACGCCAAGAACAGAACCGCGATCATGATGAGCGTGCTGCGCATGATGTTGTTCCGATCCAGATCACGACGCCGTGCGTTTCAAGAGGTGAGACAATGCCCGCCCCGGATGTGGATCCCGCATGAGCGTTTCACCAACCAAGACCCTGTGTACCCCGGCCTTCCGAAGCCGAACCAAGTCATCGGACGACCGAATGCCCGACTCGCTCACGAGGAGCCTGTAATCCACTATTCTACGTGCGATGTTCAGGGTATGTTCGAGATCCACTCGCATCGATGACAAATCGCGGTTATTGACCCCAAGCAATGCTTTCCCGCCTGTCGAGACAACGGCGGCGAGAGCACGGTCAAGATTATCCGGGGTATGTATCTCGATGAGAAGGTCTAGCCCGATTGACGCGGCCAGACCCGCCAGTTGCCTGAGTCGCTCCCCTTCAAGGCACTCCGCGATCAGCAGCACGGCATCGGCCCCGGCGGCCCGAGACTCCCACACCTGCCACGGGTCGATGATGAAGTCCTTACGGAGTACCGGCAAGGCAACGCACTTCTTGATCCGGTTGATGTACTCGATGTTTCCAGAAAAGTGCGTTTGCTCGGTCAGGCAGGAGATCGCCGCGGCCCCCGCTGCTTCGTATTCTCTGGCAATGACCTCGGGCATAAACAAGGACGAGTCGTACTCAGCACGTATCCATCCCGCTGAAGGGCTGCGTCTTTTGACCTCCGCGATAACCCGAGTCTCGTCATCCCCGGAGGGAAGGAGCGAACCAACAAAGTCCCTGCACGGCGGGATGGTGGCGCATTGTTCGCGCAGTTCGTTCATCGGCAGGGCCGCCTGTCGCTCGGGAAGGTCCGCCCGCGTGCGTGCGATGATGTCGTCGAGTGCCGTCATATTCCTTGCGGCGATTGTTGGCGTCGTGGGCGTTGATCGTGCTCATGCAGCCCCCGATGCCCCGCAGATCCCCGATTCTGTGAGCGGGATTCGTGCTCCATCGGGCACCGAGGGTGTCATCCTGTGGGGACACGTGGCGGCGGCTGTGATGATCGTGCTGGTGTGCTGGAAGAAGGGCTTTTTCCGTGCGGGCGGGCTGAGCCGTGGGCGGCGGGCCAATGAGCACCCCTGGTTCCTCTACTTCGCGTGCGGAATCATGGTGTGGCTGAGTTTCAGTCTCGCCGCGGCGGCGGGTGCGGGGATTTCGGGTGTCTCGCTGGGCCAGATGCTCGGATCGGTCAAGGCGCAGGCGGTTGTACTTTTGTGCGGTTACGGGGCCAGTCTGGCGGTCGGGTGCATTCTCGTTCGTTTGGTACGAACATCAGCACCCGAGTCCGGGCTGGGATTGGGCGCCAAGGGGATTCGGAGCGGGTTGGGGGGCGGGCTGCTGGCGTGGCCGATCGTGACGTCTGTTGGCTTAGGCGGTGCCTTCGTGCATCACGCGGTCACGGGCGAGACACCCGACAAGATCGCGCACGAGACGCTCCGCTCGCTCATTGATCATCGCGGGAGTCCGTGGGCGTGGACCCTGGCAGCGCTGGCGGTCTTCGCGGCGCCGGTGCAGGAGGAAATTATCTATCGCGGCTTCGGACAGACGGCCGTGCTGGGTGCTACAGGTCGGCCCTGGGTTGCGGTTCTGGGCGTATCGCTTCTGTTCGCAGCGGTGCACACGACGGGACCTCAACCGGTGCCCTGGCACGCGGCGGCGGCCATCTTCGCGCTCTCGGTGTGCATGGGTATCGCCTTTGAGCGGTCGCGCAACCTGCTGACCCCCATCATCATGCACATCATGTTCAACGGAGCCAACGTGGGTTTAGCACTGATGTCGTAGCAGGCGGACACGGGCCCACTGCTCATCCGTAGGTCACATTCGACACGTATCCGGAGCAGCGAGCATGAGAATCTTGAGCAGGACGAACACGGTGTTGTTGGCCGGCTTATTCGTGTGGGTGTTGTGCGGCTCTGTCCGTGGACAGACCGTGGATCAACCGGATGTGGTCGATCCCCGCATCGATCCGCAGGGGCGGCAGGTGGCCCTCTGGCCGCCGGCCCGTCACTTCGATCACCTTCATATGACGTTGGAACTTGATATCCCCGACATCCGGCAGGCCGGATTGATCGGGACGATGACACTCCTCGCGTCGGCGGTCGGTTCGGAGCGACGAGAGTTGGTGCTGGATTGCAACGGGCCACGGATTCAATCGGTCAGAGCGGACGGGATCGCCTGCGGCTTTACCATCACCAACGGACACCTCATCATCGCGCTCCCGGCCCCGGTCGCGCCCGGTCGATCGGTTGAGGTCGTCATCCGGTACATGCTCGACTACTCGGCGAACAAAGGCGAAGGCCTGACCTTTTCGCCCGGCAAGCCGGACGCCGAGAGCGAGACGGGCCGACACCCCCAGATTCACGCGCAGGGTCAGGCGCAGTTGAACAGCAAGTGGTTCCCGTGCCACGACTCGCCCAATGAAAAACTCACCACCGAACTCATCGTGACGGTCGAAGAGGGATTCGATGTCGTCAGCAACGGGCGGCTGATCTCATCCCGGAGCACAGAAGCGGACCCAGACCGCACAGCCAAAAAACGCTGGCATTGGCGGCTCAACAGACCGCACAGCCCATACCTCGTCACGCTGGTTGTGGGAAAACTGGCCCTGGTCGAAGTCAGCGGACCTTCGAGCACGCGGCCCAATGTGGCGATGCCCGTGTACGCTCCGCTGGGAACCGAGAGCGTCGTGCGGGAAAACTTCGCCGCTACCCCGGACATGATGGCCTTCTTTGAGAGGACATTCGACGAGCCTTTCCCCTGGGATCAGTACGCACAGTGCATTGTCCGGGACTTTGTAGCGGGAGGCATGGAGAACACCGGGTGCACGCTGCTGACCATCGACGCTTCGCGTGGTGACCCGGGTTCGCAGGAGGACCTCATCGCGCACGAGTTGGCGCACCAGTGGTTCGGGAATCTGGTCACGTGCCGTTCATGGGCACACCTGTGGCTCAATGAGGGATGGGCGACCTACTCGGAGTCGCTCTGGAAAGAGCACAGGGGCGGTCAGGAGAGCCAGGAGAAGGCCCGAACCGCCTATCAGAAATCCATCCGAGGGTTGGTGCGTGGCCAACTGGCCAGGAACAGGACAGTGGCGCCGCAGGGAGCGCCGCTGGTCACCAACCGTTATCTCAATCCCGACGCCATGTTCTCCAGGGCAGAGGATCCGTACGCAAAGGGAGCCCTGGTGCTTCACATGCTGCGGGCGAGGCTCGGCGCCGAGGCTTTCCTCCGAGGCACGCGGGCCTTTCTCGATACCTACAAGTTCGGCACGGTCGATACGGACGACTTCCGACGGGAGATGGAGCGCGCGAGCGGCCAGAGCCTGGAGTTGTTCTTCAATCAATGGACAGGACGCCCCGGCCTTCCGCGGCTCGATGCCGAGATCAACTGGGATGATTCCGCGAAAGCGCTCAGCATCTCGCTCACGCAGACCCAGACGATCAACGCCATGAATCCCGCCTTTGCAATCACCTTGCCGGTGCACGTCCGGTTCACTGATGGGTCATCCCGATGGCTCTCGATCGACATGGACGCGAGAGCCGCCCGCGGTGTGTTCCCGCTTACCGAAAAACCGGCGGGGATCTCGCTCGACCCTCACATGACCATCATCGCGGCGGTGAACCTGAAGAAAGACCTGGCGTGGTGGCTCGACGAGGTCGAGTTCGGCCCCACCTTTGCCGCTCGGATACAGGCCGCCGAATATCTCTCGGCACATGAGCACAACGCCGCACGAGAAACGCTCCTCCGAGTGGCCGCGGACCAACAGGCCGATTCGACCTTGCGGAACGCCGCGTTGAAGGGCGCAACGCTCTCGGTCGCCGGTCGATAGAATCTTGCTCCTGTTTATCTCGCACTACATGGAAGGAACAACTCGGATGAATCGCATCGAGGCGGCGATGTTGTGTCTGATCGGTTTGATCAGCCCGGCGATGGGCGCGTGGGACTCCGACTGCTGGTGCGGCAAACCGCACTCTCGCTACGGTCAGACGGCGGGCACAGGGGGCGATTCGGGTCGCGCGAAAGCACAGTTTCCGCCCCACCTGACCGCCGATTACAAGCACATCAGGATCGAACTCACGATCCCCGATATGAACACGCCCCGACTGACCGGATCGGCGACAGTGACGTTCGCCCCGATCGCCGGCCCCTTGAATGAACTCACACTCGACGCTAAGGCGATGGATGTCTTGAGCGTCACCCATAACACACGAAAGGCCGAGTTTACACACGATGGCCGGAAACTCATCGTCCGATTCGACCCCGCCCTCCCCCGGGGTGAGGCCGCCGACATCATGATCGCGTACGAACTGAACGATCCGCCGCTGGGGCTTGTCTGGTCGCCCGCGACGAGGCTTCGGCCCGATGTTCCCGCTCAGCTGCACACCCAGGGCCAGCCCGAGACAAACAGTTACTGGTTCCCGTGCCACGATTTTCCCAATGACAAACTGACCAGTGAAGTGATCGTCACTCTCCCCGCCGGGTACACCGTCATCAGCAACGGGAAGTTGAAGGACAAGAGCAAGTCGGTGGCGAGCGCCGAGGTCGACGGCGTGAACCGTCTTGTCGCTTATGAGAGATGGCACTATTCGCAAGACAAGCCCCACGCGTCGTACCTCGTGAGTCTGGTCGCGGGAAAGTTCGATATCGTTGACCTTGGCACCCGCGTTCTCCCGATGCCCGTCTATGCGCCGCTGGGACGCGGCGGCGATGTGAAAGGCACCTACGGACGCACCCCCGCCATGGTCGCCTTTTTCGCGCATCGCCTGAGCGAGCCATACCCGTGGGACAAGTACGGGCAGGTGCTGGTCGCCGACTTCGGCGCCGGCGGGATGGAGAACACCAGCATCACCACGATGTACGACGGCGCGATCGTGGCGAAGGAAGATCTGGACGATACGGACTTTGAAGGGCTGATCAGCCACGAACTCGCGCACCAGTGGTTCGGCGACCTCACGACGTGCAACTCCTGGGAGCACATCTGGCTCAACGAAGGTTTCGCCACATTCCTCACCGCGCTCTGGTTCGAGCACGGGCGCGGCCCCGGGGAGTACGAGAAAACCATCCGTGGTTATTTCGACGGCATCATCGCCAACGACCGACCGGAGGCGCCCGCCGTTGTCGGCATGGTGAGCAATATCTATACCCATCCGTGGGAAACTTTCCGAAGGCCCGCCAATCCCTACGGAAAAGGCGCCTCGATCCTCCACATGCTGCGACGACGCCTCGGTGATGAGGTTTTCTTTCGCGCCGTTGCCGCCTTCATCGACAGGCACAAGTTCGACACGGTGGAAACCATCGACCTCCGCAACGCGCTCGAAGCGGAGAGCGGAGACAGTCTGGAGCAGTTCTTTGCGCAGTGGTGCTACCGCCCCGGTGTGCCTCAACTCGACATGAGGTTCGCGTGGGACAATGGGCATCTGATGGTCACCGCCGTGCAGAAGCAGCCCATCAACGGGGACAACCCAGCCTTCGAGTTCGACCTGCCGCTGGCGATCAAGGCAAAGGGAAACTCTGATCTTCAATGGCTGACACTGCAGGTTCGTGGGCGCGAGACCCAAACCTCGTTCTCGCTCTCCGCCGAGCCGGAGTTTATTGCAGCCGATCCCCGACAGGAGGTTCTGGCGGGATTGGAGGTCTCGCAGCCCGTCGAATCATGGTTGACACAACTTTCACAAGGTCCGACACTCTGGTCCCGAGTGCAGGCGGTGAGAGGTTTGAAATGCGACGCGAGCGTGCGAAGCGCGGATGTGCTCCGCCGACTCGTGCTCGATCGTTCGCAAGCCCCGTGGATCCGCGCGGAGGCTGTCCGAACGCTCTCCGCTCGCAGGGCGGAGAACGACATCCGATCGTTGGCGACCGCGGCGAGTGATCACTGGGAAGTTCGGCTCGCGATCGTGGAGGCGCTTCCTTCGCTCTGTCGCGACGAGAAGGGCTTGCCGACACCCGCCTTCGATCATGTCGAGCGCATCCTGCGGGATCGCGCGGTACGCGATTCGAGCGTCAAGGTCCGAGCCGCGGCCTTGCGCGCACTGGGTCAGATCAAGAGTGAATCGTCGAAAGACCTGTATCTCTCCGCTCTCGAGGAAAAGTCGCAGGACGATTCGATCAGGCTCGCCGCCCTCGATGCGATCGTGTCAACGAATCAGGCCGATGCGCTCAACACCGCCATCAGAATCTCCGGTCCGTCGTACGACAGCCGCACAAGGGCCGCCGCGGCGGGCGCGATCGCGCGGGCCGCAGCGCATGATCCCGATGCGGCCCTGGAATCCCTTGTGGCTCTCCTCTCCGACCGAAGCGGACGTGTCAAGCGCGGCGCGGGCGATGCGCTGGTGCAACTCAAGGATCGGCGTGCCTTGCCCGCCTTAGAAGCCCTGGCCGCGGACCAGCGCTCTCAGGAACTTGCATGGCAGGCGTCGGAATGGGTCAGAGCGCTGAACGCCATCGGCACACCCGCGACCCCGTAGTTTACTTCGACGTCGGCGGCCGGCCCGCCGGGTCGGGTACAGACTCGCTCGATGCCCGCGGCGGATCCGGGATGCGCTTGAAGCGATATCCGCCTTCGGTCGCTCCCCAGACCTGCTTGCCGTCCTTGTCCATTCCCCGGTCCCATGTAACAAGGCCGGAGTCATCGGCGAGCACGGACGCGGTCGCGTACGCGGCACCGCCGCGTTCCGATGCGCACGCCTTGCCGGTCGTCCCGCCTTCCCATACACGCGTCGATATACGGGCAAGTTCGACCGCGCAACCTTCCTTGAGCACGAGATCATGAGGCCGGAGCGCTTCGAGAAGGGCGGCCTTGACCTTTGACTCACCAGCGCCGGCGTAAACGAGCGGGTCCCCAGGCAGTTGATACACCTCGCTGCGGGCCTTGCCGTCGGCGGTGATCGTGACGTGATAAACCCGCTGTCGGTAGGGCTTGTCCGTATTGGTCGCGGCGGCTTGCTCGACATACAACCAGACACCGTCCGTTCGATCCGCCCAGATCCGCACCATCCTCAGGCGGATGTCGAGGTAATGTTCCGGATCCTTGACGTGCTGCTCGGCGCTGGAGAAGGTGCCGGTCAGGAGGCTTGATATTTCTTTCAGGAGTGCTTCTTTGTCCGGTCGCGCCGATTTGTCCGGTTCGGAGATCGCTTCCCGAGGACCGGGCGCGGGAGTGGGCGGCTGCGCGAGAGGCTGTCCCTCGAATGACGCTAGGACCAGCAGAATAAGTACGGGACACATCATCGGCTCCTGTGGTGCAGGAAGGGTAACATGCGGGCACGACATGAGCACCCACGCCGAGCACCAATTTCCAACAGGCTGCGATCTGATCGTGGAGAAGGGCGTGTGCACCGCGCTCTTCGCATTCGACATCGCCTACTCCATCAATCTCGACCGCGCCGAGCGGGCGGCCGCATCCGCGTGCGACGATGCCCAGCGCGATGTGCTCCGTCATACCCGCAAAACGCCTTCATGGTTCGGGTATCGCCCCGCGCCGCTGCGCACCGTACGCCGCGGCACACCGATCAGGGTGGGCGACCACGAAACCGATGCGGTCGTCACGGCAACCCTGTATGACTTCGGCGCAATCTCGGTCGCGTACACAATCCCGATCATGGGAGACACCGCAACTCTGAAGGCGCTGAGCCTCGCCCTGGACGGACACGCGGGGCTTGCGGCGGACGCGGGGGGCCACGCGCGCTCCATGATGAATCTGCTGGGGTCCGCGGCTGCACGCCCATCGATCTCGCCGCACTCCGAGGACTTCGTGATCTTTCACGTTGAGAAGTTCACGCCTTCGCTCAACGAGTCCGTGAGAGCATCAGGGCCGTTGGCGCTGGAGTCCTGGCGGCGAGTCCTGGCGGCGGTGCTGCGGGCCGAAGCGTCGCCCCTGTCACAGGATGAGGTGGACTACACCCTGTCCACGCTGGTGAGCTACGGCGATTCCGACGCGGCGATCGTGGATTGGAACGCAGCGGTTCTTTTCGGGTCGGACATGGAGGACGTCCTGGCGGTGCTGGAGTTCGCCAATGTCGAGCTGCTCGAGATGCGTCTTCTTGATGACGAACTTGATCGGGCATTGGAGCGAGCGCACCGGGCCACGACAGCGCACGCGGGTGTTCTTTTTTCGCGCCGGGGCGAAGCCCGACTCCGCGACATCGCCGCCCTCCAGGTCGACTCGGCGCTCCTCTTCGAGGGGGTCAACAACACGCTCAAAATGCTCGGGGATCAGTACCTGGCGAGGGTCTACAAGGCCGCGGTCGGACGTTTCCACCTTCCGGACTGGGACGCGAGCATTCTACGAAAACTCGGCACGCTCGACAGCATCTATGAAAAACTCAACGACCGTCGCGCGACCCGTCGGATGGAAGTTCTTGAGTGGATCATCATTCTGCTGATCGCCTTCGAGGTGGCCGCTTCCTGGGTCTGGCCCGCGATCTGGGGAACGAAGTGAATCCGCTATTTTCGGAAGCATCCGAAGCATCCACGATAGATGCCGAGGTAACTCCCCGCGTGCCGGGCTGGAACCAAACGCAGGCCTGACCTACAATCAAGACCCGGCGGAGAACCGTTGGGTAGATTACATCAGGCACTTTTTCTTGGAGCAATCGACGGTATGGCCCACGATCCCCTCGACACGGTCATCGGCGTGACGGATTCCGGCAAACGCGACAGCGCGGCCTCGGCGAAGTTTCACGCGGCTGGTCTGAAGTTGGAAGCGAGCGGCGATCGGGTCGGCGCGATCGCGGAGTTCCGCAAGGCCGCCAACGCGGACCCGGCGAACTTCGACACGCTCTTCAAACTCGCGTACAACCTTGATCTGGTGGGCGAAGAGGACGAGGCATTGGCCCTCTACGAACGGTGCTGTCAGGCACAGCCGGCCAGGGTGAATGCCCTGATGAATCTCGCGGTTCTCTACGAGGATCGCGGCGACTACGCCGGCGCCGAGCGATGCCTCCGCCAGATCCTGGATACACGGCCCAACCACCTCCGGGCCCGCCTCTTCATCAAGGATGTGCAGGCCAGCCGGGAGAGCACTCCGATCGAAGAGCAGGATCGGGACGTGTTCAAGCGCAAGGCGATCCTCGACACCCCCGTCACGGACTTTGAACTCACGGTGCGTGCCCGCACATGCCTCAAGAAGATGAACATCCGGACGTTGGGCGATCTGCTCCGCATCACAGAGGCCGAACTGCTGAGTTACAAGAACTTCGGCGAGAACTCTCTCACCGAGATCAAGAAGATGCTCGCGAACAAGGGGATGCGGCTCGGTCAGGGATTGGAAGATGCCCACCGACAGGCACGCAAGGCCCTTATGGAGCAGTACAAAGGCTCCGGCAAGGAAGCCGTGTTTGCCAAGCCCATCTCCGAGCTCAACCTCTCCGTGCGAGCCCGCAAAGCCGTTCAGTTGCTCAACTGCCAGACCCTGGGCGACCTCGCGGCCCATACCGAGGCGGAACTCATGGGCATCAAGAACTTCGGCGCGACTTCACTGAAGGAAGTCAAGGAACGACTGGTGGAGTACGGATTGGGGCTTCGAACGATCGACGCCTGATCGCGATGTTCTCACGCTCCGAAGTACGCACGATCCAAACGCGGGCGAGTGCCCGCCTTTGTTGCGTGACTGGTTGACTCGATGAGTCGGAGCGGTCGTGCGCCAGTCCGCCACCGCGCCCCCAACAGGGAAACGAATATCCATTCAAGAAATGGACGGTTCGAGCAACCCCCGATTCACTCAATCTTCGTATTCGTCATCAGCCTCAGATTCCGCGGAGGAACCCTCACCCGCTGCGGATGCGCCGCGGCGAGCGTGTTCACTCACCGTGTCGTAACAACTGGCCAGCAGACCCACAAGCGGAAAAGCGGCTCCGGTGAAAGGGCTTTGCCCCAGGCGTCGGAGTATGGGGTGGCTCACCGGGGGCGGCGTGAGCGGCAGGTCCACCATTTCCAACCCGGCCCCGGCATCCCAGAACTGCTCGATGCACTCCTCGATCGGCCTGGCCGGCGCATCGGCCACCCCGGCGATGCGCTGGGTATACACCGGAGTCAGTCCATGGACCGCGCCTGCGATGACTCGCTGTTGCCGTAAACGTTCGATGAGTTCGGCTCCCTCCATGCCCCGCATCTGAAACATCAGGAAGGGTTCGGACGAGAGCCTCGCCGCCATCAGGTAGGCCGTGCAGCAGACGTGCTTGCACCAACGCCCGGCGACAGGGCCGCTCGGAGCCGCGCCGCCGGGTTCAGCGTTCTCGGTTCGCCACTCAAAGCACGTACACTGATGCTTCACTTCACCGGCCTCGACCGGAAAAAGCCGCAAACCCAACGGTGCGAATACATCCTCGATATTCGGGGGCAACTCCCCCGAGAGGAGTTTTGCCGCGTAGAGCGCCCCATCGGCCATCGTCGCAACGACTTTGTCCCACATCTCGTGCGAGATCGAATCCAGTGCGATGGTCACGGCGTAAGGCCGAT
>DDSA01000249.1 GCA_002343715.1 Phycisphaerales bacterium UBA2402 | reverse complement strand
CGCGGCGCCACCCCCGCGGGGCGGGGCAGAGGCATCGGCATCGGCTGAATCTGATCGAGCGGCGGCAGGGCCGGGGGCGCGATGCCGGCCCGGTCACGGTCGGGTCGCCACAGCGCTGCGGGGACCGAGGCCGATGCGGGGTGCACACCGGGCCCGACGGACGCGGACGGGTTGAATGTCCCGCGCGCGGGTGAGGCGAACTGCGCCAGAGCGCACGACGACCACACAGCAAAGAACACACCGGCGAGGCGCGTGCAACGCATAACCACTCCGTAACAGACAACCGACCAACGAGGCCCGCCCGGAGCGTGGCCCCTCCGGAAACGAGAATACCACACGAGGCTCTAAACCGCAAGAGAAACTTGCGCGAAGGTCTTATTTTGTCAACGAATACCGAACGCTGTGTCAAGATGACATCAAAGAACCCCGGATAACTCCCTGCGTTCAGCGGTGGCGTGGAGCGGCGCGCGTAAGGGAGGACACGGATCATCGGACCTTGAGTGTGCCGACCGCCCGTGCGATCCCTCCCAGCGCGTACCGGGGACCATGCCGGTTCACCGCTTCGCGCTTCACCTCGATACGAAGCCCGCTCCTCGCCCCGCCAACTCGCGGTTCGCGCGCTCGATCATCCCCGGGATCAGGATCAGGTCGATCAACTGGCCGATGCCCAAGAGGCCGAAAGTCAGGATCCACACGATGCCGCTCACCCACCGCCCCGCGTAGAACCTGTGGATGCCGCACAGCCCCAGCAGGCACGCGAACCAGAAGATATACGCCAGCCCTGTCGTCTTGTATTCCTGCATGTGTCACCCCGTATCGGCCGCCTTCGCCGAGATGGAAGATTGTTCGTGTTCCGATCACCCCGGTTTCGCACGCTCCCTCAACACGGTACCCTCCCGGCATCGTGCCGGAGTTTTCCGCCCAGTCCGCCATCCCGGTTTCCGCGGCGGACCTCTACGCCTGGCACGCGCGGCCCGGCGCGTTCGAGCGGCTGGCCCCGCCGTGGGAGCGGATGCGCTTTGTGTCGCGCCGGGGCGAGGGAATCCATGACGGCACGCGCCTGCGCTTCGCGGTGAAGAAAGGCCCCTTGTGGCTCCCGTGGGAGGCGCTGCACACCGGCCACGCGCCCGGCGAAGGGTTCACCGATGAGCAGGTGCGAGGCCCCTTCGCGCACTGGCGGCACACCCACCGATTCATCCCCATCGACGCCTCGACCAGCACGCTCAGCGACCGCGTCGAGTACCGCCTGCCGATGGGCTCGCTCGGCCTGGCCCTGGGCGGCGCGTTCGCGGCCAAGGAGATCTCGCGACTCTTTGAGTTCCGCCACGCCCGCACCCGCCATGACCTCGCCCGCCACGCGGGGATCGCACCCATGCGCATCGTGATGACCGGGGCCTCGGGGGCCATCGGGCGGGACCTGCGCCACTTTCTCACCACCGGGGGCCACACCGTGCAGCGGCTGGTCCGCCGCAAGCCCGCCGAGGACGGATCAGAAATCTTCTGGCAGCCCGGCCCGGGCCCCCGCGGCGGGCAGATCGACGATGCCGCGATCGAAGGGTGCGATGCGGTCATCCACCTCGCGGGCGAGCCGGTCGCCCGCGGCCGGTGGAGCGCCGCGAAAAAGGAGGCCATCCGCGCCAGCCGCGTCGATGGCACGCGCCTCATCGCCCGAACACTGGCGAACCTGAAGCGTCGGCCCCGCGTGCTGATCGTCGCCAGCGGGATCCACTATTACGGCGACCGGGGCGAGCAGGAACTCGCGGAGGATGCCGGCATCGGCAGCGGGTTCCTCGCCGAAGTCTCCCGCGAGTGGGAGGCGGCGGACGAACCCGCGCGGGCCGCGAGCATCCGCACCGTGAACCTCCGCATCGGCCTGGTGGTCTGTGCCCGCGCGGGCGCGGTGGGGGCCATGCTCCCCGCGGCCAGGCTCGGGCTGGCCTGCATCCCGGGGAGGGGAACGCAGTGGTGGAGTTGGATCGGGCAGGACGACCTGCTGGGCATCATCCTGCACGCCCTGACCAACGAGCGCCTGCACGGCGCGGTGAACGCCGTGACGCCACGCCCCGAGCGCGCCAATGACTTTCTCGCCCTGCTCGCCGCCCACGCTCGGCGCCCTCTCTTCGCGCGCGTGCCAGCGCCCCTGCTCCGTGCGGCCCTGGGTGAGAAAGCCGACCTGCTGACCACCAGCACCCGCGCGGTGCCCGAGGCGCTGCGCCGCAGCGGGTTCCGGTTTCTTCACCCCACCCTGGCCGAGTCGCTCGCGTGGGATGCGGGGGTGTAGAGGTGCGCCGTGTGCACAATCCGTCTACCCTCTCGCGCTTGAACCAGAATCAATACATGGAGTTGCACCGCATCAAGAACCGCTTCGGCCTGCGGAGAGGGTTGGCGCTGGGCGTCTGCCTGAGTCTTCTTACCGCGTGCGCGAGCGACGATGCCGCCGTCGCCGATCGCCCCGCCTCGCTCGACCAGACGCCGCCGAGCTCCGGGTTCCTCAGCGAGTCTGCGTACGCGCGCCTTCGGCCGTCGCCCCTGCACAAGGGCGCCCGCGTCTACGAGAACCCGCGCCTGGCCCAATACAGGTCCTTCATCGTGGACTCGGTGAAGGTCATCCCCGACCGCACCGCGCGGGGGCGGCCGCTCACCCCGGTCGATTCGGTCAACCTGGGCGTCAAGGCCCGGTTCGCCGTCATCGATGCGCTGAAGATCAACTACACCATCGTGGACAAGCCCGGCAAGGGCGTCGCCCGGATGCGCCTGGCCGTGACCAAAGTCGCCTTCTCCGGCACCACGCCCGCGGGCGTCATGGAACTCGGCGGCGCGGCCGGCGAGGTCGAGATCGTTGATTCCCTCACCGGCGAGTTGCTCGGCGCCGCCACCGAGGCCGATGTGGTCAGCCCGAGCCAGTCCGCCGCGGAGAGCATCGACAAACTGGCGGACGCGGAACTGGTCTTCGACCACTGGGCGGCGCGGCTGAACCTGTGGCTGCAGCGCCTGGCCCGGGGCGAGCGCACGTACGGCACGAAGTAGCCGGGGCGCAGCGCGAGCGCACGGCACGCGCGACTAGACTTGCCCGCCGATGCCCTGCCCCGTGCTGTACTTTCAACTCCACCAGCCGCACCGCCTGCGGCGCTACAGCCCCTTCGACAGCGGGCCGCCGTACTTCGACGACGCGAAGAACGCCGAGATACTCCGCAAGGTCGCCGACAAGTGCTACCGCCCCGCCACGCGGCTGCTGATCGACCTGGCCCGCCGCTTCGAGGGGCGGTTCAAGGTCGCCTTCTCCATCACCGGCACCGCGATCGAGCAGCTCGAGGCCCATGCCCCCGATGTGATCGGCCACGTGCGCGAACTGGCGCGGATGGGGGCGTGCGAACTCCTCTCCGAGACGTACCACCACTCGCTCGCCTTCATCCACTCGCGGGCCGAGTTCGAGGCGCAACTGGCCCTGCACACGCGGACGATGGAGCAGGTCTTCGGCCAGACTCCCCGCGTTTTCCGCAACACCGAACTCATCTACGCCGATGAGGTGGCGGCCCATGTCTTCGCCATGACCGACGACACAGGCCGGCCCCGTTTCAAGGGCATTCTGTGCGAGGGTGTCACCGACCTGCTCGCCGGACGCACGCCCGGCGTGGTCTATGCGCCGCCGATGACGATCCCCGGGAGAACCGACCGCCCCGGCCTGCTGCTCAAGAACCACCGCCTCAGCGACGACATCGCCTTCCGCTTCGGCGATCGTCAGTGGGGCCAGTGGCCATTGACGCCCGCGAAGTTCGCCTCGTGGCTGGCGCACGAGCCGGGCCACACCGTCAACCTTTTCATGGACTACGAGACCTTCGGCGAGCACCAGTGGGCCGACACCGGCATCTTCCAGTTCCTGTGGGACCTGCCCGGCGCGTTCTTCGAGATCGACCCCGCCGCGGCCTTTCTCACTCCCACCGAGGCCCTCGCGCGCTTCGGCGGGCCCGACACCCCGACCTACGCCGTGCCGCGCTACACCAGTTGGGCCGACCGCGAACGCGACCTCTCCGCGTGGCAGGGCAACGCCATGCAGCAGGACGCCGCGGCGGTCGTCTTCGCCCTCGAAGGCCCCGTCAAAGCCCGCGCCGCCGATGAGAGCGACGAGGAGGGGCAGAAACTCCTGGCGGATTGGCGCCGGCTGACGACCTCGGACCATTTCTATTACATGAGCGTGAAGGGCGGGCCGGAGGGGGACGTGCACGCGTACTTCCGCCCCTACGACTCGCCGTACGATGCCTTCATCGCGCTGCGGAACGTCGCGGCGGATGTGCGGGCCAGGTGTGGGACCTGAGACATTCTCGGGGGAAAGGACGGTCAGCGTGGACCTGTTGAGGATGGCCGAGATCAACTTTGACTCGTGCACCGGGTGTGTGAAAACGGAGGGGCTTGCGAGCAACCGCCGTCTTCTGAAAGAGTGTAAGCAGACGACCTCCGACGGGAACACCCGCCTTCGCTGGACCACTACGGGGAGCGAGAAACGAACCGTCCTGCGGACGACGCCGACGGGGCGGGAGTACCGGGGCGTGCTGGCTTTCAGCGATACGCACTACGAGATCGACACCTGCGAGGTCCTGCTGTGGTCCAACCGGTCCCGCACGCCCGCGTGGTACGAGTGGCGGATCAACTCGTTCCTTGGGCCGGGCGACGCGAAAGATGTGGACATGACGCGGGCGGTCGCGGTCATGGGCGATTACGCCTACCGCCCCGCCGGCACCGTTCGCCCCACGGCGACGTGCTGCTGCAAAGACCAGAAAGACAAAGTGCACACGCGTCATTGTTCGAGCAGCGCGTTCGCCCCCGCCCAAGTCATCACCTGCAAGTGCGCCTGTCTGCCCGGCGAGTCCGAGGTGAAGTGCTCCTCGAAGAAAGAACAGCCCGCCGGCAGCGTCTTCCGCGAACTGGTCGAGATACCCGACCCGACGGGCAGGGATCGTTACCTGTGGGTCATCCGACAGACCCGCTACGACAAGGCGAGCCGCTCGCACGTGCCCACCGGGGGCGTGATCACCGTGCTCACGAGCACGGTGATCGGCGGGCCGCGATCGGGCACGCTCGAAATTGATGAAGAGTTGTTCGAGGTAACGTGGGAGATGACGGCCATCCGCCGAACCGACTCAAACCGGGTGGCGTGGATCGAACGGCGTGTCAGCGCGATCAAACGTGCGGTCGGAGCGGTGACCAAAGTCACCACGCCGTTCGTGGGAAGGGATGATGGAGACCGGACAGGCGAGCAGTGTGTCTTCGAGCGTGACGGCGTGAAAATTCCGGGCACGCTGGTGTGCACGAAGGACCCGCAGTCGGGGGTCTATTCCTGTTCCTGCGTCGGCAGCATGCCGCACCTGAGGGACCCGAACCCGCCCGCCAGCGACCCCGCGTAGTCAATGTCGGATGTCCGCGCCGCGAACCGGCGGCGGGTTCCGCTTACCACGGGGGCATCCACCACCACACCGTCGCACGCCCGGCATTGGTGCCGCCGCGGGGGTCCTGCTCCGCGCCGAACAGGTTGTGGCTCACATCGAGCCACATCCCGACCACGGACCACCGGGGAGAGAGTGTGAGCAACGTGCGCGAAACATCGGCATCCCAGACGCGGACAAGGGCCTCCTGCCCGGAGGTGAAGAGCCGCGTGCTGTCGATCGACCACGCGACGCACTGGACCGCCTGATGGGCCTTCTTCTTTGTCCCGAGAGGCCGCAGCATGGTGTTGAACACCAGGACGTCGCCGTTCCAATCCCCGACGGCGAGACGCGATGAGTCGGGCGACCACGCCATCGCGTTCACCGTGTCCTCGACCGTCGCGTGCGCGTGGAGGGTCGAGAGGGTCTTGTCCCACAACTCAATCCGCCCGCCCAGCGCGATCGCGATCATGCCGCGACCAGCCGCCGCCATCATCGTGCTCGACGGCGGACGGATGCCGAGTTGCCTGTAGTCCCATTCGCGTTGGGCAACGATACCGCCATCGTTAAGCCCCATCACATAGACCCGAAGCGCCCCGCTGTACGCGCGCAGCACCGCGATGGTGTTGAGGGGCAGCAGGGCCACGGGCGTCAGGTCCTGCACGGTGGGCCTGTACACCATCCCCCTGTCCACCTCCGGCAGCCCGAACCGCCGCAGCCGCGCGCCGGTGGCGGCATCATGGATGCGCAGGCCCCGCTCGCCGCTGATGATGATCTCGCTCGCGTCGTGGTTCCACAGCGCGCCGTCGTAGGGGCCGCCGTCTTCGCCCTTGTCATCGCCGTCGATGGTCAGAAGGATGCGGCCGGTGTCGGGGTCGCGCACCTCGAAGCGGCGGGTGCGCTCATCGTCGATCACCAGCAGCACGCCCCTGGGCGAGGGCTTGGCGGCGTTGATGAGCGTCTCGGCGACAAAGGCATCGGGCCGCTCGGTCTTCCAGAGCCGTGCCACGCCGGGCAGGCTGTCGCCGCTTAAGAGGTCCGTCGAGCCGCCGGGCGCGCGGGCCAGCGCCGAGATGCGCCGATCGTGCCCCAGCAGCGTGCGCTCGATCCCGCACGTCCGCGCATCGACGATGCGGATGCTCGTGTCGGCGGCGACGGCGAGGCGGTTGTCATCGAGCCACGCCGCGGCCCCCGTCGCGCTGTGGACCGTGCCGATCAGCCGCGCCGATCCCGCATCCCACAGGTAGCCCGCGCCCTCGCGCACGGCGAACACCCGGGCCCCTCTCACCGTGATCTCATCGGGGGTGATGGGCCAGCACGAGGGGGCGAGGGGCGCGATCGGCTTCCCGAGTTCGCAGTCGTACCGCGTCAGAACAGCATCGCCCAGCACCAGCGTCTCTTCCCCGTCCGCGAAGGCGAAGCAGGGCGCTTCGCCGATCGGGCGCGCCGTCGCGGCGGGATCGCGCGTGGAGACGATGCACACCTTGTCTCCGTCCAGGCGCACGGCGGCGAACTTCCCGGAGGATGAAAAGGCCGCGAGCCGGCGCCACGCGCCCGTCGAGTCGGGCGCGGGCGTTCCCAGCACCACCGCGGACACGATCCGCAGCCGACCGTTCACATCGGCTTCGAGGCGCGCCAGCAGCGTTTTCCACGGAATGTCGAAGCGGTTGGGCGGCGGCTGCACCATCACGACCGCGGCGGAGGCATCGGGCGCGATGGCGGCGATGTTGAGCGATGAGCCTTGCTCGTGCTTCTCGCCGGGCAGCGAAGCGACCCCGGCATGGTACAACGGCCTCCACGCCCCGTACTCGTGCTGCCACGACAAGAGGCCCAGCACCGAGGCGACGATCGGTTGGCCGTCCGACCCCGCGGCGAAACCGACGATCCCGGCGCGAAGTTCGGGCAGGGGCGAGGCCGCGGCACTCCCGTCGGCGATGGCGGAGAGGTACCGCCACTCCCAGCCCCGGCGGCCCTCGGGCGCGG
>DDSA01000213.1:392-23364 GCA_002343715.1 Phycisphaerales bacterium UBA2402 | reverse complement strand
CGGACATCCTGTCGCGTCTCGAACTCGGGGCGTACGTTCCCCCGCCCCGCGGCGCTATTCTCTCCCCGCGTGAACCCGACCGCGGAACTACTTATCCCGGAAGTGCTGGAACTGATCCGCGCCGGCGAGTTCGCCGAACTGCGGACCAGCCTCCATCACCTTCACCCCGCGGACGTGGCGGACATCCTGTCGCGTCTCGAACCCAGGGATGCCTGCCTGGGGTTCCGTTTCCTCCAGCGCGACGATGCCGGAGCGGCTTTCGCGTATCTCCCCGCCGAACAGCAGGAGAACATCATCGCCCACCTGGGCAACGAGGACGCCGTCAGCGTCCTTGAGAACATGTCGCCCGACGACCGGGCGAAACTGGTGGACGAACTGCCCGAAGAGGTTGCCAGCCGCCTGGTCGCATCACTCTCGCCCGAGTCGCGCAAGGTCACGCAGGCGATCCTGGGCTACCCGCCCCAGAGCGTGGGCCGGATCATGACGCCCGATTACGTGCGACTGCGGCCCGAGTGGACCTGCGAGCAGGCCCTCGACCATATCCGTCGCACCGGCAAGGACGCCGAGACCATCAACGTCGTGTACGTGGTGGATGAACAGGGACGCCTGATCGATGACCTGCGGCTGCGTCAGGTGCTGCTCTCGCCCAAGGAGACCCGCATCGAGACCATCATGAACCGCAACTTCGTGACGCTCCGGGCCGACATGGACCGCGAGGAGGCCGTGCGCACCATGGCCCGCTACGACCGCAGCGCCCTGCCCGTGGTGGACAGCCGCGGCGCCCTCATCGGCATCGTCACAAGCGACGACGTCGCCGATGTCGCCCAGTTGGAGGCCACCGAGGACATCCAGAAACTCGGCGGCGTCGCCGCGCTCGAAGACCCGTACATCAGCACGGGCCACATCGAGATGTTCAAGAAGCGCGGCGTGTGGCTCAGCCTGCTCTTCGTCGGCCAGTCCATCACCATCGTGGTCCTGGGCAAGTACCAGGACCAGTTGGACCGCGCTGTCGTTCTCACGATGTTCATGCCCCTGGTGATGAGTTGCGGCGGCAACAGCGGCAGCCAGGCCGCAACACTCGTCACCCGCGCCCTCTCCCTCAACGAGATCACGCCGGGGGATTGGTGGCGCGTCATCCGGCGAGAGGTCATCTCCGCCGCGCTCCTGGGCGGGACGCTGGGGCTGATGGGGTGGGCGTGCGTCGAGTTTTTCACCGCCATCCGCTACGCCCAGGTCGAGGCGCCGGCCCACGCCCAGTACCTCGCGCTGCAGGTGGCGATCTCCATCTTCACCGTGGTGCTCTGGGGCGTCACGCTGGGATCGCTGCTCCCGCTCATCCTCAAGCGATTCAAGATCGATCCCGCCACCGCCAGCAGCCCCATGGTCGCGACCCTCATGGACGCCAGCGGCACGATGATCTACCTCGGCCTGGCGATCCTCATTCTCTCCGGGACGATCCTGTAAGGCAGTGGGGCGGTGTGCTGGAAGACGGATTCCCGGCACAACGCGGTGATCGTCACACCGGGATGGCGCGTTGCCGAGCGTTTCGATCCTCATCGGACCAGCGCGTACGACAGGATTCTCCGGCATCGCCCGCCGCGATGGCGAACGATCGGACCGGAGCCGGCGCTGTCAGCGCGGCGTGAGAAGAAACACAAAGAACGGGAGAAGGAACCGGGCTGGGGATACCAGGAGCGCGAGGGCGGGATGCCCCGTCGTCATTGCCGCGGCGAGGTTTTCGGTGGCACGTGACTCGAATGGCGTGACGCGATCTCGCCCCGTACGCTCGCCCCCGGATGACCATCGCTCTCTCCCGGCTCGATCTGATGCTCTCGACCTTTGAGGTTGTGAAGGTGCTGTGGGTCATGGCGTTCGGGGCGTGCCTGGGTTCTTTGGTGAATGTGCTTGTCTATCGCATCCCGCTCGGGCTGGGCGTGGTGACCCCCCCGTCCCGCTGCCCTTCCTGTGAGACGCGGCTGACATGGCGTGAGAACATCCCGATCTTCGGATGGATATTCCTGGGCGGGCGGTGCCGATTCTGTCGCTCGCCGGTTTCGGCGGAGTACCCGATCGTCGAGGCCGTGGTGGCCCTGCTCTTCGGGGCGACGTATGTCATGCTCTACGCCGAAGGGGGGCGCTTTCTCGGCCTCGACCTTCGACCGTTGATGCTGGAGTGGGGTGCAGGGGGGTTCTCGCAGACCTGGCCCCTCTTTGTGTCGGTCGTCGTGCTCTGGACCTGTCTCACCGCCAGCCTCCTGATCGATGCCCGCACGTTCCACATCCCGATCGTGCTCACCTGGATTCCCGCGTTGGTCGCCCTGGTCGCGCATGTGGGACTCGCCTTTCATCTTTCCGCCACGCAGGGCGGTCTGACCAAGGCCGCGCCAGGCTGGGACTGGGCGATCCCCACCCCCGGTCCTCACGGCTGGGGCTGGGTCGGGGCATCGATCGGTGGCATGCTCGGGCTGGGAGTTTCGAACATCCTGCTCGCCAGAGGCGGTATTACCCGCAGTTTCGCGGATTATGACCAGTGGCTCAAGACCCACGAAGCGAAAGAGATCAACCCCGACCCAGCCGGGATCGAGACTCCTCCGCAACACAACGTCGGGTCTTCGCAGCTACCCGCCTCGGCAGAACCCGCCTCGGCCGCGACTTCCAGCGCGGGCGGGCCGGAGATGTGGATTCAGTACCCGCACGCGCGGCGGGAGATGCTGCGGGAACTGATCTTCCTCGCACCGTGCATCGGGCTGATGCTGCTGGGAGCCGCGCTGGCAATTCGTTGGGCCGGGCCGTGGACACACTCGCCGTTCAGCGGAGATTTTCCGGCCCACACGGTACCGCTCTGGCTCAACATCATGTGCGGTGTCTTCATGGGTTACTTGATCGGCGGCGGGGTGGTTTGGCTCTGGCGGATACTCGGGTCGCTGGCGGTAGGCAAGGAGGCGTTGGGGCTGGGCGATGTTCATCTCATGGCGGGAGTGGGGGCCTGCATCGGATGGATCGACTCGGTGCTCGGGTTCTTCGCGGCGGCGTTCGTAGGAGTAATTTGGGCGGTGATCGGGAGAGTGGCCTCCGGCAAGTTGCAACGACACCTGCCCTTCGGGCCGTATTTGGCCGTTGGGACGGTTCTGGTCTGGTTCCTGAAACAGCCGCTGGAACTGCTCCTCACGCTCGTCCTGAGGTCACCGGAGCGCATCCACCTGCCGTAGGCTCGTTGAGCCGACAGGTTGCACACACGTTTGTTCCGGAGCGCCACTTTCACCCGGCTGGTAATATTTCTCACTCATTGCGGGCAAGTGTGTCGCTTCCGGGGTCAAAGTACCGATATAATTGGCCGCGCCGGGGCGGAGTCGCCCCGCGTATCGCAAGGAACAACACGAAGGGGCCAGGTATGGCAAGCACGGGCGCTTTGCGTCGGATCGGTCTTGGTATGGCGGCGGTCATGGTCGCTTCGCTCTTTCTGGGCGGCTGCTCGGCCCAGAAGAAGCGTGAGGAGGCCCTGAAGGCGGAGGCCCAGGAGTGCGCTGAAAAGAACGCGGCCCTTGAGCAGAGCCTGCGCGATAAAGACTCGCGCATCACCGAACTGGAAGGCCGCCTGTCGGCCATGCAGACCGCCGCGGCTCAACCCCAACCATCGGATTCATTCTCCAAGCCATTCTCCAGCAATACCGGGGGCGGCGGGAGCGGCGACTTCAGCCGCGATGAACAAGGCAACATGCGTGCCCGGATTTCGGGCGATGTGCTCTTTGCATCCGGCCAGGCCACTCTGCGCCCCGAGGCGAAAAAGACCCTGGATCGGATCGCCGCCCAGATCAAGCGTGAATACGCCAACGACAATGTCCGGGTGGAGGGGTACACCGACTCAGACCCGATCCGCAAGTCGAAGTTCGCCAGCAACCAGGCGCTCAGCGAGGCCCGTGCCCAGGCGGTTGAGACCTACCTTGTCCAAAAGGGCATCAGTTCGAGGCGTGTTCAGGCTGTCGGTTACGGTTCGAGCAAGCCCAAGGGCACGAAGGCGGCGAGCCGACGAGTTGAAATCGTCATCCTCAACTAACCACGTAACAACGCAATCAGATCGTTCGCCACAAACCCCCGCCCGTCGCGGGGGTTTTTTTTCGTCTTCGTCGTTCGTGCCGCGGACTGGGGCCGCAGCGCGGTGCACTTGGTGCGATCATTTCCGGTGAATCCACAGGTCGATTCGTCTCGAAAGCAATGCCGACACGACCGCCCCGGGCCGCCGGCCCGCCCGCTTGGAATGTCGGTGCGTAAGCCGACGCGGCGGTCGCTTGATGACACAGTTCGGTTACATGGAGACTCTTCCGATGAAACTCGGCGTTGCTATCACTCTGGTTGCAGGACTTTTCGGTGGCGTGGCTTCGGCCCAGTGCCAATCCGCTAAGCACGAGCAGACCGCCCTCATGGGCATGGTCGGCGGCGATATCGTCGATACGGCAATCGCGGCGGGAGATTTCAAGACCCTGGTGGCCGCGGTCCAGGCCGCCGGGCTGGTCGAGACCCTCAAGGGCAAGGGTCCGTTCACGGTCTTCGCCCCAACCGATGCGGCCTTCGCCAAACTCCCCAAGGAAACGTTGGAGAGTCTTCTGAAGCCTGAGAACAAGGCCCGTCTCGCGGCCATTCTCACCTACCACGTCGTGCCGATGGAGGTGATGGCCAAGGACGTCAAGACCATGCCCGCCCCGACCGCGAACGGCCAGCGGATCAACATCACCGTCAAGGACGGCAAGGTCATGGTCGACAACGCCCTGGTCACCAAGACCGACATCAAGACGACCAACGGCGTCATCCACGTCATCGACACCGTGCTGATCCCCTCCGACAAGAACCTGGTGGAAACCGCCATCGCCGCGGGCAAGTTCAAGACCCTGGCCATGCTTCTCGACAAAGCAGGCTTGGTCGGAGCGCTCCAGGGCGAGGGGCCGTTCACCGTCTTTGCCCCCACCGATGACGCCTTCGCCAAACTGCCCAAGGAGACGCTCGACAGCCTGCTGCTGACCGAGAACAAGGATCAACTCACCGCCATCCTCACCTACCACGTTGTCAAGGGTCGTGTCTTCTCCGACGCCGCGGCCAAGGGCGCGACGGTCGCCACGCTCAACGGGGCGAAGGTTGAGACCAAGAGCGACAAGGGCAAGGTCCGCGTTGGCGGGGCCGAGGTCATCGCCGCCGACATCGACGCCACCAACGGCGTGATCCACGTGATCGATACCGTTCTGTTGCCCCCGGCGAAGTGACGTGCACCGAGGAAATAAAAACAGGCCCCGGCGACGTGCCGGGGCCTGTTCTTTTTTGTCTTTTCGGTGCTTACTTCCAGATCAACGCCCGGGGCGCGACCAGGATCACCGGCTCGTCACGGAGGGTGAGCAGAGCCTTGAGCTGAGGGGAGAGTTGCTTCCACGCCCGCGGGCCGAGCGCTTCCCGAGCGACGCCAAACATCTGCTCGGTCATTGGAGGCGAGGCAACGGCGGGCGCGGCGATGAACCCACTGAGCGCATCTTCCAGCACTTCGCTCAGTGACTTGGGGCCGGGGTAGTCCATCACGGCGTAGTCCTTGAGCGAGAGCGAATCGGCCATGTCGGCCAGGGCAACCTCCAGCCCACCGATCTTGTCGGCCATCTTCAGGTCGATGGCGACTGTGCCGGTGAAGAGGCGGCCCTCGGCGGTTCGAGAGAGGTCGATGCCCTTGCGCCCCGCGGTGACGCGCCTGGCGAAGAGGTCGTACGTCCCCTTCATCTTGCCCGCGACCAGGGCGCGGTCGTCGGCGTTCCAGGGCTGGGAGGAATCGAGCATCGCGGCCCGGGGGCCGCGCCCGCGCCCCACCACGTTCATCTTCAACTTGTCGTACAGGCCCTGCATCGCCAGTTTGCCGCCCACGACGCCGATGGAGCCGACGATGCTCGACGGGTTCACGTAGACGCGGTCGCCCGCGACGGCGAGGTAGTAGCCGCCCGAGGCCGCCATGCCCCCGACGCTGACCCAGACGGGTTTCTTCTCCGCGACGCGGCGGACACCCTGCCACATGATCTCGCTGGCGACCGCCGACCCGCCCGGCGAATCGATGCGGACCACCACGCCCTTGATGAGATCCTCGGCGAGGATGTCCTCGAGCGCGTTGCGGATGGTGCGGCTGCCCACGCTCTGCCCGCCGAAGCCGGCGGAGGAATCTCCGTCCACGATCTGGCCGTCGATGTGCAGCACGGCGATGGTCGGCTTGGTCGGCTTGTGCTTCGGTTCCTTCGTCAGGGCGGCCATCATCGCGAAGGGGTTGGTCGCGTCCACCGATGTGCCCTTCGAGCCGATCTCGCGTTTGCTGATCGTGACCGAGCCGCCGTACTCCTCGCCCAGATGGGCCGAGAGTCGGGGAAGGTCCACCTGCGAATCGATCAGGCCCGCCTTGATCGCCTCGCTCCCGTCGGCCATCCACGCGGCGAGCATCGCCTTGTCCAGCTGTTCGCCCGTCAGGTTGCGGCCTTTCATGATCGGCTCTCGCAGTCGGGTGTACATCTGGTCGAGGAGCTGGTTGATGTTCTCTTCCCACGCTTCGCTGGGAGCGCTGCGGGCCAGTTGCTCCGCCGCGCCCTTGAAATCGCCGATCTGCACGAAGTCGGCCTTCACGCCGGCCCACGCCAGGGTGTCGGCCAGGAACATCTCCTCCATGTACAGGCCGGGCATCGAGACTTCCCCGCCGCTCTGCAGGATCACCTCATCGGCGTGGGCGGCGAGCATGAGGCCGGTGTTGCCGTAACTCTCGGAGAAGATGTGGACCTTCTTGCCCGCCTTGCGCACCGACGCGATCGCGGCCCCGATCTCCTCAACCTGCGCCGGCGCGAGTTCCGCATCCTTCAACCGGATCACCGCGCCGCGGCATTCGGCGTCGGTCGCCAAGGCGCGGAGCGCATCGATCGTCTCGCGCATCGTCGGCTCCGCGCTGCCCATCAGCCAGGCGAGTTCCGAGGGCCGATCCCTCGGCGAGCCTTCGATGTCGATCCAGGCGATGCGGGGGGGTTCCGCCGCGGGGAGCGAGGCGAGAGTGAGCGTCGTGCCCGCGGCGGAAGCGAAGAGGGCGGCCCGGGAGAGAATTCGATGGATGTTCATGGTGGGGGCTTCGTGGTGTGCCGAACGCGAGGTCGTCTCGGCTTGGTGCGGAACTCGTGGTCAGGCGTATCCGAGCCGTTCGAGATCGTCCTCGTCCAATCCGAACTCGTGGCCGATTTCGTGCAGAAGTGTAATCTCAATTTCGTCAAGAATGGCCTCTTCCGCCTCGGGCCCGTCCCACCCGCCCGCCTGGGCGATGATCCCCTCGCGGTACAGGTAAATTCCATTGGGCTGCTCCGCGGACTCTTCGACGGAGCGTTCGGTGAGGGCGATGCCGCTGTGCAGGCCGCAGAGTTCATCCCGCTCGGGGAGCGTGCCGTCCTCGTTGCGGAACTCCTCGAGCACATCGGGCGCGGGGTAGTCCTCGACGATCAGCGGGACCACGTCGAGCAGTTTGGCGATGCCCGGGGGCAAGGCCCCGATGATCTCTTCGAGCAGTGCATCAAATCTGTCTCGGTCCTCGTCGGTCATGGGCGTTGGCTCCAGGTGCGGCTGGGGCGGTGTGCCCGCTCGCCGCGGTCGGGTGACAAGAGGTCGGTCAGGGTGAGGGGCGGGTCCACGATCACGCCCCGCAGAAGGGCGCAGTCGTAGGCGATGCCCGCCAGCCCCAGCAGGAACATCGCCCACCCCACCAGCAGGAGCAACCCGCCGATGGTGGCGATGAGATCGAACATCGGACCCGAACCCATCGCCGCCGCGATACCGCAGAGGTAGCCTGCGATGCACAGGCCCAGCACCGCCGCGACGGTGCGCATCGTCTGCCGATCGACCCGTCCGCTGCGCATGAGCAGCGAGCGAGCGGCGAGCAGGCGTGCGTTGGGCCGAAGAAGGATCAGGATCAGGACCACGAGCGAGCACAGGGCGATCCCCGTGTACGCTTCGGCCCCGGAAGGGGCGCTCCACATGCTGTGCGGCATCCATGCCGCGGCACCACGCTCGTACGCGAGCAGCAGGCACAACGGCACGTACAGCACCACGCCCAGCAGCGCCTTGCGGCGGCCCGACGATGCGATGCCATCGTGCGGCCGGATGAACGCCGCGGCGCCCACCCCGGAGAGCGCCGCCAGAGCGGCCACGAACCATGAAGCTCGACCCCATTGGGGCAACCACGTCTTCAACTCCGGCACGAGATTCCCGGCCGAATCGAGGAAGGACGCCACCGCCGCGCCCAAGGCCCCGAAACCCCAGAGCACCACCCCCATCGCGATCAGGCGGGGATTGGCAATCGCTTTGAACTCGGAAGCAAGCGGATCGACCACCGCGAGGAGCGTGGCCCGCAGCGGCATCCCGCACTCGGGACAGACAGCCCGGATCGACAACCCCCGGAGGTTGTAACGGCATCGGATGCACGGCAGATCGCCGCCCAGTTCGTACGCGAGTGGCATCCCTCCCGCTGCGGCGGGTCGATCGGGGGGTCCGGGTGTCTCCGCGCGCTCGGTGCGGCTCATCGGCGGTTGACGAGAAATTCGGCCTGGGTGAGGGTTCGGTCGTTGGTGCAGGAACGTCGCAACCGGCTCGACGGGCGTGACACGCCCGGCGTTTGTGTTCCGACGGCAAGCGTATCGCGCTTATCCCGTGCCGTAGAGGCGATCACCCGCATCCCCCAGGCCCGGCACGATGTATCCCCGGCTGTTGAGTTCGCGGTCCACCGCCGCGGCGTAGATCGTGAGGTTCGGTTCCGCCGCCCGCAGTCGGTGAACACCCTCGGGCGAGGCGACGATGCACAGGAAACGAAGGTCCCTCGCGCCGGCGTCGCGGAGCAGTTTCATGGCCTCGACCGCCGAACCGCCTGTGGCCAGCATGGGATCGACCAGGAGGACCGGCCCGGCGTCGAGGTCTTTGGGGAGTTTTCGCAGGTAGACGATCGGCCGCAGCGTCTCTTCATCCCTCGCCAGGCCCAGGTGCCCTTCTCGTGCCTCGGGCATCACTTCAAGCACCCCCTCGGCCATGCCCAGGCCTGCCCGCAGGACGGGCACGACGGTGATCTTCGCCGCCAGGTGGGTGCCGCGCATCCGCTCCAGCGGCGTCTCGATGTCGATCTCTCTCGTGGGCAGGGATCGGGTGGCCTCGAAGACCATCAACCCCGCGATCTGCGCCATGAGCGCGCGGAAGGGTCGGTGGCTGGTGCTCCTGTCGCGCAGGTGCGTGAGTTTGTGCTGGATGAGCGGATGATCGAAGATAATGACCCCGGGGAGGTCGGCGTGGGGTGTGCCCATGCGGGAGCGTACGAACACACCCGCGCACGAGCAAACAGCGCGGGTCGTCCCGTGGGAGGTGTCCGGCCTTATTCCTTGCCCGCGCCCGTGGAGAGGCCCCGGATGAACGTGCGCTGGGTGGCCATGAAGAGAATCAGGACCGGCGCGGCCACCAGCGTGCTGGCGGCCATGAGGAGGTTCCAGGGCGTGTTCCCCGCCTTGCTCTGGTAGAGTTGCAATCCCAGCGCGAGCGTGAAGTTGTCGCGGTTCACGATGAAGACCATGGGCGCGAGAAAATCGTTCCAGACGTACATGAAGTGAAAGAGTGCGACCACGGCGAGTGCCGGGCGCGAGAGGGGCAGGATGATCCGCCAGAAAATGCCCCAATGCCCGCACCCGTCGATGCGGGCCGCCTCGTCGAGTTCCTTGGGGATGCCCATGTAGAACTGCCGCAGCAGGAAGATGTTGAAGGCCGCCCCGAACCACGCCGGCACCCACAGGGGTTTGAGCGTCCCGATCCACCCGAACTTGCTGAAGAGAACAAACAGGGGTGTCATCAGCACCGGGAAGGGGATCATCATCGTCGCCAGGACAACGGTGAACAGCGGCCCCCGCAGCCGCCACGCGGGCCTCGCGAAGCCGTACGCCACGACCGCGCTGCTCAGCACCATGCCCACCACGCTCAGGAGCGCGACAATCAGCGTGTTCCGCAGGTACAGGGGGAAGTTGATCGAATCATCGGTCCAGACGGCGCGATAGTTCTCAGCCGCGATCCGCGGCGCATCCCCGGGCGGGTCGGGCAGCAGGCGGAGCGATTCGGAGGCGGCCTGGGACTCGGGCTTGAACGAGGTCGAGACCATCCACACCAGGGGCGCGAGAAAAAAGACCGTCGCGGCCAGCAGGCCGGCGAAGGCGCCCCAACGGCGGATCGGGCTGTGCTGAGTCTCGTGCACGCTGAAAGAGGGAACGGAAAACGATCAGAGGTGCGCGGGGGGTTCGTCACCCGGCACGGTAGAAGACCAATCGACGGCTGGCGAGGAAAAGCAGGCCCGTGAGGGCGAGGATGATGAGCATCTGGACCCACGCCATGGCGCTGGCGTAGCCCATCTGCCCGAAGACAAAGGCGTTGTCGTAGAGGTAACTGGTGTAGAAGTACGCGCTCTTGTCCGGCCCGCCCTTGTCCTTCTGGAACAGGACGAAGGGAACAACAAAGACCTGGAACGCCCCGATGAGCATGGCGATGGTGTTGAAGAGCACCACCGGCGAGATCATGGGCAGCGTGATATGAATGAACGCACGCACGGGCCCCATGCCGTCGAGGTCCGCCGCCTCGTACAACTGCTCGGGCACTTCCTTGAGGGCCGCCACGCACAGGATCACCGCCTGGCCCACGCCCCAGAGCGCGATGAGCACGAGCGCGGCCATCGCCCATCCCTTCTCCAGCAGCCAGTTCGGGCCGTCGATGCCGACAACGGACAGGGCCGCGTTCAGCAGGCCGTAGCGGCCGTTGAGCACCCACATCCACACCATCGACGAGGCCACCAGCGGGGCGAGCGTGGGCACGAAGACCGCCGCCTCGAAGAACCGCTTCCACCGCAGGCCCCGGGTGTTGAGCAGCGAGGCCAGCACGACCGCCAGGAGCACGCTCAGCGGGATCGCCGCCCCGGCGTAGATGAACGTGTTGAGCAGGGCCTTGTGAAAGACCTCATCGGTCAGGAGCCTCGCGTAGTTGTCCATCCCCACCCACAGGGGCGCCTGCAGGAGCGGATCATCGGAGAGCGACGACCGCAGGCTCATCAGCGCCGGCACGAGCATGAAGGCGAGGAACCCGATGATCCACGGGCCGACCCACGCCAGACCGATGAGCTCGCGCCTCAGCCCGCCCTTCACGCTGAAGCCTCCAACGCGTTCGCGCCTGCCCCGGCTCGCCGGGCCGCGTTCGCGGCGTACAGGTCCAGCGCCGCCTGCGAACGCTCGCGCGAGCGCTTAAGGATCGCTTCGGGCGCGCCCTGCAGGTTCCAGACGCGGTCAAGGGCGCGGTCCATCTCGTCCTTCATCTGCGCCCAGCAGGGCGTGGGTGGCACGCGGAAGGCCCGCGGGCTGCGGGCGATGGCCTCGAAGACCGCGATGCCGCGGTTGGGGTGGTCGCGCACAAACGCCTCGCTCGATGCCGCCAGCGGCGATCCCTTGCAATGGACCGTGCTCAACTCCTCCACCACGCGTTGCTGTTGGGTGTAGGCGATGAACTCCATGCTCGCCTCGGGGTGGAGCGCGCCTCGCGGGATGACCAGCACGTCGGTGTCGATCAGCCCGATGGGCCGATCCGGCTCGTACAACGACTCGGCCACGGGGAAGGGCGCCACGCCGTACTCGAGGTCGGGCCTGTGGAGGTTGATCATGTTGGCCAGCCACGGACCCTGCACGACCATCGAGAGCCGCCCCGAGATGAAGGCGTTGAGGGGCGAGTCGTAGTTGCCGAAACTCGAACGGAACTCGTTCACCGCGCCCAGACCGTACTCCCGGGGGAAACTCTGCACCCAGTCGTACCCGGCGATGTTCTCCGGCGAATCCGCGGTCGAGCGGTTCGCGCCTTCATCGTAGAGCGACCCTCCGAAGTGGTTGCCCCACACGAAACTCCACCACCCCGGCTCGCGGTGGTGGAACCCCATCCGTTCGATCCGATCGCCCTTGCGCACCAGCAGGGTCTTGGCCGCGGCGTCGAACTCGGGGATCGTGCGCGGCGGACGCTCGGGGTTCAGTCCTGCTTCCCGGAACTGAGCCTTGTTGTAATAGAGCGCCAGCACGCCGCCGGTGTTCACCGCCGCCAACATCCGGCCCTTGTAGGTCGTCACCTGTCGCACGCCCGCGGCGTACATCTCGGGCCGCACGCCGTACGGCCGGCCCAGATCATCGAGTGGGAGAATCGCGTCCGCCGCGGCGAACGCGGGCACGCTGTAGTTCCAAAGGCCCACGACATCGGGCGGTGCGCCGCCCGCGATGGCGATCTGCGCTTTCTCGTCGATCCCCGCGGTGGCGAAGTAGCGGACGTAGAGACGGTCCTGCGAGTCGTTGAACTCGCGGACGATCTTCTGCATCGCCTTGCCCTCGATGCCCGTCCACTTTTCCCAGTAATCCAGCACGAGGCGTCCGTCGGTGCGCTCACGCCCAGCCCGAGGCCCGAAACAAGCATAACCGATGCCCGCCGCGGCGAAGACGCCGAGCGCGGCGCGGCGCGAGAGGTCCGCGGCGCGGGGCTTGCCGCCGTTCTCGCTCACGTGCTCCCCGGGGCTTTGGGCGAATCATCCGGAGCCGTCTCGCCGTCAGGACGAGGTCCGCCCGGCGGCGGCCCCGGTGCATCGGAGAGTGATTTACGCACGCTCTCGGGAAGGTTGGCCCTGGCGCGGTCGATGGCGCTGTTCACCCGCGCGATGGACTCATCCCATTCCTTCTGGTTGAAGAGAAACCCGGTGGGCTGGCCGGTTTTGGGATTGATCAGCCCTTTCGACGGGTCGAGTTTGGTGCCCCCCTCGCGGAGCAGTTTCTCAAAGCGGCCGCGGGGCATGGTGGCGACCTCGCCGGTATCGGTGTACTTGATCGATACCATCTCCTGCATGCGCTCGGGAGAGAAGGGCGAGCCGCCCCGTGATCGATCCCACCAAAGGAAGCCGCAGGCCAGAAAGAGAACCCCGCACAGGGTCCACCCGATCCACGGATTCTTGCGAAGAAGGTCTCTCATGCGGTATATGTCCCACGAAGTTCGGATTCAGCATAGCCGCGGCACGCCGACGGGCTCGGCTAGAACGGGTAGTTGTGGCCCCAATCCCAGAAACGGGGGCCGGCCCCCAGCGGGTCGTAGGCGGTGTAGTAGTCCTCGAAGTTGTAGGACTTGACGTGCAGGTCGCCAAAGAGAAGATTGTTCTTCCCGGCATCATCGCGTCCCCGGTTGCCCTTCGAGGAGTGCCTCGGGAACTCGTCGAGGGCGTCGATCGCGTAGACCGTCCATTCGGGCCGCTTGATGAGCCGCAGCCGCTGCCCGGCGACGCCCTTGGTGCGTCCGCTCCGCATATTGATCGCCGGGAAATCGTTGAACCAGAACTCGGTGAACTTCTCGACCGGCAGGTTGCCCGTGCGGTCGAAGACGATGTTGTCCGGATCACTCTGCGCCGGCAGGGTGTAGATGCGTCGGCCCTGGGTCAGATAGCGGATGTTCTCCGGATCTCGAACCGAGGACATGCCCTTGGCGGCTGGGCAGTCGAAGGCTTTGCTCCCCGTGCCCGACAGGTACGCATCGAGCGTGTCAACCATGCGCACATGCAGATAAAAGGTGTCATCGGGGTTGCGGCGAAGGTCGGGAAAAACAGGATCCTTTTGATCGTCGAAGTACCCCTGGAAGGCCGTGGCGAGTTGCTTCAGGTTGCTCTGACAGATCACCAGCCACGCCGTCCGCCGCGCCCCGCCCAGCCCCGGCAGGAGCAGGCTGATGAGCAGCGCGATGATCGCGATCACCACAAGCAGTTCGATCAGAGTGAAGGCCCGCTTGATTCCGAGAACCCCCGTTCCGCCCGCACGGTGTATCCGACTCGCGTTCATGTTCATCGCTCCACGATCCATATTACTGCCGTTGACCGAACAGACTTCGGACACGAAGTTCACTTCGTTGTGCACACCCAACCTACGCCGTACGAACCTTTGTTCCCTCTGGCTTGACGCTGACATCCGCCGTGCTTCCCCACCGGACGTCAACCCGAAGGCTCCTTCCTGCCTTCGCAGCGGCGTCGATGAGGGCCGGTTCCAGCACGCAGCCGCCCAGGACTTTGCCGTCCACCAACAGCATGGGCTTGGCACCCGGGTTGAACTCCGAAGCGTGGAACCCGACATCTACCTGTACGCCGCGATACAGCCGCTTGATCTGGACTTTCCCGAAATCCGCGGGAGGGCACGGGTCGATGGTCAGCCCCTCCCACGTCGGGCGGATTCCCAGGACCCATTCCAGGCAAACCCGATTCAGCCACGCGGCGGACCCGGTGTACCACGTCCACCCCGCCCGTCCGGGCTTGTCGGAAAGCGGGCCGTCGACATTGCCGGGCGTCACGTACGGCTCTGCGAAATAACTCACCGCATCATGCCCGCGCGTCGGTGGTGAGATGCTCGACCAGATCCGTCCCGCGGCCTCGGCATCGCGGAGTTTGCACGCCGCGGCCAGCGCCCACGTGGCGGCGTGCATGTACACGCCGCCGTTCTCGCGGCTCCCGGGGCTGTAGCGCGTGATGTAGCCGATGGTGGGGTCGGGCACGGTGTAGGCCGGCCAGACCAGGAGCGGGCCGTACGGGGTGAGCAGGTGCCGCTTGACCGCCGCCCACGCCGCGGCGGCGCGACCGGTCGGCGCGATGCCGCTGAGAATGGCCCAGGTCTGGGCGTTGAGGTGGACCTTGCCTTCGGGCGCGGAGGAGGCGCCGACCCACTCGCCGTTGTCCTTGGTGCCGTACTTGTAATACTCGTGCTCGTCCCAGGCGTGGGCATTCACGGCGGCGGCGTAGGCGCGGTGCTTGTTCCGATACTCCTCGGCGAGGTCCGACATGCCCAGGCGGTTCAGAAGGACTGACCAGTCTTCCAGGATGCGGCAGAGGAACATGGCGAGCCAGACGCTCTCGCCCTTCTCGTCGATCCCCATGGCCGACAGTCCGTCGTTCCAGTCGCAACTGCCGATGAAGGGCAGGCCGCGGGCGCTGGTTCGTGCGAAGGCCCGGGCGATCGAACGACGGCAGTGCTCGAGCAGTGTGCCGCCCGCGGGATCGTCCACAAAGGGGGCGCGTCGATCCAGGATCGCCGTGTCGCCCGTCTCCTTGATGTAGTTGCCGACGACAAAGGGGAGCCAGAGGTAGTCGTCGCTGCACGCGGTGTGATTGCCGAAGTCGGCCAGCGCGTGCCACCAGTGGTAGACACTGCCATCGGCGAACTGACGCTCGGCGTGGAGCATGATCTGCTTCGCACACTGTGCGGGATCGATCGGGAGCCAGACCTGGCTGTCCTGCAACTGGTCGCGGAACCCGAAGGCGCCCGACTGCTGGTAGTAGCCCGTGCGGCCCCACAACCGCCCGCTGACGGCCTGGTACGGGAGCCAGTGGTTGTTCAGAAGATCGAAATCCGGTCGGGCGGTTTGGGTGTGGGTGGCGCCCAGGCGTGTGGACCAGAAGCTACGCACGTCATGCAACACCGCGCCGACGACTTCTTTTCCTTTGTACTTGTCAACCAGTGCCGCCGCTTCCGCCGGATTGGCGCCGATCGTCAGCAGGTAATGCACCTTCACCGACTTGCCCGGCGCGATGGTCAGATCGCCCCCCAGCGCTCCGACCGCATCACCGAACCGTCCGAAACCGCCTGTCACCGGGTCCGCCGCGCTCATCGCCGCGGGACTCGCGGAAGAGCCGTATTTACCAAGGAAGAGTTCCTTGTCCGCGATGGCCAAGTCCTTCTCAAAGGGAGCTCCGCACACGGCGTGCGCCGCGGCGTAGGGCCAGGGCTTGTTCCAGTGCTCGCGCTCGGTCTTGGGGCGGATGTCCCACATGTTCTTCGTGGCGATGATGGCCCGGCGGGAAGGGTCGTGCTGGATGTTGAAGAAGAGCCGGTGGAACTCGCGCTTGGAATCGGGGGCCGTGTTGCAGCACCACTCGAAGTAACTCGACAATCGCAGACGGCGGGGTGAAGTGCCCAGGTTGGTCAGTTCCACCGACCAGAGTTCCACCGGGTCCCGCGGCAGGACGGTCAGCGTCCAAGCGGCACGGATGCCCTTGTGAACCGTGTGGAACGTGGTTGCCCCCTGCGTGTGAACGCACGAGAACGATTCGTACGCAACGCGGCATGGTTGAGGCGCGAGCGACCACAGGTCGCCGTTCTCCCGGTCGCTGAGGTACAGAAACTTCCCGTGACAATCGCGGACCAGGTCCATCTCCCAGCGGGTCAGGACATTGTGCTGGGCATCATCGAACCACGAGAATCCGCCGCCCGCCTGGCTGATCACCAGCCCGTAGCGGCCCGTGCAGATCACGTTCACCCACGGCATGGGCGTTCGCCAATCGGTGATGTGGTACGAGGCCCCATCGTCGTCGAAGTGGCCGAAGCGGTTGGGGAGCAAGGGATGTGCGGTACGGGTCGGGGCTGTCATCCGTGACTTCAGTAAGAGTGTTCAATATGCGCGGAACGAAGAGGGTAAAAGCGCTGTTGATGAAAACGCTTTCAGTATGACGCCCAGCATCATACTTGTCAAGCCCTCACGCCATATTCAGATCGTATTTTCATGAATGTGTCGCTTTGATACACCTATCAATACACTTACGAACATGGGAGATTATTTCTGACTATTTGAATTTAGTTAGGGTTGCTTTTCAGACGTTGCGCGGTCATAATGAAAAGGCTTACATCAGTGAAAACAGATACTGTTTTAGTATCTTTGCGTATTTGATCCAACCCACGCTCCCCCGGAGGGGAGTATTACTCCGAGGCCGAACATGCGAATCTGCACTGCACCACTCATTGTCGCCGCTTTCTTTGCTTCCGGGGCCGCCGTTGCTCAAACTCCTTGCCCGCCCGCCAACCCCGGCAACTGCGTCACGAACCCGAGTTTCGAGGTGGTTGATATCTTCAGTTCGCAGCGCGACCCCGAAGGCTGGCACAACCTCAGCAACCCCCTCGAGTCCAAGCGTCGCGAGATCGGCGATGGACTGTCTCCCACCGCCGTCGCCCGCACCGGAATCGCCTCGGTGATGCTGCTTACTCCGGGACAGAGCCAGTTCCGAGGCATGACCACCGACTGGACCAACTACGACGTGCCCAACTTCCCTTTCTATGACCCGATCTTTGATTGGAATGGTGGAGATGTAGTGGTTTCGGGGTGGTACTACATCCCGCAAGACCAGCCCATCGAGGGCGATTTGGCCTTCATCAAACTGAACGTGAAGCGCCGCAACCAGGACTATGCCACGTTCGACGCGGCCTCCGAGGGTCCGGATTCGCTCCGCATCCAGGGCCACACCGACAACGAGTGGCGCTACTACGAACTGCGCTGGCCCATCGCCGACATCCAGGAGGAAGTGTACTTCAACGAGGCCGAAGGGTACTTCGTGCTGCCGCCCTACCCCGATCACCTGAAGATCACGCTCGGTCGCTTCGGCTTCGGCAATGTCGCCAGCAGCGGCGTTATCTTCTGGGACGACATCTCCTTCTACCAGGAATCTCCGGGGGGGCAGTGCCCCGCCTGCGCTGCGGATTACAACAACGACGGCGGCGTCGACGGCGGTGATGTCGAAGCCTTCTTCACCGAATGGCAGGACGCCGCGGCGTGCGCCGATGTGAATCAGGACGGCGGCGTTGACGGCAGCGATGTCGAGGCCTTCTTCACGCTCTGGGAAGCCGGCGGCTGCTGAATCGATATGACCGCGCGGGCCGTCCGAGGGGAGCGGCCCGCGCCTTCATCGCCCCGGAGGTTCAAACTCCCGGGGCGTTTTCATGCGCTGCGCGCTGTCGAGTTCTATTCTCGTGACGTTGTAACTCCCGGCGCGTGCCGGGGAGATTCCCGGCGAACCGTCACTCCCGCGATCACACATGAACACATCCCACACGCTCGCGATCTTCGGCCAGATCGGCCTGGCCATGCTTGTCGGCCTGGCCACGGCCTATCAGCCTGGGGTCAACGCCAGATTCGCCTCGGCCACGTCATCGCCCATCTACGGCGGTTTGGTGAACTTCGGCATCGGCTTTCTCGTGGTGCTGGTGGTCGCGCTCATCCTGCGGGCACCGCCCCCCAGCCCAGCGAAACTCGCCGCGCTGCCCTGGTGGGCGTGGTCCGGAGGTTTGCTGGGCGCGTTCTTTGTCTGCATGGCCATTCTCCTGATCGGCAGGATGGGCGCGGCCAACTACTTCGCCGCGATGATCGCCGGGCAGTTCATCGGCGGCATGATCATCGACCACTTCGGGCAAGTCGGACTGCCGGCGCATCCGTTCTCGTGGGGTCGGGCGGCGGGGCTGGCGCTCATGGGCGCGGGGATCGCCGTCATCCGCCTCACGTAGTGGGGGGTTCACCTCCCGCGGGTCAGCATCCGCTTGAGTTTCGGCCCGATGCCCAAGCGGTTCAGCGTCAGGTTCAACCGGTCCACAATGCGGTAGCGCAGGGGCAACTCCAGCGGGGGCGGGACGGGTTGGTTGTCCACGCGCAGAAACTCCACCGCGAGCGTGGCCAGTTCGCTCACCGTGCGATCGGTCAGCACCATGGGCCTGGCCGGGTTGGACCCGGCCCGCTCAAAGAGCGAGGTCATGCGGTCGCCCATCGCTTTGAGTGAGAAGTGATCCGCGATCCGGGCCTTGCCCGCCGCGCCCATCCGCGCTCGCCGCTGGGGATCGGCCAGCAGTTCCGCGAGGATTCCGGAATACGCGGCGACTTCCTCCGCATCCGCCGCCGGGGGGATCAGCACCCCGCACTCGGGCGTGACCAGTTCCGGCTGCCCGCCCACCGCCGCCCCCACCACGGGCAGGCCCGCCGCCATCGCCTCGAACATCACCAGCGCGATCCCTTCGCGCTCTGAAGAGAGAAAGAGCACATCGCTCGCGGCGTAGACCGCGGGCATCTCTGTCGGGGGCACGGCCAACAGAAATCGCACAGAGGGCGAGAGGCCGTGCGTTGCCACGTACTTCTCGAGAAATGCCCGATCAGGCCCGTCGCCCGCGACCAGGGCCACCAACTTCACGCCGCGCTTCGCCAGCGAGTGAACCGTCTCGATGAAGACGTGTGGCTTCTTCTGCTCGCAGATCCGGGCGGCGTACAGAACGACCCCGGCTTCAGCGGGGATTCGGTGCCGGCGTCTGAACTCCTCACGGGCACCCGGCGGCGCGACCCAGAGGGCCGGGTCCTCGTTGATCGTCGCCACCTCGACACGGTCGGCATCGGCCCCGCGGGAAACCATCCAGCGTTTCAGATGCTCCGATGTGACGATGTTCAGATCGAGCAGGTCCTGCCACCCCGCGCCGTAACGCGACCAGCCCCCGTTCTTCCAGCGGAGCTCCTCCATGTGCGAATAGTCGATGTAGAGCGGGCCGGGGCAGTGGTGCCGCAGGTACGGCAGCGAGAGGTACCCCAGTTCGCTGTTCGAGATGAGGACAACATCGGGCCGGCGCGTGCGGATCAGGTGAAGCAGGAAGAGCGGCCCGGCATCGGGACGGATGAACCAGGGCATCACATGAACATCCGCCGTCAGTTCGCAGAAGTCGGGCAGCCACGACTGGTCTCCCCGGTTCGTGGCCGCGAACGTCAGGTTCCACCCCCGATCGAGCAACTGCCGCCCGAGGCGCAGGTTGAACTTGTCAGCGCCGCCCAGCGTGTACCAAGGAACGATAAAAAGGATTGTCCGAGTCCGGACCTTCCCCATCGCGGGCGTCATGGCCGGGTGGATCGGGGGCACAGGCTCGTAGGTCAGTGATCCCGATCGGGGCTGGTGCGGGAAGCGCCCCGCGCCCAGATTGGAGTAGTCCCCGTCTGGCCTGCCCGTGGCTCGAGCCGGACCCCAGCACAGGTACGAATCGATCGTGCCGCATGGGTGCCCCCGCTCCCCGAGAGCCAGCAGTGTCTTTCGCGTCGTAGCCCGCTCGGAAGGTTCCAGCTTTTCGAGCACGGCGGTGCGACACAGAGCCACCGCCGGGTTCGAGCGTCCGGCGAGAATCGCGTGCCAATCCCGCGCGCCGCAATCGTCAAGCCGTGGCCGATCATCGCGCACCACGTGCCATGTCGTCACCGCCGCGGCATCGTGGTGGGTGTGCAGGTACCACGCCATCTGCTCGACCGCTGCCGGCTCGAGCAGCGCGCCGGGTTCGAGCAGGAGGGTGTACCCGAGTCTCGCCGTATCCACCGCGAACGGTGACGAGTCGGGTGCGGGCATCGCGGCGAAGTTGGGCTTGCGAGGGTCGATCACGGTCATATCGCGGCGGGGGGCAGGCCCATGGCGCGTCGCCACGCGCTGAGTTGGCCCAGGTGGACGGACTCGTGCTTCACCAGCAGCATCACGAGCATGTCGCCCACGGTGGGGTGTTCGGCCCGTTTGCGCTCCAGCGGATTGGGAGAAGCGAGCAGCGTCTCGGTGGCGTCGCCCAGCGCCGCGAGCGCCTGATCGTGGATCGCGCTGTACCGTGCTACGAGTTGTTCCGGCGGCTCGTAGGCCGCGACATCGGCGAGCGGGCGGGAGTTCTTGCCGTGCGCGTGCCCCGCGGGGTCCTCGTACGGCACGCCCCGCGCCAGGCAAGTTCCGAAGACGTTGTAGACGTTGAGGTGGCTGAGGATCCACGACGGGTGATTCATCACGCGGCCCGGCACGGGCTGCGCCAGCCACTGATCGGCGCTTAACCCCTCGACCAGGCGCAGGGCGTACAGGCCGTTGCGACGGAAGCAGTGCGAGATGGCCGCCGCGAGCGGGGTGGTCATGGGCAGAGGTTACGCGGGAACCGGCGTGCGCGCGATCCGCATCCTCGGGTTCGGCGGCACGGCATCACGACATTCCGCCATGAGGTTCGGCTTTCGACGGCCATCCTTGAGGAAGCGCATCGCCGCGCGCACGTCGGTCAAAAGATCGTTGCGTCACTCTTTGGGTCTCAAGGCGCCGCGCGGCTGGGGGTGGCTGACCAATCCGAAGAAGGCAGCGTACATCCGCCTCTACAGCCGAACGACCCGCCCCATCGGCTGCGCGATCCCCCCGGCGGTCGGGCTTGTGCTCCTTGGCTGGGGGGCGGCCCGATCCTGTGGCAGGTCTGAGTGGGGTTTCAGCGCGGGGGGCGTCCGCGGGGCCGTCGCTGTCTCGTTGCCTTTGAAGCATCACCGGCCAACAATTGACCCATGCCCGACACCGCCACACGCACCGAGTCTTCGGCGGACGTGAAGCAGTTGCCGCCGTACAACGTCGTCCTGCTCGATGACGATGACCACTCGTACGACTACGTGATCCGCATGATGGGATCCGTTTTCGGCTATGACCAGGAGCGGGCCTTCCGCATCGCCGAACGCGTGGATACGGAGGGGCGGGTCGTCTGCATGACCACCCACAAGGAACTGGCGGAACTCAAACGCGACCAGATTCTGTCCTTCGGACGCGATGCGCTCATGGCCCGCAGCCGTGGCTCCATGTCCGCGGTCATCGAGCCGGCCTTCGCCGATGGTGACGAGTCGGAGGGGGGTTGATTCCCCGCCGCCATCGCGTGGTGATCTCCGAAGCGCTTGACGAAACCTCAGTCGCGTGGCTCGCCGAGCGTTGCGAGGTGTGCCGCGCCCCGTTCGCCGACGCCGCGTTGCTTTCACGCGAACTCGCCGAAGCCCATGGTCTGATCATCCGAACGTACACCAGGGTCGATGAGGCCCTCCTCGCCGCCGCCCCGCGCCTTCGCGTTGTCGGGCGCGCCGGGGTGGGGCTGGACAACATCGACATCGCGGCCTGCCGCGCACGCGGCGTCGAGGTCGTCCACACGCCCGATGCCAACGGGCAGGCGGTGGCCGAGTTTGTCTTCGCCCTTCTTCTCGATGCCCTTCGTCCGCGCTTGTACCTCTCCGATCCCCTCGATGCCGCCGCGTGGGAAGCCAGGCGCCGGGGCCACACCGCCCCGCGCCAACTCGCGGACCTGACGCTGGGGGTCTGGGGTCTGGGGCGCATCGGCACGCGCGTTGCCCGGTTGGGTGTTGCTCTCGGGGCCTCGGTGATCTTTCACGACCTGATCGACATGCCCGAGGAACGCCGACGGGGCGCTCAACCCGTATCCCGCGAGGAACTCCTCCGCCGCTCCGATGTTCTCACGCTTCACACCGACCCGCGCGAAAGCAACCGTGGGCTGCTCGACGAGCGTGCGTTGTCGCTGTGCAAACCCGATGTCGTCATCGTCAACACCAGCCGGGGCATGATGGTCGATGCCGCGGCCCTTGCCGCGTTCCTGCGGGCCAACCCGTCGGCACTCGCCCTGCTCGATGTTCACGACCCCGAGCCTCCAGATCCGGGCTACCCGCTCTGGCACCTCTCCAATGCCCACCTGACCCCGCACCTGGCCGCGGCGACTCGGACAGCGCACGCCAACATGAGCCTGGTGGTGCATGATGTGTGGCGAGTCCTGTGCGGCACAGCACCGCGGAATCCGGCTGAGTAAGCAGCCTTTTCACGCTCTATTTGTGGTTCGCGTTCGGTGCGGATCGGCTTGTGCGACTTTGTTCTTTCTACCGACGCGGTGCTACACTTGCCCCCCCAATAAAGGGACACTGCCCGGCGAGCGCCGGCATCGGGTAGGGCCGCACCGAGCAAATGAACAACGCGGCCGGTGGTGGGAACCACTCGCCCCCGGGCGACGGATGGTCTACACACAGCGGGAACAACCCCGCGATCGAAAGGAACGAGCATGTCCGAGAATCAACCCCCCCAGGGCGAGCAGCGTCAGATTCAACTCCGCATCGACGAGTCGCGGATGAACACGACCTACGCCAACACCATCCGCACCTCCACCACGCAGGACGAGGTCGTCCTCGACTTCGGTATCAACCTGCCGGTGCCCGGACAGGACAACCAGCCCACGCTGGTCTTCGCCGTCGGCAGCCGCGTGGTGATGAACTGGGGCGGGGCCAAGCGCCTGGCCATCAGCCTCGGCCAGGTCGTCCG
>DDSA01000213.1:0-140 GCA_002343715.1 Phycisphaerales bacterium UBA2402 | reverse complement strand
CAGTACGAGGAGCGCAACGGCGAGATCAACATCGGCCAGGGTCAGGGCGCCAAGGGCGGCCCCCGGCTCGCGCAGTAACGATTCAGCCGCGTTCTTCGCGGATCAAAGAGCAGATCACGCGGGCCGGCGCGACAGCGCCA
>DDSA01000181.1:6824-7686 GCA_002343715.1 Phycisphaerales bacterium UBA2402 | reverse complement strand
TTGAGCGCTGTGTCCGCCGCGCGCTCGCCCGGCCGGGGGGGGGGGGGGGCGAGCGGATCGAAAACCGGATCGAGTTCCTCGCCTTCGCCGGCCACGGCGGCCACCGCCCGTCGCAGCGCCGCGCGCGAGGGGTGGGCCAGCAGCGCGACGGCCTCGTGCCGGTGGCGTGTTTCGATGCCCGCGAGGATCGGCTGATCGTTCTCGATGAGATAGACCTCGTTCACCCCGGGGATGTCCTTGTGCGTGACGAACGTGAAGGCGGCCCAGTCGATGGAGGCATCCCTGCTCAGGCCGGTGACGCGTGCGCGGGCAAAGGGACTGCGCACCGTCATGCCCCAGAGAAAGTCGGTGAGGGGCAGGTCGTCGGTGTACTTCTCATCGCCGCGCAGTTTGGCAAGCCCTTCGAGGCGGTGCATCACGGGTTCAGTGTACGGGATATCCACCGTGCGAACGACGCCTGTGCCCCGCGCGGGGCAAAAGCCGTTGCCCAGGTCGGTCATCGGACCTCGATCGATTTGGTGATCCGCGCCTCGCTCGAGGTGTCGCGCACCGACACCACAATCCGCTTGCCCGCCGTCCTGGCCGCGCCGCCGGCGAAGGTCATGCGCCGCACCGCCTGGTTGCCGCCCGCCAGATCGACGATTGTTGTCTTGGCCCGGGGCAGGTCCGGCGCGAAGGCGGTCAGGTCGAGCGTCAGGGCGCGGGATCCGGAGTTCGAGACCGCGGCCTCGATCACCAGGTCCTGCCCTCTCTCTCCCCGTGTGAAGTACGACACATCGAGCGTCAGATCGGCGAGGCCGACCTCGAGCCGACGCCGCACGATCACAGGCTGGTACACCTCGTCGGCCACCAGTTCAACGTT
>DDSA01000181.1:0-6602 GCA_002343715.1 Phycisphaerales bacterium UBA2402 | reverse complement strand
GTTGACCATCCTCGAGCCGGGCGGCTCGTCGGCCACCAGTTCAACGTTGAATACGAACTCCTTTGGCCCGACTTCCTCGGACGGGCTGAACGATACGGAGAATGGCACGCGCTCGGCCTTGCCGGGGGGGATGGCGAACTTCATCACACGAGGCGAGATACGCCATGAGCGGTCGTGGCGTCCGTTCTCAAACCCGCCCGGCTCGAGGATGGTCAACCGTCCTGTGAGGGTTTGTCCCCACGGGTTCACGATGACGGCTTCTCGCGGGTGGCTCTTGTTGTTGGATTCCAGCAAGGCAGGCTCGACCCGGAACCCGGCGAGGAACCGCGCGAATGAGAGGTCGATGCCCTCGATGAAAACAGGCGATCCATCGAGCGGGATCCGCACACCACCTGTGTCGGAGTCCGAATCGGCGGGCGCCGGCGTGGTGTTGCCGTAGATGTCCGTGAGGCGGATGGGGCCGGGGCCGAGAAATCCACGAACCACCGCCTCCTCCGGCGAGGCCCATTCGTTCCACGCGACCAGCGCTCCCGTTCTTCCCGGGGCGGCGTCGGGTGAAGGGGCGAGGATCCAGCACACCACACCATCGGAGACGGGGAATCGGGCCACCGCGCGCCGATCCCGCAGGTGCGCCGCCACCGTGCGCCACGCGGCCAACTCGGGCCGGGGGCTGACCTGGGCGATGCCGGTCTTCGGAGCGGTCGTCCACGGCTGCTCGATGGCGATCGAAGCACCGGGAAGCAGCGAACCGTCCGGGCGCGAGATCGAAGCCCAGAACGCCGCGGCGTTGCGCGCGGCGGCCTCGGGTCCGGCCGCGATGCCGAAGCGTTCCCACGGCATGAGTGGCAGCATGAGGGTCGCCTCTGGCGCTGGATCAGGCGCGTGCGACTCGTGCCAGGCACCGACGAACCCCTCCGTGCCCGCCGTGCCCGACACGACATCCGCTACGGCCAGCACGGCACCGCCCCGATCGATCCCGGGGACGGGCCGCGGTGCATCGGCCCGCATCGGCACTCGAACCACCGGCCCGGCCACCAGCGTCGCCAGCGAAGCGCGGATGGCATCGGCCTCGCGCCAGACTCGGCTCCTCCACGCGGCACCCTCGCTCTCTTTCCATGAACCGACCTGCCAGCGTTGCACCCGCTGCCCGTAGCGGTCCAGCACATCACCGAGCAGCGGGAGCCACGCATCCTTGTCGAGCAGGAGCATCGACCAGGCCTGACGATCACGCAGCGCCGCGGATTCCGCCAGTGATCCGGGAACATCGGTGAAGCAGAGCGTCACATCACGCCGTTCCGACAGCAGCGAATCGATCATCGGGACGATCCCCGGGTTCGTGCCGTCGCCGATAGGCACCGTGACGGCCCCGGCTCCGAGTTCGCGTATCGCGCTCCGCACCGCCTCGTTGTCGTGAGCGCTGTCGAGGACCACACCGAAGCGGGCCGAGTCCGGCGAGGCGCTCTTGGCCCCGGGCGACGGCGCTTCGAGCGGGCAGAGCCAGAGCAGGTCCGTGAGTGCTCCGCCGACGCGAGAACCGGATGTGTACAGGTCCATCCTCACCCGGTACCATCCATACCGCGGCAGTATCGGCCTCCATGATGCGGTTGTGACCGCTCCGCCGATGGGCCTCTCATCACGGGCCACCGCTTCGCCGCGGATGTCATGCACCGTGAACCGGGCTATCAGCGGCTGGCCCGTCATGTCTCGCACGCTCGCCCGTACTTCGGGAGTTGCATCGGCGGGGATGATGTTCCCCGCGTACGGCGTGGAGAGGTCCGTGCGCGGCGGCTGGGTGATCGTGACTTCGTCGAACCAGACCTCGCCGTCGTAGTCCTGTTTCCAGAGGTGCAGCGGGGGAGTGGGGCCTTCGTGCATCTGCTCTGGTTGCAGCGCCTCGAGTTCCACGCGGATAAACGCCGCACCCGGCGCACCCGCCGGGAGTGTCACGGACGTGTCGATCCACGCTTCTTCGCTGCGGACGGGCGCGCCGACGACCCAGCCCCCGGGCAGAGGCCGGTTCGCGGTATCGAGGAGTTGGGCCGAGAGCCTCGCCGCCGCGTGGCGCAGGTTTCGAGTCCGCACTTTGGCCGTGACCATGTACTCGGCATCCTCGAAGACCGGGGCCACACCCTCGCCCAGCACCAGCGACGAACAGCCGCCGCGCACCGGCAGCACCACCGCGCCCCGCCCGGCGTACGCACCCTCGCCGTAGATGATCCTCGCCTTGTTCCATTCCGGGTACGCGGGCCGCCGCTCACCGGCGGGGTTGTCCTGCGCCCGGTACCAGTCGCGGGGCACCTCGCCCGGGTTTGTCGCTTCTTCCTCGAAATCAAAGACACGAACCACCCGTCCGGCGAGCGCGGGGCGGGTGGTGACTTCCTGCCCCAGCACGGGGAACGCGAGCATGACGGCGATGCAGGCGGGGAACTTCATGCAGCCCCGGATATCGACCCCGGCAAGGATGGGCCTGCATCACGGCTCCACCTGATTCGGCGATGTCGATCCTCCAACCGCTCGCTCGGGGGACATCAGCCCGAGGTTCCCATCCCGACCGGCCCCGCCCGGACCATCTCGTGCGCCGCCGCGAGAAAGCGCCCGCAGAACGCCGGTCCGTCGCACAGCGAACTCGATCGCATCCGTTCCCGCATGGTCTCGCGCAGGCGGACCAGGCGGGTCATATCACCCGCGAGGTCCGCGGCGGCGGAGACGAGTTCATCTTCGGTGGACGCGACCAACTCCGGAAGGTCGATGGCTCTGAGCAGGCTCGCGCCAACGCGTGATGAGTGCCGATCGCCCGCGACCGTGATGACCGGCACACCCATCCACAACGCCTCGCAGGTCGTGGTCGTGCCGTTGTACGGCGCGGGGTCGAGGGCGATGTCGAGCGCTCGGTAGGCCCCCAGGTGCCCGTCGACATCGCGCACATACCCGGCGAGCATCACACGAGAGGGATCGACCCCCGCACCGGCGAAGCGGGACCGCAGGTCATGGGCGAATGCGGCCTCATCCAGCCCTCGGGACTTGAGGTAGAGCCGAGAACCGGGCACGGCCATCAGCACCCTCGTCCACAGCGAGATCGTCCTGTTGTTGAGTTTCCTCGCGATGTTGAACGAGCCGAAGGTGATACGCCCTTCCGCGAGGCACGGCGGGGCGGCCACCGGCGGCGATGGCTCCTGCGGTCGGTAGCACAGAAAGGGCGGATCGAGCCGCCACAGGCGTTCGGTGCAGTGACCATCGGCCTCGCCGGGCGGGTCGGTGATGGAATCCACGATGCGGTAGTCGATGGTGCGCAGGCCCGTGGTGTTGGGGTAGCCCAGGTACGTGGCCTGCACCGGCGCGGCCCGGAAGCGCATCGCCGGCACGGCGTTGTGCTCGGTGTGGCCCGCGAGTTCAATCAAAAGGTCGAGTCGGTCTTGCGCGAAAGTGCGGGCCTGCTCCCGGGCCGGCATCCCGGCGATGGAGCGCCAGTTCGGCACACGCCCCCGAAGCCGCACGGTGACATGATCCTCGTTGGGGGCGGTGTGGTACGCGAACAACTCCGCCGCGGCGGGATCGTGGTGTTCGAGGATGGGTTCGAGGAAATACGCGACGGAGTGGTCGCGGAAGTCGGGCGAAACCAGCCCGATCCGGATCGGTCTTCCGTCGAGCGCACGGGCCGTCGCGTTGATCGGGGTGACGGGCTGAAAGCGGTTCAATCGCCTGGCGATGTGCGTGTGCGCCTCCAGCACGGCCGCCGCGGGCAGGCCCGGCACGAAGTTGCTCAGGTACGCGACCTCGGTGGCGTGTCGGATGCTCTGTGGTTTTTTGTCGCGGGCCTCGAGCGCGATGGGCCATGCCTCTTCGGGCCGGCCCAGCGCCGCGAGTGTGAGCGCACGGGCGAGCAGCGCATCCCCATCCGCCGGGAAGGCCATCGCCGTCGCCTCGGCCCGGCGCATCGCCAGGTGCAGCTCGCCCCGGGCCGTTGCGAGTTCCGACCTGACCAGCCACGGCTCCACCCAGTCCGGCCGCAGCGACTTGGCCGCCTCCAGTTCCGCATCGGCCCGCGCGTGCTCGCCCAGCGGAGCGAGCGTTCTCGCGTGGTTGATCCGCAGCCCCGCATCCTCCGGCTTGAGCCCCACCGCCCGCCCCATCGCCGCCTCCGCACGGGCGGAATCCCCCAGGTGCAGCGCCGCCAGCGAGAGCATCGACAGGGCGTGCAGATCATCCGGGTTCGAGCGCAGCACCCCCTCACAGGCCGCCGCGGCCTGGGCGTAGCGGTGCTCTCGGATCAGGGCGTCGATGGCTGCGGAGGAGTTGGCCGGGCCGGGGTCGGGCATCGCGGCGGAGTGTACAAGTCCTTCTCCCCACACGGCTTCCTACCCTCCCACCCCATGGCCTCCACCCACACCGTTGCCGTCACAGGCGCGACCGGCTTCGTTGGTCGCGCGATTGTCCGCGAACTTGTTGCGCGTGGGCACTCCGTTCGCGCCCTGATCCGCGACCGGGACAAGGCCCGGCGAGTGCTGCCGCCCTTCGGCCCCGGGGCGTCGGTGCAGGTGGTGCAGGGGGATGTCCTGGAGCCGGGCATCGTCGATGAACTGCTCACGGGCGCGACCGCCTGCATCAACCTCATCGGCATTATCCGCGAGGTGCGGGGCGTGGCCGCGGGCAGGGCCATCACCTTCCGCAAGGCCCACGTGGAGAGTGTGCGTTCCCTGGTCGCGGGCTGCGAGTCCCGCGGCGTGCGGCGCTTCATTCAGATGTCCGCGCTGGGGGCCAACCCCAACGGGGTCAGCGAGTATCAGAAGACGAAGTTCGAGGGCGAGATGATCGTCCGTCTTTCGACGCTCGATTGGACCGTCTTCCGCCCCGGCCTGATCCACGGGCCCGATGGCGAGTTCACGAAGATGATGAAGAGCATGATCGTGGGCGAGGCACCGCCCTATCTCTTCGTCCCCTATTTCACCCGCGGCCAGGAGGACAAGCGCGTGCCCCTGGGGCCGGTCATCCAGCACGATCCCAGGGTGCAGCCCATCGCCGTTGAAGATGTCGCCGCGGCCTTCGCCGCGGCCCTCGAGAACCCCGCCTCCATCGGCGAGGTGTACAACCTCGTCGGGAGTGAGGCCATGGACTGGCCCGCGCTCATCCGCGTGATGCGTGACAAGCTGGATGCGGGAAACATCGAGCCTTTCGGCATCCCTGCCGAGGCCGCGGCGGGTGCCTCGCTCGCCGCGGGCAAACTCGGCTTCGCGTCCCTTCTCCCCTTTGATGAAGGCATGGCCCGCATGGGGGCGCAGGACGCCACCGCCGACCTGACCAAGGTCCGCGAAGACCTGGGCATCAGCCCGCGCGGGTTCCACGAGACCTTCGCGGCGTACGCGGGGGCGATGTAGCGAGATTCCTCGCAGTTTCAATGAGGCCACCTCGGAACCCGCCCGCCTTCTTTCGGTACAATCCGCACCATGCCGGCCGCCGCGCCGAAAACCTGCATCAAATGCGGGCGAGATTGCTCGAACACGCCGCGCCTGCGCAACCCCAGGGGGGATTACGCCTGCCGCGCGTGCGTCGAGCGGGCGGGCGAGTTGGACGTTTCACCGCTGGACCTGTCGGGGAGGCACCGCGCTCCGTGCCCCAAGTGCGGGGCCGAGCAACTGGTGGGCGTCCCGGCTTGCCCATCGTGCGGGTACACCCCGCCGTTGGACCCCGGCAGCCCGAAACTCCCCAAGCCCCGACGCATGGGCAGGATCCGGGCCGTCACTTGCCGCAAGTGTTCGTATAACCTCAAAGGTCTGAAGGACGGCACCTGCCCCGAGTGCGGTCACGTCAACGCCCTGACCGGTCGGCGCGAATGGGACGAGGAAGTCAGTCAGGAAATTTCACGCGATGCCTTCCGGCGTCCACTCCTCTTTCTCGCCGCCGGGTTGGCCGTGGGGGTGGGTATTTCCTTGGCGCGGGGGGGTCTGACGGGTGCGATAGGCTACCTCATCGCTTTTCCGATCCTGCTCGCGGTCGCGTACGCGATGCTCTGGGCCTGCTGCATCACATGGCTGGGCTTCACCAGCACGAGTTTTCTCATGCTCGTGCAACTCGCGGGCATACACGGGGTGGTGGGGGCTATCGCCGCGATTCTCGGCTGCATCCCCGTCATCGGCAGTCAGGGGCTGGTGATCGCCATGGCCTGCGGCGCGGCGTATGTCTATCTGATGATCGAGTGGATGGACATGGACTCGGCCGATGCCAAGATCGCCGCCATCATCATCTACTTCGCCATGGGCATCCTGCTCTACATCGCCATGGGCAAGGGCTGGCTCTAAGGCCGCGCCCCGCGGCTCATACCCCCAGCAACGTGCGCAAACCCGCCGCCTTCAAGAGCGTCTCTTCCCATTCGCGCTGGGGGTCGCTCTCGGCCACGATCCCGGCGCCCACGCTGTAGTCCATCACCCCGCGCCGGATCTCACCCGGCGCGGCACCCGGCTCGCCGCACAGAAGCGCCGTGCGGATCGCCACGTTGAACCACGCGTCGCCGCTGTCGGCGATGAAACCGATGCACCCGCAGTAAGGCCCCCGCCGAGTCGCCTCCAGTTCGTCGATGATCTGCATCGCCCGCACCTTGGGCGCGCCCG
>DDSA01000208.1:13421-93146 GCA_002343715.1 Phycisphaerales bacterium UBA2402 | reverse complement strand
CGATGGGGCCGCGTCGAGCGCGGGGCGTTTTTTACGAAGAAAGCGATCCACACTTTTTTTTTTTCCACTTTTGCCGTCGGGCTGTGGATAAGCACGTGCAAAACCGCACGGACAGCAGTGAATTCAGGCTTTCGGATTTCCGAGCACCTTGACGAGCGCCACACGTCGGGCGCCTTCTCGAAAACCCAAGCCGCGGTACAACTTCAACGCGGGCGTGTTTCGACTGTCCACCGCGCACGTGACATCCCAGTTGGACCTGCCCTTCGCGGCCCGGGAAAGGCCCCACGAGAGAAGTCCGCGGGCCAGGCCGCTCCCTCGGAGCGCCGGTGAGAGTCCAAGGTAGACCAGTTCCACGCTGCGGAGCTCCCTGCACGGATTCAGGAGCAGGCATCCGTGCGGTATCCCGTCCAGTTTCACGATCCACCAGAGAGTCGGATCGAACTCCCCTGTGGCTCTATGCGACTGAGCCACGTCCGCTGTATCTCGCAATCCGCAGAGTTCGGGGCAATCCAGGGTCCCTTCATAGGACCTGTCGAGTGCGTTTACGACCGCCGCGTGCGCGGCGTGCTCACTCTGATGCGCCAACTCGGCAAATGCCGTAATTTCGACGCCTTTGGGCCAGGAGTTGGAGGGATGGGGATTGTGAGGCTCAACCCCGACCCGCTTCATGTACATCAGGTCGCCGACTTTCAGGAACCCGGCAATCCGGAACGATTCAACCGCCCAACTCTCTTTGTGGTCCGGGAGTGCTTGAGCGATACGGACTGGAGCAGAGACGCGACCCGCGAGGAACTCGCACGCCGCCCGAACACAGTCTGACCGTTCTTCGATACCTTTGGAGGTTCCGCCTGGATCTCCGGAGCGTGGAGGTTCACTGACGAACATCATCGCGGTCTTTCCTGCCCCGAGGACCGCGAGACACGCCTGACGCACGAATACGTTGGGTTTCGTGGTTCGGTATTCAACCGTTCCCCAAACAAGTGAGAGATCGATACCGTGCGAAGAAGAGGAGGCGACCAGCCGACGCGCAGCATGTTCGATGTTGGCGTTTGATTGGCTCACCAGTCGGCACGCCGCGGCGAAAGCCAGATCGGGCGTGATTCGAGTGACCGGGTGCCGATGGGGGCCGCCTTTGGCCGAAAGTTCCGAGGGTGTGGGAACCGGGGGAGGCACTCAAAGGTACTTTATGGCGGGTTGACCCCGACGGCGGACGTCGTACCCTGTAACCTTCCGCCTTTATTCTCGAGGAACCGCACGCCGATGCTGAACCCAACTATGACGTTGCTGCACCGCCTTCCCCGTGTGGTCGGGTTTATCGTGCTGCTGTTCGGAACGGCAGCCACACTCGGACTTGCTCCGGAGCCTGACGTCATTCCTCGTCGGTGGCAGTTGGCGATTCAGCCGGGACCGCTTCGGGTGACGGCGGTGGAATCCCCTGGAGTCGGGCTTCGCTCGTATTTTTACTTCACGTATCGGGTGACGAACACATCTCCGGGGGATCTGCTCTTCGCACCGATCTTCGATCTCTGCAGCAACGAAGGTGATTGCGCTCGCGGCGGTCGTGATGTACCCCCGGATGTGGCCCGACAGATCTGGTCAAGCCTGGAGAACCCTGAACTGCTGGATCAAATCGGCATCGTTGGGACCTTACTCACCGGCGAAGAAAACTCCAAGGAAGGGTTGGTCATCTGGCCCGCATCAAATCTTCAGCCGGAGGAGCTGACCATCTACGCATCTGGCTTCAGCGGCGAAACCAAGGTCGTTCCCGTCATCGATCCCAAAACAAAGAAGCCGGCGACTCGAACGCTGCGAAAGTCATTCATGCTACGGTTCGAGGCGGCGGGCGAACTGCGCGGGATGAATGCGAATCCGCTCCGGATGATCGAAGAACGATGGATCATGAGGTAGTTCGTCGCATCGGCTGCAGTCACCGTCCCGCAGCCCTTACAAAATCCTTCTGGCAGAGCGCGAAGTAGACACGACGGGTTTCTTCCGCTATCATTTTGGCCCGGCGAAGATCGCCGAATATCCAGATTGAAAGGTTCGTTGTCATGGCACACAAGAAGGGTCAAGGTTCAACCAAGAACGGTCGCGACAGCAACCCGCAATACCGCGGCGTGAAGTTGTATGGTGGCGAGATCGCGCAAGAAGGATCGATCATCGTTCGTCAGGTCGGAACGCCGTTCCTGCCCGGCTTCAACGTGCAGCGAGGCAAGGACGACACGCTCTACTCCGTAGCGAATGGCACTGTTGTCTTCCGTGGTCGTCATGTGCACGTGACACCGTCGGATCCTCAAGCCGATTGTCCCAAGTGGCTCCGTAACTGATAATCAGCACCGATCAGTGAGTTCTTGACCCGCCGCGGAGGCGGGTTTTTGTTTCATCGATCCGATGGCCGCGGCGCTCGATCGGGTGGATGAATCCTACCGTCTTCATCGAAATGAAGAAGGAGTACGACCAGTCCCTAATGATCGGGCGCGGGTGCGGAGGGGCCTCGTGAGCATCGTGCCTGGCGAACGTCCGGTCTGGACGGCACCCGAGTTTCAAGTCACCTTATCGCGTGAAGGCTGCTCGGGCTATGCGACCCACCGTGTGCCCGAGAATGACGGTGACGAAGTCTTGGTAGGCAGCGGGGAAGGCTGTGGTATTGTTCTGCCTGGACCAGCGGGCGAGCGGCACGCGCGTTTTTTTCGACATCGTGGTCGATTGTTGGTCGAAGATCTTCGTTCCCCCGGCGGTGTGATACTCAATGGTGTACCCCTCGCCGGCCCCAGCGAACTGGCGCACGGGGACGTGCTGGAACTTGCAGGTTCGACAATCCGGTATGTCTGTTACTGGGACGTACTCGTCCGGCCCGTGCCGAAGCGGGTCCGTGAATCTTTCCCTTCTGAACCCGCGCCTAATGCGGTGCCGGAAGAGATACGCAGGCCGGTACGTCCCGCCCCGGCACCCGCTCCGCCACCGTCCCGCTGGGAGGAGAACGCCAAGATCATCGCGCTGTCGGTACTCTCGATTTGCTGTCTTGCGGTGATTATGCTCCTGCTCAGACTGTGACACTTCCACGGCCAAACTCGAAGGACCGTCTCATCGTGGAGCAGCAGCCCTATGTCAGGGCGCTGGCGCGCAACATCGCCAAGACACTTCCCTCGCACGCGGATTACGAGGAACTGGTCGCCTTCGGGCAGGTCGGGCTCGTGGAGGCCGCCAGGCAGTTTGATCCTTCGCGCGGTGTTTCCTTTACCACATTCGCCCATTACCGGATTCGCGGGGCGATCTTTGATGGGCTGCGGAAGATGACCTGGTTGCCGCCGGCCGCCAGGAAGAGCGTGCAGGAACAGGCCAACACCAACGACGTTCTGGAATTGACCGCTTCCGCCGCGGAAGCCTCGGATGATCCCGAGTTTCTGGCCAGGCAACTCACCGCGGCGGTGGATCGGCTCGGCGCGGTTTTCCTGCTCTCCAATCTTCGTGAGGGCCAGGCGCCGCGCGAGGACCCGGCCGATCATCACCCGGCCCCGGAATACAGCACGCTTCGTGAGGAAACGACAACACGGCTCACCCGAGCGGTCGCGGCCCTCCCGTCCGATCACGGACAGTTGATCCGCATGTTGTATCTTGAAGGCAAGAGCATGTCCGAAGTCGGGGCCGCGCTGGGGAAGAATAAATCCACCGTATCGCGTCGGCACGCCGAAGCCATCGAACGGTTGAGAGAACTGCTGGCACCGTCGGTGCCGCGTGAGGTTTCTCATGCTCGACGTTCCGGGTCCGGCGAGGCAAATTCCACCCGCGCCCGTGGACGATCCTCGGGAGCTTCAGAGGTGTAAAAGAGTTCGATGGTGTCACGGGGCGGAGTTGATACGGTGTCGCTTCTCCGGTTCAGGGTTCTTCATTACGCACCCAGATTCACTGATTCGGGGGAGATTCTGACTGTGCTCAGCACGCGCGAATCAGGAACGCACGAATCATGAAAATCCGACGACATCCCACCTCCCCACCGAGGGAAGGGGCTTGTTTGGCAGTCGATTTGGGGATTCCACCCCGCAATACTATTGAGTCCGTGTGGGAGTGCAGTCTCGATATGCCGTCGTGTGACGCGGAGCATACCGAGAGCCGCACAATCAAGAGAAAGGGAGGGCACATCGTGGATGGCCGCGATGCTCGTTCCAGTGATCCATGAACTACGAAGACCTGAACTTTCGCGAGTTGTTCCGGGGCAAGGGCCTGAGACACACGAGGCAACGCGAGTTGGTGTATTCTGCGCTGGCCTCGACGATGTCGCATCCGACCGCCGACGAGATCTACCAGATGGTGCGCGCGAAGGATGAGGGATTGAGCCTCGCCACGGTGTACAACACGCTCGATGCCCTGGTCGATTGCGGCCTGTGCAGAAAACTGCCGACCTCGATGGGTGCGGGTCCATGCCGGTACGACGCCGATGTCTCCCCCCACGTTCATGTGTCAACCCGGGACGGTCGGATGCTGGACGTGCCGATCGAACTGAGTCGTCGGCTTTTCGCCGGCCTTGATCGCAATGTCGTTAATGAGATTGAAACCCGACTCGGGGTGCCTCTGGGCGACCTGAGCATTCAAGTTGTAGAGCGTCCCGCGGTTCCGACCGCCACGGCGTAGGACTACCGAACCGTCACTGCCGTCGATTTGCGTTATCGGCCGCGTGTTCCGGCTACTTTGCCGCTCGCGCGCAGCGACCCCGAATCAGTGATTGCCCTCATCTGTTTGCCCGATATCAGTGGTCGGTCGGCCTTCAAGGCCGGTTCAACGAGCACAACAGTTGAGGAGATGGGCGTGGTGGGAAGCACCTTCAACCGGCGGCGTCATGAGCGGTTTGTACTGCCCCCGATGTATACGCCTGTGACGGTTCGCCTCGGCGCTCGCCAGGAGCGTGAGGGTCATTGTTACGATGTAAGCGAAGGGGGGGTGCAGTTCGAGTTGGATCAGCCAATCGACCTGGGCACAGCGGTGGAGATCAAGTTCGAGTTCCCCGGCAAGGACGATGAGTCCGCCAGGACCGTCCGGGCCTTCGGCAACATCGTCTGGATCGACGACAGCGAACCGGGTCCGGTGCGGATGGCGGCGACATTCACTCGTTTCGCGCACGCGGTCGATCGTGAGCGACTCTTCACGAGGATCACGAGCGGTCAGTTGGCTCGCGCGGCGTAGCGAGCGATCGGGCGGCGCGGTCCCTACCCTTCCGCGTGTTCGTCGATCAGGCAATCATCACGGTTCGCGCGGGTTCGGGAGGGAACGGCAAGGTATCGTTCCGGCGCGAGAAGTACGAACCCAAGGGCGGGCCAAACGGCGGCAACGGAGGGGATGGCGGTTGCGTTCTCTTCGTCGCCGAAGAGGGGATGAGCACGCTGTATGACCTGCGCTTCCAGCGGGTCTGGGCGGCGAAGAACGGTGAGGGGGGCGGGGCCAAGCAGTGCAGCGGCGCGGCGGGGGAGGATTTGCTGATCCCCCTGCCTCCGGGCACACTGGTGTTTGATGCAGACAGCGGCGAACTCATCCATGATTTGAAGGCGGGTGAACGATTTGTCATCGCCAAGGGAGGCCGCGGCGGGTGGGGCAACGAGCACTTCAAGACCTCGACGCATCAGACTCCCCGCACGGCGGAGCCAGGCGAGCCGGGCGAGGAACGACGCCTGCGTCTCGAACTCAAACTGATCGCGGATGTCGGCATCGTCGGCAAACCCAACGCGGGTAAAAGCACGCTTCTGGCCGCGTTGACGGCGGCGACTCCGAAGATCGCCAACTACCCTTTCACGACGCTCTCACCCCAGCTGGGTGTTGCCGAACTTGATCTCTCTCGGCGGATCGTGCTGGCCGATATTCCCGGCCTGATCGAGGGCGCCGCGCAGGGCGCGGGGCTGGGGCACGACTTTCTCCGACACATCGAGCGGACGCGGATCCTGCTTCACCTCCTTGACGCCCAACCGGAAGACGGCAGTGACCCGGCGGAGAACTACCGCGTGGTCAGGGGCGAACTGGCCGGTTATTCGAGCCACCTCGCGGAGAAGCGTGAGATCATCGTTCTGAACAAACTCGACCTCTTCACCGATCCGGCGGAAGCCGCGGCGGTTGTCAACAGGCTCTGTCGCGAACTGGGCCTCCGTGCGGACAAGGATGTCCTGGTCATCAGCGGCGCTGCGAGGATGGGTTTGGGTGAACTATTGGAAAGGTTGTGGAAGGAACTGCACCCCGCGGAATCCCCCGCGTGGAGGTAAAGGCCGTTGTGGACGTGCGGTTCAACGCGTGCGCCAGTGCATCGCCATATCGAGCCAGGCATCGGATTTCGAGACTTCGCCACGAACCACGGCCCACCGGCGGCCGGCGGTCGTTTGCGCCATCGACCATAACACCCGTGCCGCGAATCGCCGTACCGGCCCGGATGACCGCCGGACCAGCCACACCAACGGTCGCAGTCCGGACTCGGCGATCAGGTGGTCTTCGAGCGAGGTGAAGACTTCGACACCTCCCGGATCGCCCTGCCGCCCCGCGCGGCCGGCCAGTTGCCGGTCCACGCGTTTTTCGTCGTGCCGCTCGGTGGCGATGACGAGCAGGCCGCCCGCTTCGCGCGATTCTTTCGTCAGTCGAATGTCGGTGCCTCGGCCGGCCATGTTGGTCGCCACGGTGATCGCGCCGGGGTTGCCCGCCCGTTCGATCATCGCTGCCTCCTCGGCTTCTCGGGTCGCGTTGAGGACGTTCGCCTCGATTCCCTGCTCGAGCAGCATCCGCCCGATGCGTTCAGAAGCGAGCACGCTCCAAGTCCCCACGAGCACGGGGCGACCTTGGCGGTGGGCCTCTGCGGCGCGACGGGCCGCGGCGGCCATCTTCGCCTCCTCTGTGTCGAAGACCTTGTCGGGGGCGTTGGTGCGGATGACGGGCTTGTGCGTGGGGATGCGCACCACGGGCAGGCGGTACCACCGCCACAGTTCAGGGGCGACCTCGCGGGCGGTGCCCGTCATACCCGCGAGTCGGCGGTAGCGCTGGAAGAATCCCTGATAACTGGTGCGAGCCGCCACGAGGTTCTCGGCCTTGATGGGGACGCCTTCCTTTGCCTCGACCGACTGGTGCAGGCCCAGTTGCCATTGCCGCCCCGGCAGCACGCGCCCGGTGGAGCGGTCCACGATCAGGACTTCCTGCTTGTCGTTCACGATGTAATCCACGCCCCGCTGGTAGAGTTCGCGCGCGGTCAAGGCCTGGAGCATGAGTTCCTCGCGTCGGCGAGGTCCGGCCCAGAATGCCGGGAGCGCCCTGGCGGTCTCTGCGAGCCTGGCCCGACCCGCATCGGTGATTGTCACCCGTCGCAGCCGATGATCGGCCAGGTACTCAACGCCGGGTGTGAACGTTCTGGCCAGTTCCGCGGCGAGCACAAAGTGGCGACTGACCTGCTCGCCGCCGGGGACGGGCTGGGCAATGATCGCGGGAGTGACGGCCTCATCGATGAGAACGCTGTCCGCCTCGTCCACGATCGCCGAGTGCAGTCCGCGCTGCACCACGCGGTCGATCCAGGATGCTCCCGGCGCGCCCGGGCCGGCGGGTGCGAGCGTGTCGAGCAGCAGGCCCGAGAGACGGGTTTCAAGCGGGGATGCCAGCCGGTCGCGCAGATGGTCGAAGATAACCTGCTTGTCCGCGGCGAACGTGATGTCCGCGGCGTACGCCCTTCGCCGGCCTTCGTTGGATGTCGTCTCCTGGATGACGCCGACGCTGAGGCCCATGCGGCGGTAGGCCGGTTCGGTGGTTTGGGCATCGCGCCGGGCGAGGTAATCGTTGACGGTGATGATGTGGACGCCTCTTCCGCTCCATCCGTCGATCGCCGCGGGCAGGATCGCGGTGACGGTCTTGCCCTCGCCGGTGGCGAGTTCGGCGCACGCCCCCTGGGCAAGCACGATCGCGCCGAGGACTTGCTCCGGGTGGAGCGAAAGCCCGATCTCACGACGGATCACTTCGTACCCGACCGAGAAAGCGAGGGCGAGCGTTTCCGGATCATCCCTTGAAACGATGGACGCTTGACGGGCTTGCGCGATGTTTTCATCGAGTGCAGCCTCGGAATGATGCCGTAGTTCCGCCGCACGGTCGATGATGGCGAGGGCCTGCAACCACGGAAGACGTTTCGCGGCTCGGGATGCGCGATAGGCACCGAAACGCTCGCCGAGCAGGTCAAAACCCGTTGCCGTCGGCCGGCGTTTCCACGGGCGTGCGAGCGCGGGCCAGAGCCTGTCGTTGTTGGACGCCGCGGATTGGAGCCACGCGACCGGAGAGATGTTGGGTCGTGCGGTGTTCATGCCCTCACACGGTCGTCCACGTACTGCTGGAACCGCCGCCACCACTGGGAGAGAAGTGGGCGGTGGGGCAACTCGAAGCGCACGTTGCCTCGGAGTCCGGGCTGCCAGGCGGGTGAGAGGGTCCGCGGCCGCAGTTCAACGAGGAACTGGGGCGTGAGAGTGGTACGTCGCTCCGGGTCTCGCGGATCAAGCACGATGTTGCCCCCCGCATCGGTGGAGAGGGAAGCATCGGCCAGTTCTCGGGATCCGACGGGAACAACTCGTGTGATCTCGGCGGGGACGACCGATCCGGCATCGCCTCTGACCCTGAGCGAGGCGGTGGGGGGGGCGGAGCGGTTGTCGAAAATGAACGCGTGGTCCCTGTCACCCACGACAGCGCGGAGCACCAGGTCATCGGTGGAAGCGATGAGACCCAGCAGCGTTCCGCGTGTCACGAAGTATCCGGGAAGGTCGCGGAGTCGGCGCGATGCGAACGGCGCGGGTGCGATGATGCCCGGCCCGCCGGCCCGGATGGAAAGCCCATCGGCACGAGCCCTCGCCCGTTCGAGCGACTTGGCGGCCTGCTCGAGTCTGATCCGAGCGATGGCCTGCTCGCCGGGCAGTCCGCTCGCGGCGATGTGGCTGAAGGATTGGGCCTTGCCGAAGTCCGCCTCGGCCCTGGCGAGGTCGGCGATGATCCCCGGGTTGCTCAGCGTGGCGATGGTCTGGCCGGCCTCAACTCGATCCCCCTCTTCGACCAGCACGGCGCTGATGAAGCCGTCCTCGAGCGGGCGGATCGGCTCGCGCTGTCGCGCTTCGAGCACGCCCGGTGCGTACGCGGCGCTTGGGACGGGGACGATTCCGAGCGGGAGCAAGACGATGCCCGCCGCGCCGGCGCAGATGCACACGGCCCGCGCCCGTCGTCCGAGGAGTTGCGGAGAGACGGCGAGGAACCCGATCGCACGCAGCAGCGGCCAGACGATCCAGACCGCGGCGGCGGCGACGGCGAGCACCGCGCCGAGCGTGAAGGAGCGTTCATCGCTCCAGAGAAACAGGACGATCCCGAAACTGATGAACAGGCGGTACGGGAAGGCGAGCAGGTTGTAGGTGAGAAGTAGCCAGAACTCGGCGGGATCTCGGACGGAGGGCGGCTTCGCCGATGCGGCTTTGAAGATGTGCCGGTTCAGCAGGAACTTCGTCAACTCCGCGCCGCGCTGGGCGAGGTTCGGCGTGCCGGTCAGGTCGGACAGGATGTAATACCCGTCGTACCGCATGAGGGGGTTGGCGTTGAACAGGAGCGTGGTGACGCCCGAGATGAACATGACGTTGTACGCGAGCGTGCGGACGGTGTGGGCCTCGTCGGAGGTGTGCGCCCAGACGATGGTCGCGATGGCGGCGAGGAACGTCTCGAAGTACATGCCCCCCGCGGAGACGATCACGCGCTTGCGCACCTCGGGGAAGCGCCAGGCGCTGGAGGTGTCGCAGTAGGGGAAGGGGAGGACAAAGGCCACGAGCATGAGGCCCATCTCGGTGCAGCGCCCGCCCATGGCCTTGCATGCCGCGCCGTGGCCGAACTCGTGCCACGCGCGAAGGATGATGAAGACCACGGAGATGGCGAGCAGGTTGGACGGGTCGAGCACGCCGTTGAGACTGCTGAAGAGGGCCGCGCGGTTGACGAACGCGTAACCGAGCGCGACAAGCACAATCCCCAGCCAGAGCGAGAACCCCCACACCGTGAACGCCGGAGCGAAGAGGTGCCGGGATCGCTCCAGGAGACGTTCGGGGTTGTAGAGCGGGATGACCAGCGACATGCCCGAGCCGGTACGCCGCCGCCGCCTCTTGCGGGCCGCATCGCGGTGGCGGCGTTCGATCATATCGGCGGCCAACGGCATGTCCCCGGCCAGCAGCCCGAAATACTGGAGTTTGCTGAGCAGATCGATGCACTCTCGCTGGGTGGGGGCGCTGTCGCCGAGTTGGGCGTTGCACGCGTCCCAGGCGTCGTTCACGGTGCGGCGGCCGTCGAGCAGGCCGACAAAGAAGTACGCCGCGGCGCTCAGGCGGTAGAAGTCTCCGCCCGCGGGATCTTCTACGATGTAGACCGCATCGCGGCCTGTGCGCTGCTGTGTGATGCGTGCGTGCGGCGAGAGCCGCGGCGAGGCGGGCCCGACGCGGTACCACAGGTCGCTGAACGAGGAGGTGATGTCGGGCCTGACCAGTCCGAGCATGTCACCACCACCACCGAAGGCGGAGTTCGTCCACGATCGGCCGCAGGAGCGTGGCCAGCGTGGTGGTCCATCCGTCGTCGAGTTTTGTCTTCCCGGTCATGCCCGGGCGGAGGGTGCGCCAGGCTCCGCCCTGCTCGGTTGATTCGAGTTCGACCTCGTAGGAGTTGGTGCCCTGACGCGGCTCGGCGACGGGCGTGATACGGACGACCCGCACGGGGAGCTTGTCATCGGGGAGTGCGCGGCTGACGAAGCGGCCCGACTGTCCCTTGGATACCCGCTGAATGTCACGCTCGTCCACATACGCGACGCAGATGTTGGCATCGGTCACGATCTCGAAGAGGGGCTGAGTCGGTTCGACTTTGGCACGAACGAACTGCTCCAGGTCGCCCTTGCCGACGACACCATTGATGGGCGAACGAATCTGAGCGTTGCGAAGATAGCCTTCCGCCTGCTGCATGACGGCGTGGGCCTTGGCGGCGTCGTATTCCAACTGCTTGGCCTTTGCCAGTTCGCCCCGGTTGAGCGACTCGGTCTGCTGGGTGGTCAGGCTGGCGCGGTCACTGGCGGCCTGCGCCAGTTGGAGTTGCACCTCGCTGACATCCATTTCCGCCAGCACCTGGCCTTCTGACACATGGTCGCCGGGCTTGACCGAAACGGCGGCGAGGAAGCCGGTGAACGGCGGCACGATGGTGCGTGCCGCGGCGGGTCGTACTTCGGCGTGGGCGCTGACGCGCGATGGGATCGGGATGACCGCAGCGCCGAGAAAGGCGAGGGCGATGATCGCGCCGATGAGTTTCATCCCGGTATGACGGGGTCCGACGAGTTCCACCGCAAGTTCCCGGGTGCGGTCGCGGGAAACGGCCCAGATGCCCCGATCGGCGAGGCGTCGGGTCCACAGGGCGGGGCCGATGGTCTCCGCGACAAGACGCAGGAGGGCCGCGGCCCCGAGCGGGAATGGTTGGTCGGCCTCACGTTCGAGCAGCGCCACCCCGACCAGATCGCCCTCGACACGGAGCGGGAGGCTGAGCATCGCCGCAGGTCCGAAACGGCGAGAGAGATCTTCGTGGGCGCGGGTGACGCGGCGTTGGGCGGGGTCGGCATCGGTCCCCGGCGGGACAGGGAAGACGATCTCGCAGTCCTGGGCCGCGGACTCTTCCATCGCGGCCTCGATGGCCTCGACGGCGGCGGCGTTACGGTCGATCTGGTCAGCCCCGCTCACGGCGACAAGACGGATGAAATCTCGCTGAACAAGTCCGATCGAGACCCGCGTCGCGCCGAATCGACGCTTGAGTTCCTGGCACAGGATTGACCCCATGGCCGCGGCGGTGCCGCCCTGTTGCGAGGCGTCGAGCAACTCGACGGTTTCGCGGAGCATGAGTTTCTGCTCGGCCTCGGCGAAGCACTGCTGCCGCCAAAGGAATGTCTCGAAGCGTGCCGCCGCGAGTTCGATGAGGCGGAGTGCATCCGAATCCGGAGGCGTTGTTTGACGCCCCGGCGCTGGAGTGAGGACGATGCACGTTCCTTCGATCCGTCCATCGGCGGCCAGGGGAGCCGAGAGCGCACGGAGGCGGAGTTCTTCGCCGTACATCCCGCGACCCGGGCGGGCGAGCGTGATGGATTCAATCGTGCCTGCCGTCTGCGAGGAGAGCCGCTCGAGCCGTGGAAGCGTTGCCGGTCCTAACGGGTCGGTTCCTTCGGTCAGTCGTTCGCAGGAAGGGGCGTGGTAGGTCGCCGCGATGGCGGGGCTGTTCCCCGGTCCATGATTGAGAAACACAACACCAGCCGCCCCGCCGACCAGCCCGCATTGAAGTTCAAGGAGTTGACGCAGAAAGGCAGTCAACGCATCTCGCGGATCCGGGCCGCCCGTGATCGCGGCATCGCTCGAGCCCACGACCGGGATCGGTGTGATTTCATCGGATTGGGTTGGGGTTTGGCTGGGAGTCATCAGCAGGCCGGTTGGTGCCGGAGGCCTGTCTCTAGGGTACGTTCACTCTTGGAAGGTGTTCTGGTACGGATTCGCAGGGTTGTGCCGACCCTCGACGGGGTGTTTGAAAACGGGCGGGTTGAGTCAAAATCCAGCGGGTGTGGGGTGGGTTACTTGTGCCGGAGTTCACAACATGTTCCGAACTTGCGGCAGATCGGGTGGTCGGCACAAGCCGATCCTCGGGCTGTGCAAGCCCTGCGTCCATGCCAGATGAGCATGTGAGAAACCTCGCACCAGGTTTCACGGGGGAAGAGCGACATCAGGTGCCGCTCGATCATCGCCACGGTCGTGCCGGGCGGGACCAGACCGAATCGCCCGGAGAGTCGTTCGATGTGCGTGTCAACTACGAACCCGCAGTTGATGCCATAGGCGTTGCCCAACACCACGTTCGCGGTCTTGCGGGCCACACCCCGCAGAGACAGCAGTTCCCCCATCGTTCGCGGCACAACACCGCCGAAACGCTCAACCACAGCCGTCATCGCGGCGTGGACCGACTTTGCCTTGTTCCGAAACAGCCCGATGGTGCGGATGTACGGCTCGATTTCCTCCGGTGTGGATCGCGCATAATCCGCCGGCGTGGGGAAGCGTGAAAAGAGGGCTGGCGTGGCTTTGTTCACACCCGCATCGGTCGCCTGGGCAGAGAGAATGGTCGCCACGAGCAGTTCGTGAGGATTCGAATAGTTCAGTTCGCAATGAGCAGCCGGATAGTGCTCTCGCAGGGCGTCGAGCAAGGCTCCGGCGCGCCGCTGAGCGGCCGGGGATGCTCGTGGAAGTTCGAAGGGAATATCGTCGGACGTCTGCGATGAAACGGGCGGCATGTGCCGGAGAGCGTACGGCCGAGCGGCTTTCAGCAACCGGACTCCCAGCGGAGGAAAAACGCCTCGACATCACCCCCGTCCACGCCCCCGTCCTGGTTGAAGTCACCGAGCGGATGGGCGCTCTCCCACGCCGCGAAGAAGGCCTCCACATCAGAGCCGTCCACAGCGCCGTCGATATTGATATCAGCGGGGCATGGGGGCTGACGCTCGTACGCGCCCCGGTCCACGATGGGGGCCGACCCCAGCCCGGTGTCAGAAATGTCCGGATCATCAGCACGGCGCGGTTCACCCGTGAAGTCGGTCGTGAGGCCCGCGGCCAGCACCACCGGGTTCGATCCCGAATCGATCGCGGGTGACCCGGGACGCAGCGAGAGATCGCCGGTCGTCGGCGAGGCGTACATCGGATCGGACGAGAGGTTGCCCGTCCCGGCGCTTCCGCCCTGGACCATCGAATACGTCACGTTCACCGTCGCCGCGGCGTCGGCGGCAATCTCCGCGGGTGAATCGCCCCAGAGGACGGAGTTCGTCACGGTGATGAGCGAAGCCGCATCGGCACGGAGCAAGGCCCCTCCCGCGGGCGTGTTGTTGGCGAACGTGGACGTGTTCAGCAGCGTGAGTTCGCCGTTCGCCGCCGCGTGGAGTACACCGCCGACAACCGTGGACGTGTTCTGTCGTACGATGCAGTTGTGAAACGTCACCGGTGCGTCGAAGACATAGGCCGCGGCACCCTGCCGGGCATTGCCGCCCGTGAACTCGCAGGCGGAAAAGAGTGTGGTCGATTTGTGGCGGACACCCACCAACCCTCCGGTGCCGTTGGGGTCCGCCCCGGTGGTGCGCATGTTCCGCAGAACGCAGTTGTAGAAACTGGGTGTCGCGCCGAACGAAATGCTGATCCCGCCGTAAAGATTGGTGCTCTGTGAGTTCTCGATGATGCAGCCGCGGAAGGTCGGGTCGCCATCGTCGATCTGGATGGCCCCGCCCCGGGATCGGGGGAAGGTGCCCGAGTTGGCGTTACCGGCACGGATCGTGATGTTCTCGAGCACAGCGGTCGAATCGAGGAAACTGCCGGTGACAACGTTGTAGGCGTTGTCGCCCATGCCGCTGAAGTTCGCGCCGTCGTTGCCGGAGAGGTCGCCGGTCAGGATCGTGGGATGAAGGTTCGGATCGTTCACGTCCGGCGTCGCGGAGGCACGACCGGCGTAACCGCCCCGAACCGTGACACCGCTCGCGAGCCAGAACGTGGCGTTGCGGTTCCCGGTGCCGCGGTCGGGTTTGTAGGTGCCCCTTGCGACACGGACTTCATCGACCGGGCCGCCGAAGGCCGAGGCAAGCCCGAGCGCATCCTGCAGGTCACGGAACGCGCCGGTCCAGGAGCGCCCATCACCCCCCGCCGGGGCCGAGGCATCCACATAGAGAATGGCGGGCAGGGTCGAGTCGGTATAGAAACTGCGAGAAGCCGTTGGGAAGGGTTTGCCCGTGCCCCGGGCGTTGCTGCTGGTCACGGTCCAGTAGTAAAGTTTCCTCGGGGTGAGCGGCGTCGTGCGGGTGTAGGTGGTGGCGGTCGTGTTGATGTTGATCTCGGGCGAGCCGAAGGCCGGGTCATCATCAATTTTGAGAGTGTATTGAGTGGCCCCCTGCGATGCGGCCCACGAGAAGGTCGGTGCCCACACGGTTCCGACCGCCGAGGCGTCGGCGGGCGTGGCGAGAGAAAAGTTGCGTGCCGGCGGATCTCCGCCGTACATGGTGGTGAGAGTCCAGATGTCGCCGTTGCTCATGCCCGTGCGCTGGCCGATGGCGTAGGCATACTCGCGGGCGTAGGAGCGTCGGACCTTGATGGTCCGATCGCCGTTGATGCTGAAGCCCGTGGGGCCGTAGTGCATCACCGAGTCGAAGTCGTAGTGCCCGGCCAGGGGCTCGGTCGCGTAGGAGTTGAAGTTGTGCTCCCGGCCCGATTGGATCGCCGGGTAGTTCACTTCCACGAACATGTTGCGGTCGGATCGGCTCTGCTCGTGCCAAACGCCCAGCGCGTGCATGAGTTCGTGGATCAGGATCGCCTGGGTCCCCCAGTTGAACATCCCCAGTTCCTGCGAACCTCCCACGCGACCGACGAAGGAATAGTTGCCGGTCGCGGGGATGATGTTGACAAAGTCCGCTTCGGTCGTGCGTGGGACAAAGGTCACATTCACCCACGACTGGATCACGTCCATCGCGGCACGGGTCTGGTTCTGCTGCGTTGTGGTGGCATCCGTGCCGAAGGAATATGGAACGATGCCGCCGGGCCAGCGGCGGTCTCGCCAGACGCCTCGGGGTTCGGGGCGCATCAATATTGTGCACCCCGCATCGCACACCCCGGAATGACAACCGTCCTGATCATGAACCGTCGCGGGAATCTCCTGCGCGGGGGCGGTCCATGAGACTGAAAATAAAGCCGCGATGACGGTCGCACGAAGCATGAGCATGTGATAACTCTCCATCGGCCCGAATGGGCGGGTGCGTAACGTGTACCTGTTCGCAGGTGGTCGGGAAGGGTTCGAGGAATCGCTGTTTGAACGGCACGAACCCAGCGGATTCCAAACAGGCACCGAGCAGGTCGCTCGATCGTCTCAACCCTTCTTGGGTTTGAAAATCCTGAAGAGCCTGGTCAGCGGGTCGTAGAACTCATCGACCACGCGCTCCTTGAGCGGTATGATGGCGTTGTCGGTGATGGTGATGTGCTCGGGGCACACCTTCGTGCAGCACTTGGTGATATTGCAAAATCCGATGCCGTGCTCGTTCTTGAGGTCCGACAGCCGGTCGGCTGTGTCGAGCGGGTGCATCTCCAACGCCGCGGCGTAGACGAGGAACCTCGGGCCGATGAACTCCTCGTGCTTGTGGTGGTCCCGAAGGACGTGGCAGACGTCCTGGCACAGGAAACACTCGATGCACTTGCGGTATTCCTGCACGCGGTCCACATCGGCCTGCTGCATACGCCAGGTGCCGTCGGGGGCATCGGGCTTGCGGGGTTGGAAGGGCTTGATCTTCTTCTTGACCCGGTAGTTCCACGAGACATCGGTGACAAGGTCGCGGATGAGGGGGAAGGACTTCATCGGTTCGACCGTCACAGGCTGGGAAAGGTCGATCTGGTCCAACCGCGTCATGCACATGAGGGCCGGCTTGCCGTTGATTTCGGCTGAGCAACTGCCGCACTTGCCGGCCTTGCAGTTCCAGCGGCAGGCGAGGTCGTGTGCCTGCTCGGCCTGGATCTGGTGAACGGCGTCAAGAACCACCATGCCGGTGGTGATCTCGGTGGTGTAGTCGCGGAACTCGGCGGCCTTCTGGTCGCCTCGGTGTATACGGAAGGTGGCGGTGGGCATGGGTGAGTCCTGATCCGTCCTGAAACTACTTGTTCTCCTCGATCACCTGCTTCTGCTCCGCCGTGAGCGGGCGGATGGATTCACGGATGATGCGCATCGACCCGTCCTCGGCCTTGCGGCAGACGACGTTGAACTTCGCGCATTCCTCGCTCTTGTCCGGGTAATCCTCGCGGAACTGGGCTCCGCGGCTCTCACGCCGCTCCAGCGCCGAGCGGGCCACGGCCTCGGAGACCAGCAGCAGGTTGTGCAGGTCCATCGCCGTGTGCCAGCCGGGGTTGTACTCGCGGTTGCCGGGCACGCCGACCTTCGCGGCCCGGGCCCGGAGTTTGGCCAGTTCGTCCACGGCCGCGGCCATTTCCTTCTCAACCCGGACGATGCCAACGTTTGCCTGCATTGTGTCCTGCAGGTCGTACTGCACCTTGTACGCCCCCTCGCCGCTTCCGCCCCGCTCGAACGGATCGAGGGCGCGCCGGGCCGCATCGTCGATCTGAGATTGGTCGGGCTCGACCGCGGGCACGTCCTTGGCGAACGTTGCGGCGTACTCGCCCGCGAGTTTGCCGAAGACCAGAAGGTCGCTGAGGGAGTTGCCGCCGAGGCGGTTGGCCCCGTGCAGACCGGCGGCGACCTCGCCCGCGGCGAAGAGGCCCGGCACGGTGCTCATCTGCGTGTCCCCATCCACACGCACGCCGCCCATGACATAGTGGGTCGTCGGGCCGACTTCCATCGGTTCCCTGGTAATGTCAACCCCCGCGAGCGTGATGAACTGGTGGTACATGCTCGGGAGTTTTTTCTTGATGTGCTCGGCGGCGTTGGGGAGTTTCTCTTTGATCCATGCGATATCGAGGTAGACGCCGCCGTGGGGAGAACCCCGCCCCGCCTTGACTTCCTTGTTGATGCAGCGAGCGACGTGATCGCGGGTGAGGAGTTCCGGCGGACGCATGGCGCTCTTGTCGCCGGTCACGTACCTCCACCCCTCCTCGACATCCTTGGCGGTCTGGTTCTTGTAGTTGTCGGGGATGTCGTTGAACATGAAGCGTTCGCCCTTGTTGTTGAGCAGACGCCCGCCCTCCCCGCGCACCCCCTCGGTCACGAGGATGCCACGCACGCTGGGGGGCCAGACCATCCCCGTGGGGTGGAACTGCACGAACTCCATGTCCATCAGGTCGGCCCCGGCGGCGTAGGCCAGCGCATGGCCATCCCCCGTGTATTCCCACGAGTTGCTGGTGATCTTGAAGGCTCGTCCGATGCCGCCGGTGGCCAGGACGACGGCCTTGGCCTTCCACACGCGGAACCGCCCGAGTTCGCGGTCGTACCCGAAGCACCCGATCACGCGCCTGGATCGAGCCGACTCGGCGGAGGGCATGGAGAACCACTTGTCGTACGCATGTCCGGGGAGAGGTGAAGGGCCGAGCAGGAGGCTGTGGACCGTCATCTCCATGTACACATCGATGCCGGAGTGAACGCCCTTGTCCTGGAGCGTTCGGATGAGTTCGAGGCCCGTGCGGTCGCCGACGTGGGCCAGACGCGGGTAGCGGTGGCCGCCGAAGTTGCGCTGCAGGATGCGGCCGTCCTTGGTGCGGTCGAAGACAGCGCCCCATGCCTCCAGTTCATGGACGCGCTCGGGAGCCTGCTTGGCGTGCAGTTCGGCCATGCGCGGGTTGTTCAGGTATTGACCGCCGCGCATCGTGTCGGCGAAGTGAACGCGCCAGTTGTCGCGGTCATCGACGTTGGCCATCGCCGCGGCCATTCCTCCCTCGGCCATGACGGTGTGGGCCTTGCCCAGCAGACTCTTGCAGATGAGGGCGACCTTGCACCCCGCGCGGGATGCCTCGATAGCGGCGCGGAGGCCGGCTCCGCCGGCTCCGATGACAATCACGTCGTGTTCAAATGTCTCGTAGGGTGTCACGCTGTTTCTCCGAGTCGTGGTGGGCGGCGATGGGCGGTTCGGCCGATCTTGAATCGAGGCAGTTCTACAGGATCCGGAAGTCGCTCCAGACGCCCATCGAGCACAGCCGGACGTAGAGGTCGGTGAAACCTACCCAGAAAAGGCTCATCCACGCGAAGAGCATGTGCTTGCGGTTCAGGCAACTGACCCCGTTGTAGCAGGCGTGCCCGGCGGCGTTGGAAGAGACGCAGTCCTTCCTTCCGCCGATGATGTGCCGCAACGAATGGCACCCCAGCGTGTACCCGCCCAGCAGGATCGGGTTGACTGTCAGGATGAGCGATCCCACGGCGATGCCGAAGCGGCGGCTCCCGTCATCTCCCGTGAAGAAAAAGGCCTTGAACGCGTCCCACGCCAGCAGAATCAGGAAGGCCATCGCCAGATAGAGGAAGTACCGGTGGACATTCTGGATGATGAGTGGGAACTTCTCTTCGCCACGGTACTTCTTGCCGCGGAATCCCGGCTCGCCCACCGCGCAACTGAGAGGGTCGGCCCAGAAGGCCTTGTAGTATGCCCCCCGGTAGTAATAGCAGGTGAACCGGAACCCGCCCGGCGCCCACAGGATGAGCAGGGCAGGCGAGAAGGGAATGAACGCCGGCCATATCTTCATCAACCACTCCGGCGGTGGGCCGAACCAGGCGTGCGGAGATTGACCGAAAATTTCGGGCGAGTAGAAGGGGCTGAGGTAGTCCGCCCCGCCGCCGTTGTACCAGTAATGGTTCCCTTGAAAGGCCGCCCACGTCGAGTAGACGATGAAGGCCATCAAACCAAGAAACGTCAGCGCGGGCTGCATCCACCACGCGTCCCGGCGCATCGTCGCGCCGAGGGGGCGAAGTTGCGGCAGGCGAAGATCGGCTTGAGACATCGAAGTGTGGCTCCGTACCGCCGCGGCATCGCGGCGCAATGGCCCAGTGTATTACGACAGAACCACCGTTGTCCGATTCAGAGCGAAGGAATTTAACCGCCGATGGAGGACATGGGGCGTTGCGGCTGCTCGAAACCGGGCGCGGTGATCCCGTGGCCGGCCTGTTTGGTCCACGTCGCGTCGATGAGATAGTCGCCGATCTCGCGGTCGCCCGCTCCGCCTCGCAACAGAGGACGCAGGTCCCATTCCCGCAGGCTGAACAGGCACGGCCTCACCTTTCCGTCCGCCGTGATGCGCAGGCGGCTGCACGCGCCGCAGAAGGGCCGAGTAACGGGAGCGATGATCCCGATCCGCCCCGGAGAACCATCGGCGAAGGTGAATGTGAGCGAGGTGCTGGATGGCTCATCCCGTCCCAGTGGCACCAGGGGAAATCGAGCACCGATGCGTGCGATGATCTCATCGGCGGGCATGAGTTTCCCAGGGTCCCACGCCCGGCCCGAGTCCAGGGGCATGAACTCGATGAACCGGGCCTCGATGTCGAGGTCGCGGGCGAGGGCGGCCAGTTCCGGCAGATCCGTTTCGTTCACGCCGCGCATCGCCACCGCGTTGATCTTGACCGGTGAAAACCCCGCACGTTTCGCGGCCCGCACCGCCTCGGCCACGTCCGCCGCCCGGGTTGTTGAGCGCGTCACCGCGGCGAACCTGCCTTCGTCAAGGCTGTCGATGCTGATCGTGATCCGGGAAAGCCCGGCCTGCTTCCACTCATCGAGCACGGCCGCGTCCATCCGTGATCCGTTGGTGGTCAGGGCCACATCCGGAACTCCGAGAGCGGCAACGCCGCGGATGATGTGAGTCAAAGACGGGTGCAGCGTCGGTTCGCCGCCGGTCAGCCGCACCTTGTCCACTCCCAGCCCGACGCACACCGACGCTACCCGCACCAGCTCCGGCACCGTCAGCAGTTCGTTCCGGGGGGCGAACTTCACGTCGGGCTCCATGCAGTACACGCATCTGAAGTTGCACCGATCCGTGATCGACAGTCGAAGGTCACGGATGGACCGTCCGTGCGAATCGAAGAGGCGGCGGTCGGAGTGCGGGGCCCGCGGCGGACCTTCCGCGACTGATGCCGGCTCGAGGGATGCACGTCCGAGGATGTTCAGCAGGAGTCCGATGCAGCACTGTACGGGGCGAAATCCCGTACCATCGTGCCCCCGACCGTCCCGGACGGATCGCTTTGAACTCAACTCGCTCACCGGGCGAAAGCCCGATGCCACGCTCCTCCCGAGCGTCCCGGCGCACAAACCACGCGACAGTCTCGCGCGAGGGAATGGCTGCTACTTGCTCTCAGCGCCCATCATCCGTGGCACATCGGTCCCCTTCCCATCCCCCAGCATGTCGACGAGGTAAAGGCATTGCTCCTGCCGCGGGTGCGGCGTGATGCCCGACACTGTGTGAGGGTCGAAGAGGTAGATCTGGACGTAGTGAAAGATCGGGGCCATGGGAACATCTCGTTCCATGAGAATCGTCTCGGCCCGCTCGAGCAGCCGCAACCGCTTCACGGGATCAGTTTCTTCGGATGCCGCGTCCATCAGGCCCTCAAACTCGGGGTTGGCGTATCCGCGGTCGTTGTTGCCGTCATCCTCGCGGCTGATATCGAGGAAGGTGGTGGGGTCGCCGTAGTCCCCGAACCATGTGCCGCGGGAGACCATGAAATCTCCGCTCTTGACCTGCTCACGAAAGGTCCGGACTTCCTTCTGCGACAGCGACACGCTCACGCCCAGGTTCCGCTCCCAATCCTTGGCCACCGACTGCGCGATCAGCTCGTGGCCTCCGTCGCTGTTGAAGAGAAGTTCCACGGTCGGGAACTTCTTCGGGTCCGCGTAGCCGGCCTCGGCGAGAAGTGCCCGTGCCGCGGCGGGGTTGTAGGGCAATCCCTTCGGGGAGGTGTACACCGGGAGTGAACTCGGCGGTATGAGGCTGGTCGCGGCGGGCTCACCACTGCGGCGCACGACGTTGACCAGCGTTTGCTTATCCATCGCCATGGTGAAGGCCCGGCGCACGCGAGGATCGGCGAAGGGGTTGGGCCGTCCGTCGCGGAGCGTGGGGCGGCAGTTGAAGTTGTAGAAATACGTGCCGAAGGCGGGGAACGAGTGGATGTTGAGCCGTGGATCTGGGGGCAATCGGCGGTCGATCTCCACCGGGTCCACCCCCGCGGCCTTCAGCGGCTCGACGATTGCTTGATGTTGTTCGAGATAGGCCCGCTTGGCCGCCAGCATGTCGGCCCTGTACGCGGGGAGCACATCGCTGACCCAGTCCACCGTGCCGGTTCGGAAGGCAAGCACCGCCGCGTTGCCGTTATCGATCGTGGGCATCGAGATGCTGTCAAGGGCGATGGAGTCCGCGTTCCAGTATACCGGGTTCTTCTCGAATCGCATATCGCGTTTGAACGACCATTGCGCCAGCGTGAAAGGCCCGTTCACGACGATCGAGCCGGGCTTGCACCACGCGGGGTCGGTGATGACGGAGGCGGTGCGAGGGTCGATGCGTTCGTAGGCCGCCAGCGTCGGGGCATGGACAGGGAAAAACGCCGGGAAGGCGGTGAGAGACAGGAAGTAGGGGACCGGCTTGGACAGCCGCACCCGCAGGGTCCTCGGTGTGAGTGCCCGGATTTCGACGGATTCAAACCGTGAGAGAGTGTCTCGCCACAACTCCATGGCGCGCTGTCCGGCGTCCTCTGCGGAAAGGTTGATACGGTCGTGTGCGAACACGCGCAGCGCCTCGAGCCGCCACCTGTAAAACTCATCGGCCCCTTCGATCAGGCGAAACAGTTTCGCATAGTCCGCGCCGTTTTCGGGCAGGAGCATCCGCCGCCACGCGGCGCGGAAATCTTCGGCCGTGACAGGCGCGCCGTTGGACCACCGTGCGTCCTCGCGGAGGTGAAAGGTGTACTCCCTTCCGTCCTCGGAGACCTCCCACCGCTCCGCAACGGCGGGAAGGGTTGAATAGTCGGGGTCGAAGACGTCGGACTTTGTCAACCCTTCAAAGAGAAGCCTAGCCGCCCGAAAATCCTGCATCCACGACATCTGCGTGAAGTCGAGCGTGCTCACATCACCGTTGTTCACAGCGACAAAGTCCGCCCTGGGGCGGGGCCGATCGGCGATCGCCCCGGCGATGATGAGGGCCGCCACGAGCAGGACGGGCAACAGGAGTTTGAGCACGCCTTCCCTTCCTCCAATCCCGAGGACGGAACTCGATCCGGCGCGAGTTACTTCAACGGGAACTCGCCGGGAGGCAGTTTGAACGGGTCACCTACGAGAGGTCCGCCCGCGCCGAGCAGGTCCTTGGCGTTGACCAGAAATCGGGCTTCCGACGTTCGGAAGTCCTCGCCGAAGCGTTTGGATTGACGGTCCTTTCCGTCCTTGCGGGTGGCCGCCAACAGCACGACCGACTCGCCTACCCCGGCGATCTGAGCGAAGAGTTCTCGCCGGCCCTTTTCGGTGATGGCGCGGCTTTCCGCGGCGCGAACAGCGAGCGCGACGAGTTGACCGCCTAGTTTCGCAGCCTGCTCGAGCGTCGGAGAATCGATCTGGCCGGTCTCCGAATCGCTCACGAGGTCGCGCACACCCGCGCCTGCCCGGAGCATCGCGTCGAGCATCGCGTCCGGCACGGACGCCGGTGGCAGCGCCTTGGAAAGTGCCGCACACTCCCGCCCGATCACCGCCAACGCGCGGGAGCGCTGGTTCGGAAGTTTCGCCCCTTCGAGCGCGGCCCGGACCAGACCGTCGATGACCAGGGGATCGTTCTCGGCTTTCAGGCGTGTCCCGATGAAGTCGATCGCGAGTTCGATCTGCCCGGGTTGGATGGTCGGCGAAGGCATGTTCTGAAGCGCCTCGAAGGTGCGCCGCAGCCCGTACGCGGATTGGTATCTGACCGATGGTTTCGTCGAGGCCGACGACGCTTTCAGGATGTCCACCATCCTCTGAGTTGCCAGCTCCGCGGCGATGACCAGCGCGTTCACCGCGATCAGTTCGTTCTCGTGCTCCGCCAGCGGCGTGAGAATCGGGTCCAGGCGGGCGCTGTACTCGAGGCGGAATGGTGTGGCCGCCTGAGTACCGAGCAACGGCTCGAGGAGTGCCGTGCGGTCCTTTTTGATCGCTTCGGCTTTACCCGACAGGTTCCTGCTGTTGGCCGACACAAATGAGGCAACCTGCGTTTTTTGATCTGGCGAAAGGAGCGGCGCTTGAAGAATGTCGGGGCTGAGTTTTCCTGTCTGAGCGAGCGCCGGATCGGCACCGCCCACAGCGCATACCAGCGCGATCAGGTTCGCCCAGCCTGCCAACCATCGGAATGTGCCCTGAGTCAACGCCGCGTCCCTTTCTGTAGCCCCACCGGGGAGGCACAGGGTATACATATCCCCCGCCGCTCGCGCGACAGCCGGGACCACAACGTACGGGGTGTGGTGGGGGTTCGTCAAGCCGAAAAGTTCTCGCTCTTTCCAGCCCGACCGAGTGCAATGGATGGAAGGGTTGCGCGAGTCCGGTTTGACCGGCCGCTTGTCCAGAAGGAACGCTGCCATTGAATCCGCCGAGTCGGGGACCGATGAACCGCTCATGCGTCATCACTTCGAGTCGTTGGAGCAGCGCCAACTCCTTGCCGCCGACCTGTCCGTGTCGATGGTCAATAATCTTCCCGAGTTTATCGTACCGGGCGATAAACTGACACTGGCAGCGACGGTGGCGAACGGGGGTGATGAGCTCTTCAACGGCCTTGTGACCGTGCGGTTTCTCGCGCCGAACGCCGACGCGGTCGATCCCGTCGGTGTTGTTGCGACCGTGCAGAAGCGAATGAAACTCAAGCCCGGGGCATCGGCGGTCGTTACCGCCAAGATCTCGGTAAGTGATGCGCCCGCTCCGGGCGTGTACGCAGCCGGCGCCGAGATGATCCTGCCTGAAGGCAGCGATGAGTTCGACGACAACAACGTCTCCATGATCCAAGGTGCCTGGGATCTTCGGCTGGTCTTCGGATCGCTGGGATCGCGCCGCAACACAGCGCTCTCTGTCACCGATGCCGACGGCACCCTCGTCACGTTCAGTCTTCGCGGGGGCGGGTTCGGAGAGTTCCTCTCCGGCCCGGGAGACGACACGCCAGTTCTTCGCCTGTCGGGAACCGGCGGCGCCAGCGTGCTCGCCGTCACGACAAAGGGCGGTGACCGCATGACAGACCTGGGGCTTGATATCGAGGTGGACGGATCGCTCAGATCCATCAACGCGGCGACGACAAACATGACCGGCGGCCTGAACATACTGGGAACGCTCGGATCGATCAGCGTTCGTGACGTCACCGACTTCGACATGGGCATCGGATCCGCCGGGCCGGCGATGACGTTGAAAATGGGCCATGTCGCCAACATGCGGCTTGCTTCCGTCTCACCGATCGCGGCGATGACGGTCGCGAGTTGGTCCTGGGTCGAGGATGTGAATCGGCCCGATCTGACCTCCGACAGGCTCAGCCGCATCGATGCGCCGTGGATGCTCCGCCTGACGAGCGCGGGCGATTTCTCCGCGATCGTAACGCTGTCGGGCGGTGGCGCGCCCAGGCTCTCGCTCGGAAGCGCCACCATCGGCGGTGTCTTCAGCGGCGAGATGATCGTGCTCGGTGAGGTCGGGGCTTTGAAAGCGCGGAACATCGAGGGCGGCCTCTTCCTCGCCAGCGGCAACGTTGCGTCTTTCACCTGTGTCCAGGCGACACTCGCGACGCTGTGGGCGGGTTCCATCATCAAGGTGGATGTCGGAACCGTCGTCAACCTTGAAGTGGCGGCCGGCGCCTCCTTCTCCGCCGAACAACTCGGCGCTATCTCCGATGGCGATGGTTCGGCCGTTTCCTGGGGGACCGGAGCAATCGCCGATATCAAGGTCAAAGGTCATGTCGAAAGGGCGAGGTTCGCCGCGGGCGTCAACCCCGTCAACGGTGTTCTGCTCGATGTGGACGATATCGCCGCAGGCAACGGTGTCATCGGACGATTGATGATCGGAGGAAGCGCCTCCGATGTGCTCTTCGCCGCGGTGACGCTGCCCGCCAACGCCAAAATCGGCGGTGTGATGGTTCTCACCGCGGAGGACGGCCGATTCCTGATGCTCGAGCCTGTGAGTTGAGTCAGGGCCGGCGTCTGGCGAGGCGTCTGAAAAAGACCGTCTTCAACAGCACCGAGCCGATCAGGAACGGGACGATGCCCGCCGCGCCGATGTACACGCCGCGGAGCATCGCGACGGAGACGTCCTTCTCGGTGCCTTCCGGCTGCCCGAGCGGGTCTTGCAGGGCGGCTTGATAGAGGCCCAGCAGCGCGGAAAGGGCGATCCACGCCCCGGTGAGCATGATCCCCGCGCCGACAAGAGATAGAAAGAATCCGACGAGTGTCTTCAGCATGTTCGGGGCGGGTGTGGCAGAACCGTGGTGACGGGATGAATTCCTTGAACCGTGTCCCGCGGGGAGCGTATGGCATGTGGAACAATCTCTACCGGCGGGAAGGCGTGGGGGTGTGCGGGTGTACCCTTCCGTGGCGGTCGCTCCGAGTTGGCGTATTCCACGTCACGGAGTTGAGTGTCCGATAGACCTGTTCACGACCGATCCATTCAGAGATGCACATGACCCCCCCCGAACCGGCTGACGCCATGCTCACCAACCCGTTTGAGGCACTCGAACCACGCACGCTGCTCGCCGGTGACCTGGCGATGGAAGCGGTTTCCGCGTCCGTCAGTTTTTCCAAGCCGTTGGCGCAACGGATGATCTCGGCGTCGGCCACGGTTCAGAACATCGGTGATCAGACACTCCGAGGTCCTGCGTCGGTCGAGTTTCTGCTCAGCAGCGACTCGACGATCGACAGCCGGGATTTTGTGTTCGCGCGTAGGCCTCTACAGAGCGCGTTCCGCCCCGGCGGGCGAGCGACGGCCTCGGTCAAAGTGCCGATGCCCCACGACCTTGTCGGCTTGGTGCAGCCCGGTGTCACGCTCCCCGCCGGTGATTACAAGGTGCTGGCCAGGGTGGTCTTCGGCGGTGATGAAGAGACTACGAGCAACAACTCCGGCGAAGCGCCGGGCAGCGTCACCATCTCGTATGACTTTGGAGACATCGGTCGCAACGGCAGTCTTCATCTCCAGATGCTCCTGTCGTTCACGTCGTTCATCAAAATCGACCTTCGTGGCGGCGGGCGGGGCGAACTGATCTCCAGCGGCGGTTCATTTTCTCTGGTCCTGACTGGCACCACCGCCCGGACCCGTCTCGACATCGAGACCCCCAACAGTTTTATCTTCGCCTCCCTTGGTGGCATCACCGTCGATGGCCCGATCGGGTTGATCATTGCCCCGCGTGTGGATATTAACGGCGATATCTCGATCTCCGGCGCGGTCGGAAGGATTGAACTGCGTGATGTGAGCAACAGCGCCTGGTCCATCGGCGGCGGCGGTCGCACATCGCGGATCGAGGTTCGCAACCTGGTCAATGTCAGCCTGTCATCGGAGCAGCCGATATCGCGGCTGGACGCCGCGCTGTGGCAGACATTCGACGGTGGCGATGATGCCTTTGTCGCTCCGCGCGTGGATCGTCTGACGATCCGCGGCGGGTTTGACCCCGACCTGAGCATCGCGGGATCCGGTACGGCGCCTGTGCTCTCATCTGTCACCATCCGAGGGGCCGCCACCGGGCGATGGGACATTCTCGGTAATGTGAACTCGATCAGTGTCGGTTCGACCACCACCGGCTTCGGTGCCAATATCGCCGGCGTGATTCGCGGGTTCAAGGTGACCAACACGATGTCGGGCACGCTCGCCGCCAGGAACATCGACACCCTCTTCGTGGGTGGGTCGCTCTCTGGGGCCGTGATCGTGGCCGGGGCCGACCTCGGCTCCGACGCGGCGGTTGGCGGCACTGGCCCGGCCGCGGATCGATTCGGCACGGGGCAGATCGATGTGATTCGCGTCATGGGGTCGATGACCAACAGCCTGATCGCCGCCGGCCTTGATCCGGTGGATAACCGGTTTTTGAACGGTGATGACCGTTTTATCGATGCGTTCAGCAGGCTGGGCAATATTCTGATCCGGGGACAGGCCACCGGCTCTTCCTTCGCCGCACCGAAACTCCCCGCCCGCGCATCGATCAACGGCGGTCTGGTCAGCACCTCGTCAGATTCTCGATTCGTGACGGTCTTTGCCTGAGGCCCATCAAAAAAGCGTCCGGGACCGCCCACACAGGATTCGGCCCCGGACAGCAAGAGAGGTGTGTCGCGTCGGAGGAGTGGTACTCCTATTCATGAAGCGACAACGGCTTGCCCGGGCCACGCGGAACTTGTGAAAATTTTATCAATTGCCGGTCTACATCGGTGTGGCACGCTTGCGGGCCGGTTTCACTTCGGTGAGTGTGGCGGCCGCGCTCTGGGACGACAGGATGGTCCGGATCGCCAGCCCGGGTTTGAACTTGATGATCTTCCGTGCCGGGACAGCCACTTTCTCCAGTGTGCGCGGGTTCTGCGCGGTGCGGGCGGCACGTTCGTGCAACTCAAAGACGCCGAAATCCCGGAACTCGAGTCGGTGGCCATTCTTCAGTTCCCGGACGATCTGGTCCAGAAACTCCTGAACACAACGCAGCACCATGACCCTCGGGTATCCTGTCCGCTGTACCACACGTTCGACCAACTCCTTTTTGGTCGAAGTGCATACGCCGGAGGCCCCCTGTGATTTTCGGGTTTTTCGCCCTTCGACCGTCATGACCACTCCCTCAGTTCGTGTCGGTGTGCCGATCCGCCGGCCCGACCTCCACGCGTGTGCCCGCTCGCCATGCCCGCCTTTCGGCTTCCGCTCCGTCGGCGTTTCTCCCGACCCGACAGTCCCATACACCGAGTTCCCTCTGGTCCCGCAACATGCTATCTCGGCTGATCGAGGCATGGCGGACACTTTCTCTAACTTCACATCAGAAGTCGAAGGTCACGCCGGCATAAAGCCCCTGCGCGGCGCCGTTGAACTCGAACTCGTCATCTCCGTTGCCGCTCGCCAGTCCGAGAAAGAGCGCGCGGTACCCGATCTGCGCGCCGACGTGCTGGATCGGTCGCCATTGACCGCCCACGATGATGTCGAAGCCGTAGGACCAATCATCACCGAAAGGTTGACCCCCGACGGTCATTTCGAGTATGATCGAGAAGTCTTCATAAAAATCCGCCGTGACTCGCGCGCCGACGAGCGGCATGGCGGTGAACTCATCGGCGCTCTGCGCCGGACCCGTCGGATCGCCGCCCGGCCCGGACAGGCTGACGGTGTCAAACTCGAAACTCATCAGGCGCACGCCCGCGACAGCGTCGAGCCGCGTTCGCAACTTGAAGCCGCCAGAGTCCAGCGGTGAACGCTCGACAAAGAACAACGTGTACCCGCCTTCGACCTCGACCGCCGCGAGGTCGAGCGAGGAACGCACCGTGCTCCCGGGCGAAAGTTCGATGTTGCCAAGGTTCGACGTGATCCCCGGTGTCGCGTCCTGCTCGGTCGAGAATGCGAAGCCACGGAATCCGACCATCCACTTTCCATGTCTTAGCGTTGCCTCGCCGAACGGAGCGATACGGGGGCTGTTCAAATCGAGATCACGCAGGTCGACCGAGGAAGAGTTTCCCCCGCTCCGAGGCAACTTCACATCACCGCTCATCCCCATGTACCAGACGCACGGGTGAAGTTCCAGCGTCCACGCCGAACCTTCATTCGGGGAACTCGTCGGGCCGGCTGATTCGGGTTGGGCGGGTTCTGCATCGGCTTTCACGACCGCCCGCGGGGCATCACCCGCGGCGGGGTTGATCTGGGCGGCGCTGGCCGCGGTGAACGAGAGAATGGACAGAATGACGGATCGGTTTGCTGCTCGCATGGAGTCTCCGGGCCGAGTGTACACGCCCGAGAGTGGGTGCGGGCGACACGAGCAGGAGTGGTACGCTAGCCTTGTCGGTGCCCGACCGGCATCACATTCTGGCCATCGAGACCAGCAACCCATCAGCGTGGACGCCCGAGCACGCGATTCGACCGGGTGTCGCGGTTGGGCGATTGCGCGGACACCAGATCGACATCCTCGCGCGTTACGACATCGACCCTTCCCGCCCTCACGATGACACGCTGCTCATGGCCATCGATACAGCCCTGAACGCTTCGGGCGGATCGCCCCGTTCCATCAAGACAATCGCCGTGTCCGCCGGGCCGGGCGGATTCACCGCCGTGCGTCTCGCCATCGTTGCGGCCAAGATGATCGCGGAAGTCACCGGTGCCGCGTGCATCGCCGTGCCGAGCGCGGCCGTCGCCGCCGCACGTGTGCGCCCCGGACCGCGGCCCTTCGCGGTTCTCCTGGCCTCCAAGGGCGACTCGTCCTACGCCACACTCTTTGACGGCGGGGCCTTGCCGGCAGGAGTTCCCCGGATTGTTCGGGCGGCGGACCTCCCCATGCTCGGCGCTCAGAGAATCATCGCCGATCACCACCTGCCCGACCCGATCAGCGCCGCCGCGGCGGCGTTGAGAGTCCCCGTCGAGCGGCCCGAGTTCGATCCTGCGGCTTGCCTTGAGATTTGTTCCCACTATCCGTCCGTCGATCCCGCGGCGCTGCTTCCTCTGTATCCGCGCGAGCCGGAAGCGGTAACCAAGTGGCGGGAGTTACACCCGCCCGGAAAAGGTGGGGGAGGGTCCTGAAAACTGCACGTGGACCGGTGCACTCCGGGCTTTCACTACAGACTGCCCCGATGATGAGTGCCGGTGTGAAGGTGGGAGAACTGGGGGTCGATGTGAACTTCTGACGGTTGGACGACAGGAGTTTCGTGGGCGTTACGGAAACGACCACGGGACCGCTCCGGCCGAACTCTGGAGGCCCGCATCGTGACCGACACCAATCAACAAAGTGAAGACCCGGCCCAGAAGCGGGTCTTTACCACCGGTGAGGCCGCCGAGATCTGCAAGGTGAGCCAGCAGACCATCATCCGCTGCTTCGACTCGGGCCGGCTGCAAGGATTCCGCGTCCCCGGGAGCAAGTTCCGCCGAATCCCACGCGAGGATCTGATCAAGTTCATGAAGGCGAATAACATCCCTCTCTCCGCCATCGAGAGCGGGGGCAAGCGTCGCGTGCTGGTTGTTGATGATTCGCCGGAGATGATCGCGATGTTCGAAACCGTCCTCGCCCGCGACCCGCGGTTCGAGGTGCGCTCCGCCTCCAACGGGTACGACGCGGGGATGCTCACCGAAAGCCTTCGGCCCCACCTGATTATTCTCGATTACATGCTGCCCGACCTGAACGGGACGGTCATCTGCCGACGAATCCGCGAGAATCCGCGGTTCGAGCAGACCCGCATCTTGTGTGTCAGCGGCGTGGCGAAGCAGGAGGAGATCAAGGCGATCATCGCCGCGGGAGCGGACGCGTTCTTGCCTAAACCTTTCGACCACGCCCAACTGACTTCGATCATCGCTCAGTTGCTACACATGCAGTCGCCCGCTGAGTGAGAGGTAAGGCCGCAGTGATTCTCGGCGTCCACAGGACGTCGGGAAGACGTGTGAGACGAAGTCCCGGAACTCCCACGGCGAGATGGCGGAACGCCGAGACTCTTTGCCTCACACATGCGGGTGCCGCAATCGTGGCCGGTGTACGGGCAACAACGGGTCGGGATCGTCTGATTTCACCGGCGTCTCCCTTTCCCGGGGGTGATTCCGTGCGTGCAGTCCGATTCTGTGCTCAATCGCCGCGGTGATCGGGCCGATGCACCCAGCGACGGCGTATCCGTTGAAGCCACCACGATCGACCCATGAACCGCCCCCGAACACGTCGCGCTGGAAACTTGCACGAGGCACCTCCGGCCGCGCCTCCGCCGGGTCCATCACGCATCAATCTCCTGCTTGTCTCGGGTGATGGACCTGAGCGAGATGAACTCCGTGGTGGTCTTACACAACTGGGCGCGACGGTTGTGACCGATGCCGATTCGGAATCTGCTCTGAGCCGCCTGGGCAGGGGCGGCCCCGATGTGGTGGTCGTGGATGACGCGTTGGGGGAAACGGCGTGGAACACACTGGCGTCCTTGAGCCGCTTCAATGTCGGTCGGGTTTTCATGCTCCGAGGAAACGATGCGCAGCGAGCGGCGAGGGCCACTCGGCTGGGCGTGCACGACATCGTTCCGTGCGAGGGAAGGCCCAATGCGTCTCTCGTGCTGCGTGCAGCGGCCTTTGCGAGGTCGGCCGGTGATCGGGCTCGCACCCGCGCCCGAAGCCGGGCGCACCTCCGCCGTAGTGTCGAGGCGCTGCGCGAGGGGCACACGCAACTGCTGCGACAGGTCGGTGAACTCGCCTCCGGCGTCGGCGGCACCTGCCGCACGCTCTCTGAGCAGATGGAACGGGTGGCCCTGGGGGCCGAGTTCAACGCGTTGATTCGCCAGGAGCTGGAACTCGAAGGCCTCTTGCGCACGACGCTGGAGTACGTCCTGAAGAAAGCCGGGTCCACCAACGCCGCCATCTTCCTTCCCGGCACGGGGGGTGATTACACACTCGGGGCGTACATCAACTTCGATCTTCCGAAGGACTCGGCCGAGATCATGCTGGGCCAACTCGCCGATGATCTCGCCCCGGCGTGCGAGGCGCACCGCGAACTGACGCTTGTCGTGAATCCGGGACAACTGAGCATGGAGCGGATCGATGAGGAACACTGGCTCTCCGGTTCCACGCTCGCCGTACGGGCCTGCTGGTCCGATGAGGAGTGCATCGCCGTGCTCGCGGTCTTTCGGGACCGTCGGCACCCCTTCGCCGAGAGCGTCAAGCCCGCGCTCAGCGTCATCACGGAACTCTTCGGTGCCCAACTCGCACGGGTCATCAAGACCCACTACCGCGGCAAGCCGAAGGAAGAGTGGGGGAGCGATGCCGCCGCGGCGTGAGCGCAGGAACGCTCGCGTTTAGCCGGCGCGTTTGCGGCCCATGTAGGCGTCCTGGACGTCTTCGCTCGCGGCCAGGTCGCTCGCCTTGCCCTCCATGACGATCCGCCCCACATCGAGGACGTACGCGCGGTGGGCGACTTTGAGCGCCATGTGCGCGTTCTGCTCCACGAGGAGAATCGTCGCGCCCTGCTCGTTGATCTCACGGATGATTCGGAAGATGATCTGCACGATCTGCGGCGCCAGTCCCAGGCTCGGTTCGTCGAGCAGAAGGAGTTTGGGCCGAGTGAGCAAGGCCCGGGCGATGGCGAGCATCTGCTGTTCCCCGCCGCTGAGTGTTCCCGCCGATTGGTCGAGGCGTTCCCGCAGTCGCGGGAAGAGCGTGAGGGCCTTCTCGCGATCCGCCGAGATTCCGTCCCGATCGCTCCGGATGAAGGCACCGAGTTCCAGGTTCTCCGCGACGGTCATGTTCGAGAAGATGCCGCGCCCCTCCGGGGCTTGAACCAGGCCGAGACGAACGATGTCGTGCGGTTTCAATCCGGCCAGGTCACGTCCTTCGTACGTGATGCTCCCCCCCGCGGCACGCACGATGCCCGAGATCGCGCGGAGCGTGGTGGACTTGCCGGCACCGTTGCAGCCGATGAGCGTGACGATCTCCCCGCGGTTCACGCGCAGTGTCACGCCGTGGAGGGCCTTGATCGCCCCGTAGTTGACGCGGAGGTCCGTGACTTCAAGCATGGACACCCTCCTCGGCGCCCAGGTACGCCTCGATGACCTTGGGGTTCGCCTGCACCTCGGCGGGTGTGCCGGCGGCGATGGTCTCGCCGTAATCGAGCACCGTGATGCGTTCGCAGATGTCCATGACCAGGCCCATGTCGTGTTCGATCAGAAGCACCGTCACCTTGAACTCGTCGCGGACGCGTCGGATCATGTCGCGCAGCGCGACCTTCTCCCCGCTGTTCATCCCCGCGGCGGGTTCATCAAGCAGCAGCACCGTCGGTTCGGTGGCCAGGGCGCGGGCGATCTCCAGTTTTCGCTGATCGCCGTAAGGCAGGTTGCGGGCGACCTCGTCGGCCCGATCCGCCAACCCGAAGAAGGTCAGGAGGCTCATCGCGCGCCGCCGCATGGCCGCCTCGCTCGCGCGGCTGCCCGCCGAACGCAGGATCGCGCTGAACATGCTGTGCCGCACGCGGAGGTGGCCGCCGACTCGTACATTGTCGAGCACCGAAAGATCGCCGAAGAGCCGGATATTCTGGAACGTGCGGGACATGCCGCAGCGGGCGATGCTGTTTGGCCTCATGCCCACGATCTGCGTACCACAGAGCGTGATGCTCCCGGCATCGGGCCGATAGACGCCGGTGAGCAGGTTGAAGCAGGTCGTCTTGCCCGCGCCGTTGGGGCCGATGAGGCCCTGCAGGTCACCGGGACCTAGTCTGAGCGAGAAACTTTGAACGGCCTTGAGGCCGCCGAAGGACTTGCACACCCCCGAGATATCGAGCACCGCTCCGCTCACGTTCCGCCCCGCTTCCCGCCCATCCACTTCCGGAGCAAGGGCATTTCCCACGCCTCGCGCACTCCCAACAGGCCCTGGGGTCTGAAAATCATCAAAAGAATCAGCGTCAGGGCGTAGATGATCATGCGGTACTCGGCCACTCCGCGGAGCCATTCGGGCAGAAGGGTGACGACCACCGCCGCGACCACAGCCCCCGAGATGGAGCCAAGCCCCCCGAGCACGACCATGATGATGATGTCGAAACTCTTCTGAAAGCCGGCGTCCACCGGGGAGAGCGCCACACCCAGCGTGCTGCCGTACAGCCCGCCCGCGACACCCGCGAAGAAGGCCGCGAGCACGAAGGCACGTACCTTGAACTTCGTCGTGTTCACTCCCATCGCTTCCGCCGCGACTTCGTCCTCACGGATCGACAGGAAGGCTCGCCCGTAGGTGCTGGACTTCAGGCGGTAGGCCACAAGCACCGTCGCGGCCGCCGCGAGATGGGCCCAGAAAAGACTCGTGTACTTCGGGAGATTGTCGAAACCCAGCGAACCGCCGACGCTCCCCGGCAGCGTATAGAGGGGTGCATCCCGGATCAACTGCTCGGCGCTCTTGCCCCCGCCGGCCTTGATCACCTTCCCTGATTGCTGGATCACGACACGGACGATCTCGCCGAAGCCCAGCGTCACGATCGCCAGGTAGTCTCCCCGCAGGCGCAGCGACGGCAGGCCCACGATGTACCCCAGCCCCGCCGCGACCAGCCCGCCCACGAGCAGCGCGAGGAGAAAGAACCACTCTCCCCCGCCGAGGAAAGGAAGGCCCGCCGTTTCCAGCGGCATCCCGCACAGTTGCCCCTGGCGCATCGCCGTGCTGCCGAAGACCTTGGCCGATCCGTAGTACGTGACGATCCCGCAGGCGTACCCGCCCACGGCGAGGAACCCCGCGTGCCCCATCGAGAACTGGCCGGTGAAGCCGTTGACCATGTTGAGCGACACGGCCAGAGTGATATTGATGCCGATGGTGACGAGCAGGATCGCGTAGTACGGGTCGAGAACAGTCCGTCCGCCGAAGTGAACCACCAGCGCGTAGACCAGCGCCGCCGCCAGCGGCCACACCATGCCCAGCCCGGTGCGGACGGGGGAAACCCGGGTGGGGTTGACGGGTGCGGGACTCACGGCGTCAGACTTTCTCCACCACGGCCTTGCCGAGTATGCCCCCGGGCCGCACCAGCAGCACCACGATCAACAAGGCAAAGACGTACACATCCTTCATGCTCGATGACAGGTACGCCGAACCGAAGTTCTCGAGCAGGCCGATCGCCATCCCTCCCAGCATCGCGCCGCGCACGTTGCCGATGCCCCCGACGACCGCCGCCACGAACGCCTTGAGGCCCAGCAGCACCCAACTCGAATCAGCCGGCTGCTTGATCGTCTCATACTTCAGCGCCCACAGAAACCCTCCCGCCGCGGCGAGCATCGCCCCCGTCACAAACGTGAAGGAAATGACACGGTCCACGGGAATACCCATGAGAGAGGCGGTGACGCGGTTGTGACTGACCGCCCGCATCGCGCGCCCGAGCTTGGTGTGGAAGACGAGATAATCCAGCCCGATCATCAGGGCCACCGCGGTGCCGAACCCGATGAGGTCCAGGAGCTTGAAGTTCACCTGGCCGACAGTGAGGAGCGTCGCGTCGTGGATCAGCGGCGGGATGCTGCGCGGGTTTGTTCCGAAGACCGCCCGGAGTTGCCCCGTATTCTGCAAAAAAAGGGATACCCCGATCGCGGTGATCAGGACATTCAGCCGCGGCGAGCCTCGAAGCGGCTTGTACGCGAGTCGCTCGATCGTGAAACCGATCAGACCGCACGCGACCATGGCCGTGACCAGCACCGCCCCGCCCAGCCACCACGGCGCTCCAGCGGCGCCGGCACCCCCCAACGCCCGGGTTGTCGTATCGGCCATGACCAGAGATAACCAAGCCCCTAGGACCACCACGTCGCTGTGCGCGAAGTTGATGAACTTGAGGATGCCGTAGACCATGGTGTAGCCCAGCGCGATCAGCGCGTACAGGCTGCCCATGCTGATGCCGTCCTTGATGGTCTGGAGTAACTGATCCATGCCGGTCGAGAGGCCGAGTGTAGGGCGGGGGTGTTCGTGACAATCACCGACGAAGGCATCTTCCGTCCTGACTGCATCGAAGTAAGCCCGGCGGTCCCGCTTGGATCCGATGTTCCTCTTCTCGCGGCGGGTTGAACATGCGAAACGCCGGACGAGTCACACGAGATCTGAACGTCCTTGCGTTCATTCGCCATCCCGTTGCACGTGCCGCTTGGGAGCGGGGATCAGTCGTGTCGTGCGAGGCACGTCTTGCCCACCGGGGCCCTTCCACGCTCGTGTGCGATCGAGTTGCAGGGGGGTGGGCGATCTTGGCTGAGTGACGATCCACCAACCACGTCCCCCATGGTCCTCGGCTTTACGACATCAAGCGGAGTCTATCGCTTTCTTGGGTCAAGAGCGGACGTCAATGTGGTCGGTGCGTACTTCATTGTCCGGAGGCTGAACGACTGAGCCTTCCGGCAGTCTAACGCCGCGGCGAACCCATCACGTTCCTCATCCGACTCGTGGCTCGGACTTAGCTATTCCGGTCTCCAGAACCGGCAGTTTCCCGACTCGTCGGACTCACGGTTCGCTACGCAGATTCGGGCTCTCGAGCATTTCTTCGCCGATGCGTCGCGCGCATTCTTTCAAAACAGCCCGCCTTCTTGGTAATCGGATGAGTTGGCTGTCCAACAAACATGGCGTGCTGAGAATAAGTTAGTAATGTGCTTGCTAAAACAAACAATATACAAACTACTCTATTTCAATTGTAATTGTTGACTATCAACAGATCAGTGCCCACATCAAAAAACATGCGCATCCATCGATTCTTGCTCAAAAAATGATGTGTATGGTCAAGTTTCGAGGGAAGTGCAAAGCAGAACGTAAACTGGTCCCCCATTATGTACGGTAAATGTTAGAACATAGCGGTCCGCATAATTATTCAAATTATCGGAGATTGTCTATTGAATTCGTACCCAAATTAGGTGACAATACTCAGCGTGGACTCCTATTGATTTGGATGTGCTGTGGGGATCGCAGATACAGCAAATACAGATGTTTGATCGAACGACTACGTCCAAGTCGGGAGATTTTTTCAGCCCTCGGTGTCTAAAAGGAGAAAGTAGAAATGCGTACTGGTTCAACAATGGCATTAGCCACATTGACTGTGGCCGCTCTCGCCGGCGCGGCGCTCGGTGATGGGCGTGTGACGATACTTGACGGAACTGGCGTTTACAACGGATCAGACGGTACCGGCGGTGCCTTCCAGGTTTGGAGGGCTACGCCCGGCGCCAACGGGGCCTACAACGGCGTGTACGGCGGCAACCTCCTCAACGGAGATGGTCGCGGCACAGGGTCGGACTCGTTCCTTTCGTTCTGCCTTGAGCGTCAGGACAATCTGAGTTTCAACACCACGTACTTCACCGAAATTTCGACCTCCGCCTTTGATGCGGCCCCCCCGACCAACCTTCCGAACCCCGATCCGATCAGCGGTACCACGGCCCACATCTATCGGGAGTTCCGCAAGATCGCCAACGGCGGCGCCACCGCCGGCACAACCGGGCTGTTCGGCGGCCTCTTCTTGGGGACGTTGTCCGGTACGGAGACCACCGCGATTCAGCACGCTATCTGGTACTCCGAGCAGGAAATGGCGTGGAGTGATCTGTCCACCCTGGCCCGGAACGTCTACAACTGGGCCGCGGCCAACAACGACGGCTCGCTGCGCGGCGTGCGAGCGCTGCGCCTCTGGAGCAACTACAACGCCCAGACCGGTCAGTACTCCGGCTCGCATCAGGACCTGCTGACCTGCATCCCGTTGCCCCCCGCCGCCTACGCGGGTATGGGCACCTTCGCGGGCATCTTCATGCTGGCGGCTCTTCGCCGCAGAAAACTCGCCGCGCAGTGACCTGTGCTTGAAGTGGATTTCGTCTCATCTGCGTAGTTCATTGAGTTCATGATCAACGGGAGGAGCAACATGCTCCTCCCGTTTTTTATTGCTTGGTGACGGGTCGAGAGCACGTCTTCTGAGGCCGATCGGATCGATGTCTTTGAACTGCCCGGACTGTTATATACAACCTGTGTGTCGGTTCCATGAAACACCATGACGGAGTACGATCGGTGTGGTGAGTTCTTCCGGCGTGGTCGGGCGGTTTGGGGCCGGACCCGAATGGAGCGATGCTCGACTTCTCGAATGATGCGGAGCCGATCCCAACTCGCCCTCTTGGCAAGCCCTGAAGCGGATCTCTTCGAGTTCACGCCCGGGTGTCACTCGAAGCGCTGGTACGTCATTCGAACGCGAAGCAGGCAGGAAAAAAAACTGTTTCTCGACTTGCACGCGCAGGGCGTTCGCAGTTTTCTCCCCCTGTGCGTCGAGGTCCGGTACCACGGAGCAAGAAAGGTCCGGGTGCTCACGCCTCTCCTCGATGGCTATCTCTTTCTTCGTGGCACGCGTGAAGATGCGTTCACAGCGGATCGGAGCGAGCGCAGCGCACAACTGATCGAAGTGACCGACCAGGAAAAACTGCACTCCGAGCTCGCTTCGATCGCCAGGGTACTCAGTTCGGGGATCGGACTGACTCGCTGCAAGCCTCTGAGCAGGGGACAACTCGTCGAGGTGGCTTCAGGCCCGTTACGGGGAGTGCGAGGTCGGATCGAGTCCAGTGTTCGAGATAATCGGCTGGTTCTTTGTGTCGATATGATCGGCAAGGCGGCCGTGCTGGAAATCGACCGCGACCTTTTGGATACAGTAACTTAATCCGGCCGAGGGCCGATCCGTCTGATTCAGCACTTTTCAGCAGTTTCCTGCTGCTGACACGGACGGAGTCCGCGCGTTATCGGCTCTCTCAAACCCGATCCGCTCCTTGTCTACGCTTCGCCTCACGTCTGAAAGCAGCGATCCGGTTGTCGTCCGTGACGGGGGCATCGTCTGGCCGACTTGTAGCACCATCATGATACGTTCATTCATTACCTTGTTCGTCCGGCTCATTCCAGCATCCGATGATGCCTTGGCGCGTGGTTCAGTTGCAGGGTTGGGTGCACGATGAACTCAACGAGGCTTGAGCCTCTCATGCGGGCGGTTCGGGTGTTTCTCACGACAGTGATGTTCGTGTTCACCCCCGTGATCGGGGCACAAGCGCCGCCCACCGATAACTTCGAGGTACTTTGGGCCGTGGAGAACGTGCCCAATACGAGCGGCAAGCCGGCCGGGCAATGGGCCGAGTCGATCGACTTCGGGAACGCTCCGATCCGCAGGGATGTGTGGATACTTCATGAAGCGGAACTGGGGTTCCCGGTCGAAGGGCCGCATGTTTTCGATGGCAACACGGCCGCGGAGTTGCGTCTTCGCTCCTCGATCCGTCGAGCGGTGTCGTCACGAGTTCAGGATCCGCACGCGTCCGGCTACGGCATTCTGGATATCGAAACCTGGCAACCCGTGTGGTCCATGTGCTCGAACATTCCGAGTTCAGCCGGGCCGCTCGCCAAGGATCGGGACTTCAAGGACGATTGGCGCCGGTTTGTGCAGGATCGCAGGCCGAGAGTGCTCGACGGTGTTCCGCAGGAGCATCTGGAGGCCGCGTACGCGCGGTCGTTCGATACGGCTGCACGCAGACTGTTTGAGATGTGCATCGAAGAGTGCCGCCGAACCAGGCCTGGGGTGCGGTGGGGTTTCTACATGTATCCGCCGCGGTTCGCGGCAGAATCGAACGGCTCGTTGGGCGCACCCGGCGTTGATTCGGGGGTGGAATCGGGTCTTGATTGGCTGTACGACACCTCCGATGCACTCTTTCCGGATTTGTGTCCACTCCAGTTCACAATCGCCGAGCCGGAGCAGGATCGAGAGCCGACCGAGAACTCGCCCGAGGAAAATCTGGCATCGATCGAGCACATCATTGTTCGTGCGATGAATGCCGCCAAAGGGAAGCCCGTCGTTCCTGTAGTATGGCTTCGCTATCCGAGAACCAACAAGCAGTACGGCGATAAACTACTCAACATCACCAACCTGCGGCAATCCCTCGAAGGCTCGCGGAATGTCGGCGCGGCGGGCGTCGCGTTCTGGGATGTCTTGCACTCCTCCGAGCGGACCGAGGAAGTTCAGTCCTTTGTGACGCGGAGTCTTGTCCCGATGGTGTCGGCTCTGCACGGTGCTGACGGAGCGACATCCACCGAAGTTGTGCCCGCGGTCATGGCCGTTCAGGAAGAGCCATACTCGACCGGGCGAATGGGTGTCGTTGTTCGTCGGGCTCCGGGCGTAGGTCCGGGACACGGTCCGATACTGGGCGGTCGTCGGGCGGTCAAAGTGGTTGGACGAGACAGCGGACAGAGGGTCTTGAACATCCTGGGGCCGCCGATCGGGTTCACGCTGAATGTCGAAGGTACCGATGCCGTTCTGCACTGGCAGGCACCCAAGAACGGGGCCACGGGCGTGCAGATCCAGCGCCGTAGCCTCGCGTCATCGGGCTTGTGGGTTCAGGGGGCGTCCATCGATGTGGAATCGGAGCGGATTCGGTATATCGATGCCCCGGGATTCGGCGTGCACGAGTATCGCATCGCCTCGGTGCGGGACGATGCGATCTCCGCGTTCACGAACTGGCTGAGGCTTGAAATTTCGACGGGGCAGAGCGCGCCTCCGGATCAACCGGGATCACCGCCGACACCTCCGAACCCGGGCGACCCGACCGATCCGCCGAACAACCCGCCCACGCCTCCGAATCCGCCGGCACCGCCGGGGAATCCGGCACCCCCGACCGATCCACCGCAACCGCCGATCGACGAACCTCCTGTTGAAACGCCGCCTCCATCCCGGGCGCCCGCGATGCCGATGCACCTGGCGGTGATTGACGCGGGGAATGAACTTGAAGTTCGTCTCTCCTGGAGTGAGAGCACCGAGACGGTGGACGGATTCCAAGTTCAGCGCCGTTCACAGCAGGCCGGCGGCAGCTGGGCTGAGCCTTTCGTCCTTCTCTCGGGCGCTGGGACCACACGGATGGTCGACCGTCCGGGCCTGGGCTTGCATGAGTATCGGATCGCCGCATTCCGTGGAGGGCTGGTTTCAGACTTTACCTCATGGAATCAGGTTGCGGTTCGACCCAATGTCCCTGAAAGTCCGTCAGCATTCGCGGGCTTGGACGCCGGAAACGGTCGGGATGTCGAGCTCTCGTGGGTCGACAACTCGACCAACGAAACGGACTTCCTGATCGAGCGCCAGACACGCGGTTCCGGGGGAGCGTGGGATGCTTCGGCGACGCTCACGGCTGCGCCCAACTCCACGCGATGGATCGATTCGCCGGGTATCGGGACCCATCAGTACCGAATCGCCGCCAGGAATGGAGCGGTGCTCTCGACCTTCGCATCCTGGCAGACGGTTCCGGTGCTTCCGGTGGCTCCGACACCACCGACGCAGTTCACGGTCAGCGATGTCGGGAATGGCCGCGATGTCAGCCTGGCATGGACGAATACCTCCGGCGATGACACGGAGTTCCTGATCGAACGCCAGACCCGGGGCGGTGACGGGCTGTGGGGCGGGCTGACGGCACGAACAGCCGCGGCCAATGCGAGCGGGTTGATCGATTCCCCCGGAGTCGGGACACACCAGTACCGCATCGCCGCGAGGATCGGAACGCTTGTATCCATATTCACGACGTGGCAGTCCGTGCCTGTTGTTCCCGTGGCTCCATCGCCACCGACGAACTTCACGGTCAGTGATATCGGTAACGGTCGCGATGTCAGCCTGTCGTGGTCGGGTATCCCGGGCAACCAGACAGAGTTCCGGATCGAACGCCAGACGCGGGGTGCCGATGGGGCGTGGGGGACCCCGAGTATTCTCAGCGCGGCGGCCAACGCCACCGGCTTGATCGATGCCGCCGGAGTCGGGACACACCAATATCGCATCGCCGCGAGCAACGGTGCTGTGCTCTCCGTCTTCACGTCGTGGTTGGCAACTTCGATCCTTCCTGTTGCACCCTCGACCCCCTCGAACTTCGCGGTCGTGGATGCCGGCAACGGGCGTGATGCGAATCTTACCTGGACGGACACTTCAAGCAATGAGACGGCGTTCCAGATCGAGCGTCAGACGCAGAATGCGGGCGGCATCTGGGGCTCGACGACGGTGCTTTCCGCAGCGGAGAACGCGACTCAGTTCATCGATGCAGCCGGATCGGGCACGCACCAGTACCGGATCGCCTCCCGCAACGGGACGCTCGCATCCATCTATACGGACTGGAAAGTGGTCACGATCGTCGCGGTACCGCCGACTGCGCCGACATCACTCAAGGCCGTAGATGCGGGCAATGGACGTGATGTCACCCTGACGTGGGAAGACAACTCCAACAATGAAACGGATTTCCGTCTGGAACGGCAGACCCAGACCTCTCCCGGTGTGTGGGGGCCGACAACCCTCCTCGCGGCCTCCGCCAACATCACCCGCGGCACGGATAATCCCGGTGTCGGCACTCACCGATACCGAATCTGTGCCCGCAACGGCACGCTGCCGTCGCCCTTCACGCCCTGGCAGTCGGTCATCGTGCGCGATGTGGCCCCCTCGCCGCCATCCGGGCTGGACGGACGCGATGAGGGCAATGAACGTGATATCACGCTGACATGGGCGGACAACGCTACGAACGAGACCGGGTTCACGATCGAGCGCCAGGCACGGATCGTCGATGGAACGTGGGGTTCCACATCGGTGCTCTCCGCGCCGGCGAACGCGACGCGACTGGTCGATTCGCCCGGATCCGGCACGTTCCAATACCGTGTCGCGGCCGTGAACGCGGCGGGTGCTTCGGCGTTCACGGGGTGGGTGACGGTCAGCGCCTCGGGCGGATGGACGCAGTTCCCGCGCAGCGCGGACACCATCGTGATCCATGTCAGCAGTTCCACGGGCAACGATTCCAACAACGGTCTGTCCGAGGCCGCGCCGGTCCGCACGCTCCTGAGGGCCAGAGACCTGGTCCGCAACAACTATCCCGACTGGATCCTGCTCAAGCGCGGCGACACGTTCAACGATTACATCCGAACCGCGAAGGGGGGACGCTCGGCGAGTGAGCCGATGTTGTACGGGGCCTACGGCGAAGGCGACCGTCCCGTTGTGATCCCGCCTTCGAACCAGGCCGGGGTGTATGTCGGCAGCGGGGCGCCCGGCAATATCGCGATCGTGGGATTGCACATCAAGGCGGGCGATTCGGGCAACAGCAACTCGGGATTCCACATCATCTGCGGGGCCTCCCGATTGACGAATGTTCTCATCGAGGACTGCTACGTAGAGCAGTTCAAGGACAACATGAACATCCAGGGCAATGTGGGTGGCACCAACCGCGTCGAGAACGTGACGATCCGCCGGACCATTATCGCGGACGCGTTCCCGAACGGTTCCGCGCACTCGCAGGGGGCGTTCATCGACTTCGTGGACGGTCTTCTGATCGAGGAGTGCCTGATCGATCGGAACGGATGGCGAACGCCGACCCGATCCGACGCGACGGTCTTCAACCACGACCTGTACATCAGCAGCGGGAACACGGGGCGTACCGTCATCCGCAACAACATCATCAGCCGCGCATCATCGCACGGGCTTCAGTTGCGCAGCGGCGGCGTGATCGAGGGAAATGTCTTCGCGCTCAACCCCATCTCCATGCAACTCGGCGGGGGTGATCCTTCTCCGCACACACACACGCACGGTATCACCGGGGCGATCCGCAACAACATCGTGCTCGAAGGGGTTGACATCAACTCCTCCACACCGCGCGGGCAGGGCATCTACTGCCTGAACATCGGGACACAGGGCGCGGTCATAGAAGGGAACATCGTGGCCAACAACGCCGCGTTGAGCGATGTCAACGCGATGCCTCTCTATTGCATGGGCGCGAGTTACGGTTCGGGAGTCGGGTACAACAATCTGTCCATCCGTCAGAACATTTTCTACAACTGGCGAGGTCCGGTGCAGATGACAGGCCCGTTCACAACCCCTCCGTCACCGTCGGCGTTCTCCGGCTTGGATGGCAACGTCTTCGAGGGCAACGACATCCAGGTGCCCAACGGCTCCGGCAGCGGTCGGCCCGCGATGGTGCTCGCGTTCTCGAGCCTACCCGAACAGATTACCTTCCGGCACAACACGTACTTCAGCAGCCTGCCCGATGGGCAGCGCCTTCAGTACGGCGGCCGTTCCGTCTCGCTTGAATCATGGCTGACTTCGACGCAGGATACCGGATCGACCTACAACCGCGTCATGTACGTCGATCCCGACCGCACCTTGGCGATGTATCACGCCTCGATCGGAGGCGGTGCCGCGACCGAGAGCTTCCTCGAACAGGCACGTCGACAGCGCAGAGGCGCGTGGAGAAGCGAGTACAGCGCTCCATCCGCGGCGGGGTACATCCGTGCGGGGTTCGTCGTCCGGAACTGATGCTGAGAGGACGCACATTTCCTGTGCCAGCGCGACTAACCGTCGTCATTGCGTCAGTCCAGGGAGAACCAGGACTTGGTCGTAAGTCGCGCCCCGATCAGGTCGTGTCATTGGAAGTGATCGGACGAGCCATCCCGAGGAGTGCAGCACCACCGGGGAGCGGCAGTCGGACCGTTTCGAGTTGCTGATCCCTATTCGAGTCTGGAAAGCAGGGGAACTCCAAGCAGTTCCAACGGATCCGTGCAGAAGTTTCGAGCAAACGCCGAGAGCAAGGTGCATTGATGGCCGAGCATCCTTTCAGACAACGCTACGGCCGTGAGGCGGTGAAGCTGGTGCTGGGGCGGCTGCTCCGCTGGTCCCCGTTGAGCAGGCCGGATGAAGGATTCTCCATCATCATCGGGGTTCCCTGGGATCTGCGGCATCTTCTGCCCGTGAATCTCCGCTTTGTCGCCCGGACGGACACGGCGCAGTTGCGCGATGTGCACGTTGTGTTCGATCGGGTCGGCCGCCCTGAGATGGACGAGATCGCCGACCGGGCGCGGGCCATGGACACGGGACTGCCGCTGGTCTTTCATTCCTACACCGGCCTGGCCGGGCGGCTCATCGAGAAAGTGCACGTCTCGACGTTCTACAACTCGATGAACACCACCCTGGCGATCGGGCGATGCCGGACCCGCCACGCCGTGCTCCACGACTTCGACCTCTACCCGCTCCGACCGGATCACTTCACGTCGATCGTGGGCGCGATGCGGGCGAACAACTGGAAGTTTTCGGGTCATGAACTCACGCACTTTGACGGTCTGACGGATCGGGACCTGCAGATCGGCACGTGGACCCTGGGCGTGGATGTGGAGTGGCTCCGTGCGAACTGGCGTCCGATCGACTGCTTCCATCGAGTCGCGATGCACAACGGGCGGCGTTTCAACCTGGATCCATTCGCCTGGCTGCAGTTCCGGACCCCGCTGCGGGGTCTGACGACCGGGTTTGATCAAGGATCGTTCTGCCATGTCATGAACTTGTGCAGCACCTATCTGCGATTTCTGAAGAAAGCCCCGCTCAAAGTCGCGTGGCGGCTCCATTACCTGTGGTATCTTGAGGAACTGAGCGGACGCTCCGGTCGGCTCGCCGAGGTCGTGGCCGCCATGGATGGAGCGAGAAGCGCGGTCCTCGAGGTCGATCGTCTGCCGGCGGACTTCGGCCATGTGCACATCACATGCGCGAACGTGCTCCAGACCGAACTGAACATGATGGAGCACGCGCTGTTCGGTCGGGTTCGAGAAGAAACACATCAGTACGTCCGTTCCTTTCGGCGCTTTCTCGCAGCGTTCGGGGACTCAAAGCCGATCATCGAACCCGACGGCCGCGTTGTTTGGTCGCCGGATATGGAGACGGCCGTCCAGGCCGAGACGGTGGATTGATGAGCGCGAGAACCGGGCGAGTTCGGGACTTCATCTATCGCACCGCGTGGATCACTGGTCTATCACGACTCCTGGAGCGTCGGGCAAGGCGCGGAGTGACCATCCTGATGTATCACCGCGTGCTGCCGCGAGAACTGGGTGACAGATACCTTCACGGTTTGTCGGTAACGCCGGATGTCTTCGGGGCGCAGTTGCAGTGGCTATCGGAGCACGCGCGGGTCGTGCCTGTTTCGGAGGCGTTGGAGACGATGGGAGGGCGAGCGACGAGCAAAGGCCGCCCGATTGTGTGCGTGACCTTCGACGACGGCTACTGGGATAACGCGGCCATCGCCGCCCCCCTGCTGGATGCGCATCGCATGCGGGGCACATTCTACATCACCACCGGGTTCGTGCTCCGGGGAGCGATGCTGTGGTTTGATCGCGCGGCGTCTTTCTGGGCTCAAGATCCCGTCGTGTGCGCGGAAGTGCTGGCCGGTTCCGCCGACAGGAAATCGGTCAGGAAACCCGGGAGTTTTTCGGATTGGATGAGTCTTCTCAAGGACGAGCCGGAAGGGGAACGGGTCGAGGTTCTACGTCGTGTCGAGCGGGTGCTCGGCGCAGCCGAGTGGACCGACCTCAACAGGCCGATGACCGTCGGTGAGGCACGATCGTTGGCGGCCGGAGGCCACGAAATCGGATCTCATTCCGTGTCGCACCCGATACTTACAACGGTGGATGATGGGGTGCTCCCCAGCGAGTTGCGCGAGTCCGGGGACGAACTCCGCCGCGTGCTCGGTTGCCCGATCCCGGGATTCTGCTACCCCAACGGTTCATCCGATCAGCGGGTGTCGGCGGCGGTTCGCGAAGCGGGGTATGCGTACGCGTGCACCACCAAGGCGGGCCTGAATGAGCCATCGACCGACCTCTTCGCGCTCCGAAGAAATCACGTGCACCAAAACACCGTGACGAAGGCCGACGGTTCGCATTCCGCGCCATCGTTCGCCGCGGTGGTTTGGGGATTGCACGCACAGGTTCGGCGCGGAGCACGCCGCCTTGGCATCGCCGCTTGAAGTGCGCGGCGAGGACCGTCAAGCCCCGCACCGCGAGCAAGACCCAGACCCGCACAACACGAAGCAATACGCATGACGCAGCACAAGACACAAACGCCGGATGGAGTCCCTTCAAGTACCGGTTCGACCTCGCGTGTTCGTGCGTTTCTCGAGCAGTACCGCGGCGGGAAGATCTTTCACCCGCCCCTGGTGGACCTGCAGGGCAAACTGGTGGGGAACAACGGCGACAGACTGATGGTGCTCGGCACGGACATCGTGTACAGGGATCTCGGGATCAGGCGCGTTGATCGCGGCGAGGACGCGGATCTCATCGTCATCGGCGGCAACGGCGGCATGCTGGAACGGGCCTACCACATCCCGAGGATTTTCCGACAGTGTTCGACCGGGTTCCCGGGAGTGCCGATGTGTGTGCTTCCTTCCACGTACTACTACCCGACGAAGCCGTTCGCGGAAGAGATCGGCGAGAGAAGCGCTCCATTAACGCTGTTCTGCCGCGAGGCGTACAGCTACCAACACCTCCTGGAGCAGCACCGACTCCCTTCATGCTGCCGTGTGGAGTTGGACCGGGATATGGCCTTCGAGTTGGAGGGTGGCGATCTGGTGTCGCGGCTCAGGGCGATGGCGCTGAGGCATGTACTGTTTGTTGAACGGACCGATGTCGAGCACGATGCCGCCACGTTCACGAGTCGATCCGGAGGCATGGGCGCGAAACTCCGCAAGAGGTTGCCGGAGCCTTTAAAGAAACTGCTGTACCCATTTGTCAAGGCGGCACGCTCACGAAAGATCACCCCGTTCCGGGAGCGCTGCGAACTCCTGCTCGGGGAGCGTTGTCCGCAGCATGTTCAACTGCCGCGCGTCGTGGGTGATATGTCGAACGTCAACGTGTGCACCTTCGACGAGTTCTGCGCTCACATCGGCGGGTCGGCCGCGGTCTTTACAACCCGTCTTCACGTGGGCATTCTTTCGGTCATGCTCGGGCGTCCCACGTTTATCTTTGAAGGACCGTACCACAAGATCCGCGGTATCTACGAGCACAGCCTCAGCGGAAGGCCCGGAGTTGAGTTTGTTCCCCGGTGAATCCACGGTGCCCCCGAACGCCGCGCCGACGATCACGGTCGCGCAGGTCATCGGGTCGTTTGACGGTGGAGGGGCGCAACGCGCAGCGCTCAATCTCGCCGAGGCGCTCCGCGCCCATGGGTGCCGGTCGATCGCGATCGCCCTGCGATCCCTCGGGGGCTTTGCGAATGAGGAACGCACCGGAATTGTGACTCGGTCGCTGGGCGCGGGCGGTTTCTTCGCATCCGCCCGGGCCGCGTGGCGCTTGAGGCGGCTGGTACGAACCGAGAAGATCAACATTGTGCATGTTCACGGCTCGTCGTCTCTGCTTCTGGTAACTGCGGCACTGCTCGGACTGAGCCGGGTGAAGGTGGCTTTTACGTGGCACGACTCCGGGAGCGTGCTCGGCGGTCGCGGGCTGAAACGGTGGGCTTCACGCAGATCGCTCGATCGATGCGCGGCGGTCTTCGGATCGTCCTCGATCGTGGCGAGCAAGCTCGAATCGGCTTGGGGCGGCGGTCGTTCGGTCGGCGTGTTCTACAACGGAGTGCCGGTGACCCCCGAGCGTTCGGGTGATTCCCCGGTGCCCGTGCTTCTCTGGATGGCGAGATTCGTGCCGGACAAGGATCCGGAACTGCTTGTGCGGGCGGCGGCGGCGCTCCGCGATGAGGGGCTTGCCTTCCGACTGATTCTTGCCGGCGCGCCATTACCCCGGCATCAATGGTTGTATGACCGCGTGGTGGCGTTGATCCACGAGCTCCGCCTGACCGATGTGGTCCTGTTGCCGGGTTGGATCAAGGACACACGAACACTGGTCGCGACTTCGGATGTGGGTGTCCAGACGTCTCACACCGAGGGGTTGAGCATGTCCCTGCTCGAGCAGATGATGGCGGGGCTGGCCGTGGTGGCCACGGATGTCGGGGAAACGGGATACGCGCTCGACCAGGGACGGTGCGGCGTGCTGATATCACCCCGAGATCTCGGTGGACTCGTCGACGCGTTGCGCACCGTGATCCGGGACAAGGATGTGCGCGCCGAGTTGGGGAAATCGGCCCGGGAGCGGGCCATCAGGGAGTTCAGTCTGGACGCGATGGCTGTGCAGGCGATGCGCGCGTACGCGGTAGCGGGACGTGCATGAGCGAGCCCAACTCCATGGTGCCGAGCGGATCCTCGGATGACCTGCCCGGAATATCGCGCCCGGAAGCAGAATGCAAACCGATAGGTTCGTCATCCTCGGTCAGGCAGCGGGCCGTCAGCGGCACGCTCTGGACACTCGGTGCGTTCGGGATCGGCATTCTCCTGCGGTTCGGAACAAACCTGCTGCTCGCGCACCTTCTGTTCCCGGCGGCGTTCGCGCTCATGTCCCTGGCCGCGGTGCTGGCCCAGGGGCTGAAGATGTTCTCTGATATCGGGATCGGGCTCAGCATTGTCCGCAGCGAGCGCGGCAACGACCCTGCGTTCTTGAACACGGCCTGGACGATCCAGATCATCCGGGGCGTCATCCTCTTCCTTTTCGCGTGTCTGGCCGCGTGGCCCATGGCGAAGATCTACGACGACGACAGGTTGCTTTGGGTCGTTCCGGTTTCGTCGCTCTCATTGATTATCGGTGGATTCGGAGCGACTTCGCAGTTCACTCTCAACCGTGAACTCCGTCTTGGTCGGCTGACGCTGCTCAATCTGTTCGAGCGGGTCGTGCAGACCGTGATCACCGCGGGGTGGGCCATCCTGAATCCCACGGTGTGGGCCATCCTTATTGGTATGCTCTTCAGCCGAGTTGTGTACGTGGCGGGAACGCACACATGGCTCGGTCACGGTCGAAACAGGTTCGCGTGGGATAGGTCGGCTGTTCGAGAGTTGGTCCGTTTCGGCAAGTGGGTCTTTGTCAGCACCGCCATCACGTTCTTCGCGACGCAGATCGACCGGATGATCCTCGGCCGAATGACTTCCCTCGAAGTCCTCGGGGTGTACAGCGTGGCGCTGACTCTCGCGGGAATCCCGCAGGAGATCGGCACCCGACTGACCGAGTCCGTGCTCTTTGCCGCGCTCTCCTCGGTGGCGAGAACAAACCGGGACGGGCTGCACGAACGTCTGCTTCGTGCGAGGTCGGTCTTGCTGTCGGGGTTGCTGGTGGCCACGCTGGGCGTGATCCTGGCGGGGCCGTGGTTTTTCAGGTACCTCTACGATGCCCGATACGCCGCGGCGGAATGGATGGCCCCGATCGCGGCCGGGTGTGTGTGGATCGCCCTGTTGCAGGCGACCGCCGATCGGGCGCTGCTTTCCCTGGGCAACAGCCGAGCGCTGGCGGTCAGCGGTGCGTTGAATCTGATCGCCACCATCGTGTTCTGCACCGTCGGTTACTCCTTGTTCGATGTGCCCGGGTTCGTGGCGGGTGTGGGTGTGGGGAACGCGGTCGGTCTTCTGGTCGTTCAGGTGGCGCTGAGTCGGAACGGGCTGCCGATCCATGTCCAGGACTTCAAGTATTCCGCACTGCTGGTGGGATTGGTTGTCTTGAACTACCTGATGATCCGCCTCATCGGACAGCGGTGGCCTACGGTGCCTGACTGGATGACAGCGGGGATCGTCGGTCTGCCGATCTTGGCGGTGGTTGGTCTGTGGGCGGCGCTCCGAGTCAATCATCAACTCAAATCAAGGTGAGTCTCCTCGTTCCAGTTGCAATCTTCGGCTGGCCGCTGATCGTGCTGGTCCTGTTCCTGACGATCCCCGCACGCAGGGCGGTGCTGGTGGGCATGCTCGGCGCATGGATGTTCCTGCCGATGGCTTCGTACGCGCTGCCGGGAGTGCCGGACATCACCAAGATGTCGATCACCTGTGTGAGCGTCTTTGCAGGGGTGCTGCTCTTCGATCCCACCCGCCTCACCGCGGTGCGATGGGGACTCGCTGACCTAGGGATGTTGGCGTGGATCCTCGCACCATTGCCTTCCTCGATCAGCAACGGGTACGGCGTGTACGACGGTTTATCGGCATCGCTTCATCAGTTTGTTTCGTGGGGCATGCCGTACGTGATCGGGCGGCTGTACTTTGCCGATGCCGAAGGACTGCGTGAACTCGCGCTGGGCGTGTTTATCGGGGGGCTCCTCTACGCTCCGCTGGTTCTCTTCGAGGCGAGAATGAGCCCCCAACTGCATTCGTGGGTGTACGGGTTCCACCAGCACGTTTTCGCTCAGTCAAAGCGGGGTGACGGCTGGAGACCCACGGTGTTCATGCAGCACGGATTGGCGGTAGCGATGTTCATGGGGACCGCCGCGTGTTGCGGCGTGTGGCTCTGGCACGCGGGCGGGCTCCGCATGCTTCGAGGGATCCCTGTATGGATCCTGGCGGGCGGGTTGTTCGCCGTGGCCGCGGCGTGCCGATCGTCGTACGCGCTGCTGCTGATGCTGATGGGTACGGCGGTGCTGTTCTTGAGCCGAGCGCTGGGCACGCGGATTATTCTCGCGGGGCTTCTCCTCATCGCACCCGCGTACACCGTGCTTCGAACCGTCGGCGGGTGGCATGCTCAGGAACTCCGGGATGTAGCGGCGATTGTTGCTGAAAAACGCATCCACAGTTTCGAGTTCCGGCTGAACAGTGAGGATGCACTTTGGAAGTGGGTCCAGGGCGGTGTTCTCTTCGGGCGAGGCCGCCTCGAATCACTCATGGTCGCTGGAAAGGATGAGTTCGGCGCGTTCATCCCCGATGGGCTCTGGCTCATCGCGCTGGGCAAGTTTGGTGCGCTGGGTCTGGCGGCGATGCTCGCCAGTCTGTTGATGCCTCCGGCACTGTACCTGGCGAGGCACTCACCGCGTGACATCGTCGGATCACGGTACGCCGGGGCCACCGTGATGGCCGCGGTACTCATTTTGTACACCCTCGACAATCTCTTGAACGCCATGGTCAACCCGATCTACCTCCTGGGAGCGGGCGGCCTCGTCGGTCTGCAGAGATTCCGACCCGATGGTGGGGGTGAATTCGTGGTGTACACAAAGACGAGATAAACAACCCCAGCCGCGGAACGGGTAAGCGGAATTACTCGGGCGAAGCAGTTACAAGGTTGGAACATGCGGACAAGAGCATCTCGGAAGGCGGCTCGGTGTGTCCGTGATGTGACATTGACGGATCGGTTATCCGATAGTGAGCGTCACCGGCTCGCGACGCACGACGCGCCGGCGCGTCAGAAAGACACGGGTCGTGGCCGGGCGGAGCTTCAGAGTTGAGCGAACAGGTCGGCATCGTGGTAATCGGTAGGAACGAGGGCGAACGCCTTGTCCGGTGTCTCGTGAGTGTGCGCGATTCGGGTCGTGTCGTGTATGTTGATTCCGGAAGCACGGACGGCAGTGTTCAGAAGGCGATGGAACTGGGTGCGGACATCGTTCCACTTGATCTCTCGCGACCCTTCACCGCGGCCCGAGCGAGGAACGCCGGGTTGGCCAGGCTTCGGTCTCTCGTGCCCGGCGTGAAGTATGTCCAGTTTGTCGACGGGGACTGTGAAATCAGGCCTGAGTGGATCACCTTCGCGTGCGGGATGATGGAATCCGACCCGGGAATTGCCGGGGTGTGCGGCCGGCTGGAGGAGCGATCGCCGGACACCAGCATCTACAACCGTCTCTGTCAGATGGAATGGGACGGACCCTCCGGAACTGTGGCCGCGTGCGGGGGCATCGCGCTGTACTCCGTGGATGCTCTCATGAAATCGGGCTGTTTTCGCGAGGAGATGATCGCCGGTGAGGAACCTGAACTGGGCTTTCGGCTCAGAAGACTCGGCATGCGGCTTGTCCGATTGGATGCGCCGATGGCGATGCACGATGCGGCGATGACCAGGTTCGGACAGTGGTTCCGCCGCGCCCGCAGGGGAGGGCACGCGTACGCCGAATGTTTCTGGCTCCATCGATCTTCATATTTTCGAGCAAGGGAAACAGCACGAGTCATCGCCTGGGGTATCGTGCTTCCGATCGTGATCGCGGCATCGGCCTGTATGGCGCTCGTGACCCCGTGGGCCTTGCTGGGAGTCGGTGCCGGACTCTGTATGTACCTGTTCACGCTCTGCCGGGCTGCCCGGAACAGACTTCAACGGGGAACACGCTCCGCGGACGCGGTCGTGTACGCCTTGTTCTGCACGATGGCGAAGTTCCCCGAGGCGCTGGGTGTGTGTCAGTACGCTTTCAACCGTACCTTTGGACGCCGGACGAGGCTTATTGAATACAAACGTTGATGTCTAATCCCATCAAACAGATCGTCGCGCGGGGTATGGGTTGCGCTCTGCGCTTGGCCGGGGTGGAGAGATTCGCGGTTACCCGTGGCGCTTCGATTCTGTTCATGTACCACAGAGTTCTTCCCGGCGGGGCTCCTCCGGACTGGCCCCTCAAGTCCCTGATTGTCGACCTCACGGACTTTGAACGCCAGATGACCTGGCTCTGCCGACGTTACGAAGTGTGTACCGCTTTCGATGCCGTCTGTGGAGTTAGCCGTGGGGGACGTCCTCGCGCGGCAGTGACCTTCGATGACGGGTACAGAGACAACTACCTCTTCGCGGCGCCGGTGCTGGACAGACTCGGGGTTCCGGGTTCGTTCTTTGTAACCACCGAGTTCATTGGCAGCCGCAGGCGATTGTGGTTTGATGTTGCCGCGTTGCTTTGGCACCGAGGGCGCTCCGCCGGCGAACGCCGCTCGTTGGCGAACAGGATGTCCGAACTCAAGCGCATGCCGCGTGCCGAGCGTGACGAGGAACTGTCGAAACTGGCAGAGCCTTCCGACTGGGTCTCATCGGAGAGAGACATGCCGATGGACTGGGCCGATGTGAACGACCTTCGGCGGCGAGGGCATGAGATCGGCAGCCATTCCCGGACCCATCCGATCCTCACGCACCTCTCGACGACCGAACTCCGTGATGAAGTGGTCGGATCGGTCGAGACACTTCGCGACCACGGCGTGGAACCCCGCGGCATCGCGTACCCCAACGGTGACTGTGACGAAGCGGTCACGGCCGCGGCGGCGGAGGCAGGGCTCCGTTACGGGTTGTGCACCCAAGAAGGATGGCATGAGCGCGGAGCGGACGTGATGAGGACGCGCCGAATCGATGTGAACCCGGCGCGACTCAAGCGCTGGAGTCGGCGAACCGAGGTGGGTCTCGAGACGCAGTGCGCCTGGTGCGCTCTCCTGGGGCGGCGTGCATGACCATCGCCTATCTCAACTCGGAATATCCCAGCCTGTCGCACACGTTCATCGAGCGTGAGGTTCGTTTTCTGCGGCGACGCGGCGCATCGATCCGAACGTTCTCTGTCCGGAGGGCGAACCGACTCGGCCAACTCGGCGCGATGCACGAATCGGCGGCCGGTGAAACCATCGTCGTCCGGGAGAGTCACGCCGTCGTGCTCCGTGATTTTCTGCTCGGCGCCGTCCGCAACCCGGTCGGGTTGTGCCGGGCGTTGGTGGCGTCACAGCGCTTGTCACCTCCGGGCCTGGGCTCGCGACTGCGTCACGCGGCGTATGTCGTGCAGGGCGTCCGGCTCTCGCGGCAACTGGCCAAAGAGGGGATCCGTCACGTCCACGTCCATATGGCCAACAACAGCGCGGCGATTGCGATGATGGCATGTGAGTATGACGGTCGATTGTCGTACAGCCTGTCGATCCACGGATCGGCCGAGTTTTTTCACGTCGATTCCTGGACGCTTCGACAGAAGGCGGAGTCGGCGGAGTTCGTAAGGTGCATTTCGGAGTTCTGTCGCGCTCAGGTCATGGCCTGGACGGATCCCGATGTTTGGGATCGCTTCCATGTTGTTCACTGCGGGATAGATCCGGCCGCCTATCCATCTCGACCGATCAATCGCACCGGGCCTCTTCGGCTGCTCACCGTCGGACGGCTTCACCCGATCAAGGGCTACGACGTTCTTCTGGATGCCTGCGGACGACTCAAGCGCGACGGCGTCGCGTTTGAGTTGGAGATGGTGGGCGAGGGGCCGATGCGTGCACGATTGGAAGCCCGGATCGGAGACCTCCACCTCGGAGATCGTGTGCACCTGGCGGGTGCTGTCGATCAGGACAGGATCGGGGCGTATTACGATCGCGCGGATGTGATGGTCATCAGCAGTTTTATGGAGGGCGTGCCTGTCGTGCTGATGGAGGCCATGGCCAAGGAACTGGGCGTTGTCGCCACACGGGTCGGCGGAGTGCCCGAACTGGTTGAAGAGGGGATCAGCGGTTTTCTGGTGGATGCCGGGTCCGGATCGTCTTTGGCAACGGCGATCAGAAAGTACGCGGATGATGTGCGGCTTTGCCGCATGCACGGCGCGAACGGGCGACGGCGTGTGCTCGGCGACTACCACATCGAACAGACGGCGGAGGGCATGGAGTCGCTGTTCGCACGTTACCTCAAGAGGGGAGCTCGACAGGATCACTCGATCCAGGATCGGGCTGTCATCGCCTCTAAGAGGACTGAGAAGCATGAGGGAGCGGACACCCGAGCGTAGTGCTTTTCTGAGGTATCCGAATCGATTGACTCGATCGAAACCTTCGCGCGGATCGGGTGGACAATCGATATGCACGCGGTCGCATGTGCCGGGGAAACACGGCACAGTGTCGCCCGAGTTCATGAGGTGTTTCATTGTTGTCGCAGGTCACCTAACAATGGTGATATTCGGGGAGAGAGGGATTGCCCCGGATGAGGTGACTGGGCGTCGGCTCAAGTGCGCACCGGGGCCGGACGACATGGTGTACGAGGCGGACAGACCGCGACTCTCCTAGTGGCGCAGAAAGCGGCTTGTTGCCGCGAAGGAACTAAGCCCGAACGATGATACATGGCCACCAACAAATCTTGAATCGCGCGTGCGTCACGGGCGGAGCGGGCTTTATCGGCTCTCACCTCGTGGGCGCACTCGTCGCTCAGGGCGTTCATGTGCGCGTTCTCGACAACTTGAGCACGGGGCGAGAGGCCAATCTCAGGAGTGTGCGGTCGCGGATCGAGTTCGTGAACGGCTCGGTATGTGATGATGCCGCTCTTGATGCGGGTTGTGCGGGCGCCGACTTGGTCTTCCACCTCGCGGCGTACGTGTCCGCTCCGGGATCGGTGAACGAACCGATGGCCTGCCATGAGACGAATACCACCGGTACCTTGCGGGTGCTGGACGCTTGCCGGCGGGCGGGTGTCCGCCGAATCGTCTTCGCCTCATCCGCGGCCGTGTACGGCGACAGCGAGGTAGTGCCGAAGACTGAAGATCAGCCGATCATGCCCTGCTCGGTCTACGCGCAGAGCAAGGCCGCGGGCGAGCATCTGCTTCGGGTGTGGAGTCATTGTCACGGGCTGGAGGCGGTGAGTCTTCGTTTTTTCAATGTGTTCGGCCCCCGTCAGACCGCCGATTCCGCGTACGCGGCAGCGATCGCGGCGTTCGCGGAGGGCATGCTGCGCGGCCGCCGCATCAAAATCTTCGGAGACGGCGGTCAAACGCGCGACTTTGTTCCCGTCGCGGATGTCGTTCAGTGCTTGCTGTGCGCCGCCCGATGGAGCGGCCCGGCCCGCGGCGATGTGTTCAATGTCGGGCTTGGCCGGAGCATTACCATCCGCGAACTTGCGGCGATGATGGCGTCGATCCTCGGCGTGCCTGACAACCCGGAGTTTCTGCCTCCCCGCGGCGGGGATGTTCGGCACTCGCTGGCGGACATCTCCTCAACCCGCAGCAACCTGGGCTATGTACCCAGCGAAGGAGTGGAGCCTTGCCTGCGCGAAACGCTCGCGTGGTACCAACGCCTGATCCATGAATCCGGTCTGATCCAGAGTGCATGACACCACGACGTTACGTCATTATCGCCCCGTGTCGCAACGAAGAGAAGTATATGCGACGAACACTCGACAGCCTGGTGGCGCAGTCGGTCCGGCCTTCGCTTGTCGTGGTGGTGGACGACGGTTCCACGGACGCAACACCGGCTATTCTCGCCGAGTATGCCGCGAACCACAGGTGGATCAGGGTGGTCCGCCGGGTTGATCGGGGCGCCCGGAGTGTCGGGCCGGGCGTCATCGAGGCGTTCTACGCGGGGCTTGAAACCATCAGTCTCGACGACTTTGACTACGTGTGCAAGCTCGATCTTGACCTCGTCCTTCCCGGGCGGTACTTCGAGTTGTTGATGCAACGGATGGAAGCCGATCCGCGCCTCGGAAGCCTGTCCGGCAAGGCCTATTACCCCGGGCCGTCGAACACATCCGAAGATTTCAGCGGCGAACTGATCCCCGAGGCCATCGGTGATGAAGTGACCGTCGGGGCGAGCAAGTTCTACCGTGTCGCGTGTTTCAAGCAGATAGGTGGTTTCGTTCGCCAGGTTATGTGGGATGGCATCGATTGTCACCGCGCTCGGATGCTCGGATGGAAGATCGGCAGCACCACGATCCCGGAAGCGAAGTTCATTCACCTGCGGCCGATGGGCTCGAGCCACGGCAACATCTGGCAAGGCCGCAAGCGTCACGGCTTCGGCCAATGGTTCATGGGGACTGGACTGGTCTTCATGACCGCTTCTGTTGTCTACCGGCTCCCGAGGCAACCCGTGCTCGTGGGAAGTCTCGCCATCTATTGGGGATACCTCGAGAGCATGATCAAGAGACTCCCGCGGTACGGCGATGCCGAGTTCCGACGTTTCCTGCGCAGGTATCAACTCGAAAGCCTTGTTCTCGGGAAGAAACGTGCCGCCGCCCGCGCGGAGGCCCGATCATCTCATCTCTGGAATCCGAACTCGCTCGCCGAGTTCAACGCGCCCCCCTCGGAAGGGGGTTCCGGCCGTCGGGTCACCGCGACGGGCGCTGTCTGATCCTCTCACTCCTACCACACCATCCATGAGCACCTTCGAACTACTCAAATCACGCTTTGCTTCAGGCGAAGCGCTGATCGGAATCATCGGTCTGGGTTACGTCGGGCTTCCGCTCGCCCACACGCTGCACGCGAGCGGCTTTCGTGTGCTCGGATTCGACATCGATCCCGACAAAATCGATGCCCTCGCTCACGGCCGGGCATACCTGAAGCACCTCGGTTCGGAGATCACCACCGAACTCTCGCAGAGCGCGCGTTTTTCGGCGACCACGGATTTCGACCGTCTGGGCGAGCCCGACGCCGTCATCATCTGTGTTCCCACCCCGCTCGGCCGACATCACGAGCCGGACATGTCGTATGTCATCCGTTCTTCACGCGACATCGGGCGCACGCTTCGACGGGGGCAACTCATCGTGCTCGAGTCCACGACGTACCCCGGCACCACCCGCGACGACATGCTGCCGGCCATGCTCGATGCCCGGGCCAAGGACGCGGAACCGCTCGTGTGCGGCAGGGACTTCTTTGTCGCGTTTAGCCCCGAACGGGAAGACCCCGGCCGCAAATCACATAACACCAGGACGACACCCAAACTCGTCGGCGGCCTGGATGCCGAATCCACGCAACTCGCCGCGACGATGTACGCGCGAGGCATCCAGCACGTCGTTCCTGTCTCGTCGGCCGAGGTGGCCGAAGCCGCGAAGATACTCGAGAACACGTTCCGCGCCATCAACATCGCGCTTGTCAATGAGCTCAAACTGGTGCTCACGCCCATGGGCATCGACGTGTGGGAGGTCATCGAGGCCGCGGCCACCAAACCGTTCGGGTACATGCCCTTTTATCCCGGCCCGGGGTTGGGCGGGCACTGCATCCCGATCGATCCGTTCTACCTGACCTGGAAGGCCAGGGAGGTTGGTCAGTACACGCGGTTCATCGAACTCGCGGGCGAAATCAACACCAGGATGCCGCACTACGTCGTGGACCGTGCCGCCGCGGCTCTGAACGACGATGGGAAGGCTGTCAAGAACTCCCGGATCCTGGTGGTGGGGCTTGCGTACAAGCCCAACGTCGACGATGTGCGCGAGACTCCGGCGGCGGAGATCATCGATCTGCTCGAAGATACAGGCGCGGTCGTGTCGTACCACGATCCGCTGGTCCCCGTGTTCCCGCGCATGCGTCGGCACCAGCGCGACATGCGGTCCGTCGCGTTCGCGCCCGAATCGCTGGGCTCATTCGACTGCGTCATCATCGTGACCAACCACGACTGCATCAACTACCGGGCCATCGCGACTCACACGAAACTTGTCGTGGATACCCGCAACGCGATGCGAGGGCTGGCCGGGCTTGGGGCTCGAATCGTCAAGGCCTGAGGCTGCACCGCGAATGATCGAAACGATCGAACTTCTCGGGGTCCCGATCCACAGCCTGACACTCGACGACGCGGCGGTTCAGATCGTTCAAGCCGCGAAGGCGGGTGCCGGCGGGTGGGTCGTCACTCCCAATCTGGACATCCTGAGGCGGGCGACCCATGATCCCGCCTTCAGGCGGATGTACGACGCGACCACCCTCCGACTGGCTGACGGCATGCCGCTCATCTGGGCGAGCAGACTGCGGGGAACGCCCTTGCCGGAACGAGCGGCGGGTTCAGACTTGATCTACAGGCTTGCGGTTCGTGCGGCCGATGCCGGGGTTTCGTTGTACCTGATCGGCGGCAATCCGGGGACGGCCGATAAGACCTCGGCACGCCTGCGCGAACTGCACCCTGCTCTGGTCATCGCGGGCACCGAATGCCCACCGCCGGGATTCGAGCGAGAAGATGCCCTCGTACAGTCCATGGCTCAACGTGTCGGTGAGTCGGGAGCGGGAATCGTGCTGGTCGCCCTGGGATGTCCGAAGCAGGAGATGCTGATCGAGCGGGTGAGACACCGACTCCCTCATGTGTGGTTCATCGGTGTGGGCATTACCTTCAGTTTCGTTGCCGGTGAGGTGCATCGCGCACCTGTGTGGATGCAAAGGACGGGTATTGAATGGGTGCATCGACTTGTTCAGGAGCCGCGGCGACTCGCCCGCAGATATCTTGTGAATGGGCTTCCTTTCGCGGTCAGGCTCCTGGTCACTTCGACCTTTCAGGGGCTGGCCCGCAAGTCGGGTAAGACTCAACCCCGGCGTGTCCGATAGTGGATTGTGCACCTTTTTGAAGTACGCTGTGACTCGAACCTCTCCATCACCTGACCGTGCGATCCACGAAGACCGTCGGTCACATCCGCCTGTCGCGGCGGAACTCAGCGGTGTCGTCCTGCTGGTGGGGGCTGTTCGACTTTCCCAGTTCTCCAGAGCGGCCGGGAGGCCGCGGCTGGAACTCCCCTTTCACGGCGGGTGCACCATCGGATCGTTGTGGCTCAACAGGATCGAGGAACTGCGTCGCGAACTGCAAAGGCCCGATCTGCCGCTGTACTTCGCGGTCAACTCGATCGAGGGTGCTCCCGCGAACACCGGGTCGTGGCCTTACACCCGGGTGTGCCCGGATTCCGAGCAGCCGCGTGGAACTGGCGGCGCGTTGCGTGATATCGTCGCCGGTCTGCCGCTGCAGAGCCGTGTGCTTGTCGCACCGGGCCACTCCATACTTCTCCATTCGTTCGGCGAGCTGCTCCACGACCTTGCGGTGCCGGACGCTGACGCCGTTGTCCACACCACACTGGACGGAACACCGACAGGCATCTTCATGATTCGCTGTGATTCGCTCGCGGCACTCCCCGCCAAGGGGTTCATCGACCTGAAGGAGCAGGGCCTTCCGGCCATCGCCCGCGGCGGCGATGTGCGGGTCATCGCCACTTCTCACGCGCCGCCGATGACCATCCGTACACTGGATGAGTACATCGAGCTGCTGCGTTCGACAGCGCCGGATCGGGCAGCGCATGATGACACGCACGCTGCGGACTGGCGGTTGAGATTCAACTTGGTCGAGGAAGGTGCACAGGTGGATCCGTCTGCGAGGCTTCACGATTCGGTAATTCTGTCCGGCGGCATCGTCAAGAAGAACGCGGTCGTGGTGCGCTCCTTGGTCTGCCCGGGAGGGGTTGTCGCGGCGGGTGCATCGGTGTTCGACGAGTTCGTAGCCTTGCCGGAGAAGGCATGAAAGACGATTCCCTCCGCCATCCCTCCGATGAGGCTTCGGTGCTCACCAGCCGCCCGCTCCTGGTGGGCTGGCTGGCACTCTTCGCCGGAGCGGTCTGGTGCATGCGGACGACGTGGAGCGACCTGCTCACGATCGCCAGCCGGGACGAGGAGCAGAGCCACATCATCCTCGTGCCGTTCATCGCGTTGTGGCTGGCGTGGGTCCGGCGGGCCCGACTGCGACACCTTCATCCGCGCGGCACGCTCTTCGGTGTGATCATCATGCTGATGGGGTGGGCCGCGTCGTATGTCGGGTTTTATCACGCGATTCAATCGGCGTGGCACGCCGGCGCGATCATTGTCCTCATCGGGGTGGCGGTGACCGGCCTGGGTGTCAACACGCTGCTGCGTCTTTTCCCCGCGTTCGTGGTGTGGATCTTTGCGGTGCCGGTTCCGGGCACGATCCGGCACTTCATTTCCGGCCCTCTCCAGACCGCGAGCGCCACGGTGACGCAGGTCATCCTCGAATCCTTCGGCGTGCCTGTCGAGCGGTCCATGAACCTCCTCACGCTGAACGGTCACGATATCGCCGTGGCCGAAGCGTGCAACGGCATGAGGATGGTGCTCGCGCTCATCCTGGTTTCGTACGCCTTTGCCTTCAGTCTTCCACTCCGGCCCTACGCGCGGGTCCTGGTTCTGGTTCTCAGCCCCATCGCGGCGCTGGCCTGCAACATCGTTCGTCTCATCCCCACGGTGCTTCTGTACGGGTACGCCTCCACAGGAGTCGCGGATGCCTTCCACGATGTGAGCGGGTGGCTCATGCTCCCGGTGGCGTTCCTGTTGTTGCGTGGTATCTATTCGGTGCTGGGGTGGGCACAGATCCCGGTCACCAAGTTCAACCTGTCGTATCAGTAGTCCATACACCCGCCGCGATCGCGCATGAACTCACTCGTCCGCCAACTCCCGTTGATCTTCGCCGCGTTGGTGATCATGGCCATGCACATTGAAACCGGCGGGCGACCTTCCGCGGCCGACGCGGTGCAGTTCCACATCGAAGCGGCGCGAGTGATCGGGTCGATCCCCGCGAAGTTCGAGACTTGGGAGAGTGTGGAGATCCCTGTCCCGGTGTCGGCACAGACACTGCTGCGTCCCAACGCGCTGATGAGCAGGCGCTACACGAACGTCACATCCGGTGAGCAGGCGAGCGTCATGCTCGTTCAATGCCGCGATACAAGGGATATGGCGGGCCACTACCCGCCCATCTGTTACCCGGGGACGGGCTGGTTCGAGCGTGACCGAGATAAAGTCAGACTCACGTTTGGGGGGCGCGTGATCGAGGCGATGAGATACGAGTTTGATCAACGCCGGTACGACGAGTACAAGACGCTTGTCGTGTACAACTTCTTCGCCGTGCCCGGCCAGGGCTTCCCGATCGATATGGCGGCGATCCGTCAAGCAGGGTCGGAGTACGCCTCCCGTCCCTTCGGTGCGGCGCAGGTCCAGGTGGCCTTCGCGCGGCGTCGCCCCGAAGCGGAAGAGCGTTCCCTGGTCGAGAATCTGCTCGAGCCGATCGGGCCGGCACTCGATGTACTCAGCAGTCCGGATTGGAGGCGTCGATGAGTTCCGGGGGGCCGATGACGGTGTACTCCGATGCGGACGGCGCGACGGTCCCCGGGTATCGGCTGCGCACCCAGGAAGAGCACCGGCCACCGAACATCCTCCTCGTGGCTCACCGCCACTTGCGTGGGCGATACTTCATCACGATATTGCTCAGCGTGATCGGCGCGCTGGGCGGTGCCATGGCGGGCTACCTCCTGCCGCAGCCCAAGTTCCGTGCCGAGGGTTTGATCCGGGTTCAGCCGGTGATGCCCCGATTGCTGTACCAAAGCGAGGAATCCACCCTTCAACCCATGTTCGCCAGTTTCGTCAATACCCAGGCGAGTCTGCTCAAGCACAGCCGGGTGCAGCGGAAAGCGATGAGCAGCGCGGCATGGCGGGAACTCGGGCGACCGCAGGACGCGATCAACGAGGAAAAGTTCAGCGGCCAGCTCCGCGTGCGAACAGGCAGAGATACCCCCGAACTCATCTTTGTCGAGTTTTCGGACGAGAACGCGAGAGCCGCGCACGTGGCCGTGCAGGAGGTCATCCGTGCGTACCAGGAACTGTTCGGCGGAGCGGAGTCGAAGAGTGTTCGGGAGATGCAGGTCAATCTTCTCACCACCCGAAAACAAACGCTCGAGGCCCAGTTGCGGGATCTGGAGAACCGTCTTCGAGCGGCGACCGCTGAGTTTGAAACCTCCGACCTGACGCGGCTCGGCGACCACTATCTCACTCAATCCCTGGCGTTCGACAGCCGGGTCGCGGAACTATCGATCAAACTGACCGAGATGGGGATTGATCCCGCGGCGCTCACAAGCGCTGCCGCTTCTCCCGAGGTCGTTCAGTCCGCGCCCGTGCAGCCTCCGACTCCCGAGCAGCAGGCTGCCTCCGATCCCACGATGGCGAAACTGCTCAACGACCGCGACGTGCTTCGCCGTGAGATCGACCGCATCAAGGGCCACTACAAGGATGATCATCGGGTCATGCAGCGAGTGCTGAAGGAGTATCAGGCCGTCGAGGCCGCGATCGCGGACCGTTCACTCGAGTGGACGCTGACCGCCGCCGCGCCCATGCAGGATCCGGGTGTGCCGGCCGCGCCCAGCAGGCAGGAACTCATCAACAGTTACTTCCGGCTCAAGTTTCAGGCCGAGATGTACGGTGCACGGGCCAAGGCCGTCGAGAAGGCACGCGGTCAGATGAACGACATCGCCAGGGAAGTCAAGAGCACTCAGGAACTCTTGGACGAAGTCAACCGGCGTCTGGATCAGATCGGTGTCGAGTCGAAGGTGCAGGACCGCCTCGGGAGGATCGAGGTGATTCTCCCGGAGTCACCGCCCGCCACGCCCAACGACGATCCCCGACTCAAGTTCACGGCGATGGGGATACTCCTGGGCGGCGGTGTTCCCTTGCTTTTCATGTTTCTCATCGGCATGCTCGACAGCCGATTCCGGTACTCCGACCAGACCTCCGACGTTGGACCATCAACTTCTCTGCTCGGGGTGCTGCCGAACCTGAGAGGATCGAATACCGATCCCGAGCAGGCTGCCGCGGCCGTCCACACGATCCACCACATCCGCACTCGGCTGAAACTACGCGACCCGTCCATTCGTGTCTACGCGATTACAAGCCCGGTCTCCGGGGATGGCAAGACCACGCTCGCTCTCTCGATGGCCATTTCCCACATCGCCGCGGGGGCCAGGACACTCCTGGTTGACTTTGATCTGGTGGGACGCGGGCTGACCAGGAACCTCGGTGTCGAGTGCAACGACGGCATCGCACGCCACATCCTGTTCCCCGGGGGGGAACTGCCAACTCGACCCACACCCGTCTCCGGACTCATGCTGCTCCCGGCCGGACGCGATGATTCACTGCTGCTCAATCGGATTACCCCTGAGATGTTTAGGACACTGCTCACGGACCTCAAGGGAACCTACGACGCGATCATCATCGATACAGGCCCGATCCTGGGAAGCATCGAAGCCAACATCTGCACGTCGATCGCCGACACCGTTATTCTCGTGGTGGGCCGCGGCATGCGGGCAAACCGTGTCAAAGAAGCCGTCGATCATCTCCGACAACTCGGCGCTCGGCTGGCCGGGGTTGTCTTCAACCGTGCTCACCCCGCCGATTTTTATCGATCCAGCATCGCGAGTGTCTCCGCACAGTCGATGCGGAGCGCCGACCAACCCCGGGCAGGCGCGGCCAAGGGGACACCACCGGGTTCCGATGCACTCGACCCGCTCGCCCTGAGCATGGCTCGGGAGTTGTACAACACGAGTCATGAATCATGAGTGCCGAGGGGACCATCTGGGGTCTGACACCGACGCAGGTGCACGACCGTTTCTGGGCCTCGCGGGGCGTTCAGGTCGTCCGCCCCGGGGAGCCGTCGCCGATCGTTCCGTTCGCGGAGTTGTTTCTGCTCCTGGCGCCGGGCGCGCTAGCGATCTTTCGGCCCGCAAGACTGCTCGACATGATGTCGTGGGTCGATCCGGACATCCTCGCCGTTCGCCTCCACGACCCGGGGCGAGGGGAATACGCCGAGAGGGTCCGCTCCGATGCGAACGGAAGGTTCCTGAGGTTTGAGCGTCATTACGGGGGGATGGATTCACGGGTCCTCAGAGTCGGCCTGACCGCCGACCCGGAAGTGGTTCGTATCTGGCAGGCCGCCCCGGACCCGCTCACCGCCTGGAGGCGGTTGCGATCGAGCATCAGACATTCCGCACGCTATTCGGTGAAGTTGCAGGGGCGATTCTTCAACGCGGATCGCCCGGGTGAGTCTTCACGATTCCTGAGAGAGATTGTGCGCCGATGGAGACGCCCCGATGCGGTGATCGACGGCATTCGTCAGATCGGAGACGGAATCTGGGCCAGTCAGAGCGACGGGACCGCGCTCTCACAAGCCTGTCGCGGCCCGCTCTGGATCGGCGCCGGGCGGACGATTTCGGAGGACGCCGTAGCCGTCGGGCCGGCGGTTCTTCTGGATGATGCTTCGAAACGTCCGACGGCTCCTCCGATCCAGTGGCTGTCGATCGAGCCTCTCCAGGAGTCCCTTGCGGCGGCGCAGACTCCCACGATCGTCAAGCGTCCCTTCAAACGCCCATTCGACATTCTCTTCTCGCTGATCGTGCTCGCGTTCACACTGCCGTTGTACCCCTTGATCGCCCTCGCGATCATGCTCGAAGACGGTCTGCCGATTTTCTTCAGCCACCAGCGAGAAACCATCGGGGGTCGAACGTTCGGGTGCTTGAAGTTCCGCTCGATGCGCAAGGATGCGGACATCATCAAATCGAAACTCGCCGCCTCCAACAAGGCCGACGGACCACAGTTTTTCATCCCCGACGACCCGCGCCTGACCCGGGTGGGCCGCGTCCTTCGCAACTTCCAGCTGGACGAACTGCCGCAGTTCATCAACGTGCTTCTCGGGGACATGTCCGTTGTGGGGCCGCGGCCAAGCCCCTTCAAGGAAAACCAGTACTGCCCCGCGTGGAGAGAGGCAAGGCTGAGCGTTCGCCCGGGCGTCACCGGGCTTTGGCAGATTCGGCGAACACGCGCCGAGGGAACGGATTTCCAGGAATGGATCAAGTATGATATTGAGTACGTGGAGCGTGAGTCATTCCTTCTTGACTTCATGATCATCTGGAAGACCCTCTTTCTGGTCATTCGAAAGGTCAATCGTCTATGATGCTCAAACCGAAGGCCGCGAGACGACTCATCCTGGTCGGTGTAGTGTGTCTTCTGGGCATCCTCACGATCACGCTCCTGTTCGGCGTGCGTCGGTGGCAGAATCAGCGGCGGACCGAACAACTCCGTGTCGATGGACTCGCGGCGTTCGATAAATCTGATTACCAATCGACCATACAGAACCTGTCCAAGCTCCTTCGCCGCACGCCGCAGGATCGTGAAGCCTGGCTGGCGCTCGCCGAGGCACGAGAGAACATCGAGGAATCGGGCGGCAAACACCTCACCCTGGCGGCCGCCGCCTACCTGCGGGCCTGGACGCTGGATGAAACGGACTCGAAGACAGGCAGGCGTCTGCTCCGCCTGTACAACGAGACCGGGCAGGCCGTCGAGGCCAGGGATCTGGCGATCCGGCTTCGGCCTTCGGACCTTGCCGCCGCCGGCATCGCGGACAAGGAAGTTCTTCTCGAGGAAGCCAACGCCAGGATTTCCCTGAAGTCCTTCGATTCAACGCTCGACGAGATTACCCAGCGCGCCATCGATATCGACCCTTCGGACTATTCAACCGCATCGATGCGGGTGGAGTATCTTCTCGGCGCCGGCAGGGTTCAGGACGCGATCGCGTTTGCGAACGACAGACTCTCATCCCGCCCCGACGATCCGACCGCCGAGTTTCTCCAACAGTTTGTTCTTCTCAAGGTCGGCCGAATCACCGACCCGGCGGCGATTCTGACTTCGATCTGCAGAATCGCCGGTCTTGATGCAAATGCCCCGAAGCGAGTGGGGACACCTACGTATACGGACCCTGTATTCGCCGGGCAGTTGATTTCATTGTTCGACACCATCGGTCTGTATGGGCATTCGGTGCTGGTGCTCGAGGATACCGCAACTCGTCTGAACGATTCCCAGTCAAGGAGGCTGCTGGTCCGGCGCTGCTGGTATGCGGGAATGCTGTCCAAGGTGGTGGCGGATTCGGCGCCGACCGCGACGACCACGCAGGCCGGGATCAGCGAGATGCTCGCCTTCAAGGCGCTCGCGCTGCACGACATGAATCAAAAGGCGGATGCCTCGGCGATTCTCGACGAACTGACGAAACAGGAAGATAACTACGCCGCGGTTGCCTGGAGCCGTGTGTTGCCGGCCGTCCTTCAGAAACTCGATGAGAAGGAAGCGCTCGACCGCCTCGAACTTGCGATCAGGGATCATCCTTCCGAGCCTGTCTTTTCCAGTCTGAAAGCCGAGATCCTCCACAGGCTCGGTCGATCGGATGAGGCTCGTCAGATTTGGTCAGAACTGCACGCTTCCAATCTCTCGGTTGGGTGGGCTGTCCCCTCTGTCCGAGTGGTCGAGACCCTCCTCGATGAGGAACGAATTGTCGAGGCACTCAAGGCGGCCGAACGTGCACGCACGAGGTTTCCCGCAAACCCGGCCGTTCAGTTGATCTCGATACGTGCGCAGGCCGCGGCGATCGAATCCGGCAGGCTGGGCGCTTTGCCGGCCGATATGCTCCGAGGCATCGACGCCGTGCTCGATCAACTCTCGCGGGTTGGTGCGACCGATACCATGCTGCAGGCGCGGAGGATGCTGCTGCCGGCCCGTGTCACCCTCCTGGCACGGCTGGAGCGAGAGAATGATGCCCGCGCACTCGTCGAACGGGAGGTTTCTGAACCGGGATTCCTCACCCCCGATCTGGCTTCCCGGCTGGCCGGGGTGAGTTCCATGTGGGGGTTGGGGCTTGATCTGGGCGGGTTTGAGGCGGGTATCGCATCGGGCGGTTCGGGTTCGGATCTTCAAGGCCGGGCCATGTTCCTGATAATGGCCGGGAAACCCGATGAGGCCGTTCAACTTGTTGACACCGCCTTCAAGACCGCGCCGACGCCCGCGAAGGAAAGCACTGCCATCATCCGCACATGGGTCTATGACATGCTCGGGCGAACCGAAGCGGCGGACCTGTGGAAACAGACCCTGCGTGAGTTTCCTCACTCGCGTGCAGTCCATCTCGCAGCGATCCGTTCGAGGACCGCCGTCTCGAGCATCGCCTTCGTGAACGAAGTGGCCGCTCGGCTCGAGGAACTCGGGTCATCCGACAAGGACCGCCCCTCTTCGGATGTGCGGCTGGCACGCGCGAAAGCAACGCTCGCCGCGAGTAACGGGCCTGTGCAGCGCGATGAAGCCGTGGCGATGCTGCGTTCGCTCCTCGTGGATTTTCCTGATCGGCAGGAAATCCGGGAGCAACTGATCGAAGCGGTGCTGCTGGAGAATCCTGAACGGAATATCAAGCCGGACGTCGTCGCCGCCGTCGAGCAACTTCGCGCGATCCCGGTCAGTTCCCCCGACCGCCCCGAGATGGTCTTGCGAGTGGCCGATACCCTGCGCAGACACGGGCGTGCCGCCGAGGCGGTCACCGAACTTTCCAATGTCTCGGTTGATCCCGATGTGCAGACGCCGCTCCGGCTCGAGGCGATCGATCGGATGGCGGATCTCGGGGCGTTCGAGCTCGCCCTTCGCGGGGCCGACTCGCTCGTGCCGGCATCGGGTCCTGTTCCGCTGAATGTCGCGATCCGCCGCGGAGCCTTGCTCATATCTCTCCGGCGCGACCGCGAGGCCCTCGCCGTATACCACTCGTTGCTCGATCAATCGATCACCGATCCGCGAGTCATCATCACGATCGCCAGTTCTCTGAAAAGTCTGGGCGACGCCCGCGGTGCCGAGCGAGCCACCGCGAAACTCAATGACCCCGCGATATCTGCCAAGGACCGTGCTCTCGCAAGGGCCTCGCTGGCCGACGGGGAGAAATCCGTGCTCGAGGAGTTGATCCGAGCCTGCGAACTCGCACCGTCCGATGCCCGTGTCTGGGAGGAGTTGGTGCGTTTTCACCTCCGCGGGAATCAACTCGTCGAAGCGGAGGCGGCCGCTCGCCGCGCACTCAAGGAGAACCCGGAGAGCGTGGACCTGCAGATCCTCCTGCAGCAGGTTCTTCTCGCTGGTCAATCCGAGGAGACGATGAATCTCCTGCCGCTGGCCGAGGCCCTGGCCAGAAACCCCGCCACCGCCCGCCGGGCCGAGGCGATTCGAGCCGTCGATGCCGCGCGTTCCAGCGGGAAACTCGGTGATGAGGCCGTGCTGGCCCGTCTCGCCGAGGAGTTCGCCGATGATGCCACGATCCAGATTTTCGTGACACGGCGTCTGGTGGAGTCGAACCCGCCGCGGCTTGCCGAGGCCGCTCGGATCATGCGGCGCGCCGCCGTCCGTTTCCCGACGGATTTTCAAGTACACAGGTTGGCCTCCAGAACGCTGCTCGCGGCGGGGGATCTCGAAGCGGCATTGGCCTCCGCAACCGCGTGGCGGGCTTTGGAACGCAACCCCGCGGCGGACCTGACGGTTGCCGAGGTGCAGGTCTCGGGCGGTCGAGCCCGTCAAGCGTTGGAAGCGGTTCGAGAATACTCACTCCCCGTCCCCATCGAGCCTTCGGACAGCATCTCACTCGGGGTCCTGAGCGTTCGATTCCGCTCACACCTTATCCTCGGCGGTGCCGCCGCCGCGGCGCCGATTATCCAACCCCACCTCCGAGATTCCGCCTTTATCCGCACGGGTATCGCTCTCCCCTCCACCGCCGTGATCGCCAGGAACCCCTCCGATGTGCAGGAACTGATGCGGCTCATCTCCGCCGCTGCCGACCCCGGGTCGGAGGATGAACAGATCGCCATCATACAGACCTGGATCATCGCCTCGAATCGATTGCCCGCCGCGGCCGCCGAGTTTCTCAAGGAAGCGGCGCGTGTGTCGGAGGTGCTCTGCACATCCTCGCCGTCCTCACGCTGTTTAGAACAACGTGCTCGTGTGCTCGAACTCTCAGGAGACTTGCCCGCGGCGCTCGCCGCCGCGAGGCAGGCTGTCGCGATCTCGGCCGATTCTCCCGCGGCCCTGCTGACCTTGTCGCGGATCGTGATCGCAGCCGGCGCGGACCCGGTCGAAGCGATCTCCAGCGCGGAACGTGCTGTGAGCGCTACCTCAGACTCAACGGAAGCCAAGAACGCCCTGCTCAACGCCAGGGTGTACAAGTTTGTATCGCTCTCCGATAAGGGCACCCCGGAAGAACGGCTAACCGCAAGGCGCGAAGCGCTCGAAGGCCTGCAGCAACTGTCCTCGAAGTCCATTCCCGACTACCGGATCATCTTCAATATGGCCATCAGCGCCGATCAGTTGGAGGATTATCCGAGCGCGATTGCGCTCTACGAGCGGATCGTGACGATGCCGGGAGGACCGACCGGGGCCGAACTCGGCGCTGCAAAGAACAATCTCGCCTATCTGCTCCTCAATCAGAACCGTTCCGGTCCTCCCAACGAGGCGGTGTTCCGCGCCAGGACGCTCGCCGAAGAGGCCGTTCGACTCGTCGGACTCGCCACCATCTATGAGACACTTGGTTCGATAAACGCCAGGATCGGGGATCGCCCGGCGGCCATCGCGGCCTACCGGAAAGCACTCGAGATTGACCAGAACGATGTGGCCTCATTGATCGGCCTCGCCGGGCTGCTCGTGAGCGGATCGTCTCCCGAACAGGACGAAGCGTCCGGGATTCTCCGGCGGGTCGATGAGCAGATCGCGAGTGGCAAGGTACTGGAGCCGCGCCGGGCCGACGAGTACAACCAGATCAAGAAATCGCTGACCCCGCGTTGACACACCGAACTCCGGGTTCATCGCCGGGTCGGCCGACATGTCGAATGGTTGCTGGACGTGACCCTCGTCCTTCGCGTCAGCCACTTGCTCGTTCATGTGCAGATTGCTCTGAGTTGCAGAAACCGCGACTGCAATCCTGTGCTGGCCATCATCGACCTGTGTCTACAAGTCGAACAGGCCAGGCCATGGTGCCAACCGACGAGCGTGCCGTGAGTTCCGCAACACTCATCCTCCATCGGCACGTGTCGGGTCCTCGCGTCGGTTTCCGCGGCGGGAACGGGTACCGTAAGCCGGCCGATCACTTGACCGACTTGGAACGGTTCTCGCGCCCTGGTGGTGAGAGCATCGAAGCCCAGTTCGACATCGCGGGCAGACGACTTCGTGGCGCGGGCGCGAGGCGCGAACAGGCGACGACGACGTCGTGCTAGCGATGTCGAGTACCTGCTTCGCAGAGGTTGAATCACGCCAACCCGCGCGCCGGATCATCCCTAAACTAGTGTCCGCACTATCTTGGAGATCGAAATGCCCCGCCCCGACCCGTTCAAGGCTCGTTCCATTCTTACCACTTCCAAGCAGACGTACACGTACTACGACCTGAACGCATTGGCACGCCAGAAGATCGGGCATATCGCCAAACTCCCGTACTCCATCCGCGTCCTGCTGGAGTCCATGCTCCGCCACCTCGACGGGTTCGTTGTGACCGCGGACGATGTCTCGGGCCTGGCCAACTGGAACGCCAGGGCACCTGTCAAGGAAGAAATCCCATTCATGCCGGCCCGCGTGGTGCTCCAGGACTTTACCGGGGTTCCGTGCGTGGTGGACCTGGCCGCGATGCGCGACGCGATGAAGAAACTCGGCGGTGACCCCGGCGCCATCAACCCGCTCGTGCCCTGCGATCTGGTGATCGACCACAGCGTGCAGGTTGATGCCTTCGGCAGCAAGGCGGCCCTGACGATCAACGCGACCAAGGAGTTCGAGCGCAACACGGAACGATACGAGTTCCTGAAGTGGGGGCAGCAATCCCTCTCGAACTTCCGCGCCGTGCCGCCGGCGACCGGCATTGTGCACCAGGTCAACCTGGAGTACCTGGCCCGTGCCGTCTGGACCAGCGCGGACCAGAACGGGGGCACCGTCGCCTACCCGGATTCGTGCGTCGGTACCGACAGCCACACGACGATGGTGAACGGGCTGGGCGTTGTGGGCTGGGGTGTGGGCGGGATCGAGGCCGAGGCCGTGATGCTGGGCCAGCCCATCTACATGCTCACCCCCGATGTGATCGGTTTCCGGCTCAAGGGTAAACTGCCCGAGGGCGCCACCGCCACGGACCTGGTGCTCACCGTGACGCAGATGCTGCGGAAGAAAGGCGTGGTCGACAAGTTTGTGGAGTTTTTCGGGGACGGGATCGCGGCTCTCAGTGTCCCCGACCGGGCCACCATCGCCAACATGGCCCCCGAGTACGGCGCGACCATCGGGTTCTTCCCCGTGGACCAGGTCGCCATCGACTACCTGAAGTTCACGGGTCGCGATGCCGAGACGGTGGAACTCGCCGAGAAGTACTGCAAGGCCAACATGCTCTGGTGGGAGCCTGGATCTCCCGAACTCGAATACACCGACACCCTGGAACTCGATTTGTCCACCGTGCGGCCCAGCCTGGCCGGGCCCAAGCGCCCGCAGGACCGTGTGGAACTCGGGAACGTCAAGAGCGAGTTCGCCAAGGCGCTCTCCGCGCCGATGGGCAACGCCGGATTTGGGTTGACCGCGGACAAAATCAATGGTGCGGTCGGCACCGTCCGGCACGCCGAGGGAGGCGAAAGCCGAATCACGCACGGCGCCGTTGTGATCGCCGCGATTACCTCCTGCACCAATACCAGCAACCCCGATGTACTGATCGCCGCCGGTCTGGTCGCCCGCAAGGCCCGCGAGAAGGGCCTGACGCGCAAGCCCTGGGTCAAGACCAGCCTCGCCCCGGGCAGCAAGGTCGTCACCGAGTATCTCGACAAGGCAGGCCTCTCCTCCGATCTCGACGCCCTGGGTTTCTACACCGTGGGCTACGGCTGCACCACCTGCATCGGCAACAGCGGCCCTCTGCCCGACGAGGTCGAGGCGGCGATCAAGGAAGGTGACCTGTGCGTCGCCAGCGTTCTCTCGGGCAACCGTAACTTCGAGGGGCGCGTTCATCCGAGCGTGAAGGCCAACTACCTCGCCAGCCCGCCCCTGTGCGTCGCTTACGCCATCGCCGGGAGCGTCTCGGTCGATCTCACCACCGAGCCGCTGGGCACTGGCAAGGACGGCACACCCGTGTACCTGAAGGACATCTGGCCCACCTGGGCGGAGGTGCAGACGGTCAAGAGCGCCTGCCTCTCCCCGGAGCAGTTCCGGCGGCAGTACGGCAATGTCTTTTCGGGCAATGAGACGTGGAACAAGGTGCCCGTCTCCAAGAGCGACCTGTACGCGTGGAATGCCAAGAGCACCTACATCCAGAACCCGCCGTACTTCGAGGGCCTGACGGAGAACCCGACGCCCCCGGCCCAGGTCCGCGGTGCCCGGTGCCTGGTCAGCGTCGCCGACAGCGTCACCACCGATCACATCTCCCCGGCCGGCGATATCGCCGAGAAAAGCCCCGCGGGCGAGTACCTCAAGAGCCTGGGCGTCCGCAAGGCCGATTTCAACTCCTACGGCAGCCGCCGCGGCAACGACCGCGTGATGACCCGCGGCACGTTCGCCAACGTTCGCGTCAAGAACAAACTCGCCGTCGGCCCCGACGGCAAGATCGTCGAGGGCGGTTGGACCCGCGACATGAGCAAGACCGGCGGCGGGAAGGTGGTTCCGATTTACGACGCCGCCATGAACTACAAGGCCGAGGGCACGCCCCTGGTGGTTCTGGCGGGCAAGGACTACGGGATGGGCTCCAGCCGCGACTGGGCGGCCAAGGGCACGCTGCTCCTCGGTGTGCGGGCCGTGATCTCGGAGAGTTTCGAGCGTATCCACCGATCCAACCTGGTCGGGATGGGCGTGCTCCCCTTGAACTACGCCGAGGGCCAGACCGCGGCCTCCCTCGGTTTGACCGGCGAAGAGACGTTCGACATTCACCTCCCTGTGAACGCCGAAGGGCTGGTCGAGCCGCGGTGTGACGTGAAGGTGGTGGCGACCGTGCCGAGCGGAAAGAAAGTCGAGTTCACGACGCGCTGCCGCATCGATACACCCGTGGAGGCCGAATACTACCGCAACGGTGGCGTGCTCCAGACGGTGCTGCGTCGGTTGCTGTCAGCGAGCCGCCAGCCCGCCGCGGCGGCGAGATGATCCGCGCCGGTGTCGGACACCCCAGGTCCTGGCCGGCTCGCTGTCTCGTTCTGATCGGTCTGTTCAACTTCGTCTGAGTCAACGAACCGTGTACCCCACCACCCAGGACTTTCTCGCCGCGTTGTCCGCAGAGGGTGAACTCGCACGGATCGATGCGCCCGTGTCGCCGGTGCTCGAAATCGCGGAGATCACCGACCGCGTCAGCAAGTCGCCCTGCCGCACGCCGCCGGAGGCTTCGACCCGCGCCACCGATCCCCGGTTCCACGGATTAGGCGGCAAGGCGCTGCTCTTCACAAGCGTTGAGGGGAGCGATATCCCCGTGGCCATCAATCTGTGGGGGAGTTACCACCGAGTCGAGAGGGCGCTGGGCTGTCACGCGGGCGGGCACACCCCCGGTGGTCTGGCCGCGCTGGCCGACCGGCTCGGCAAGTTGGTGAAGCCCGAGCCTCCGCCGACGCTGCTGGCGAAACTGCAGAAAGTGCCCGAACTGCTCGAGCTGGCGAGCCTTCCGCCCAAGATGGTGCGGACCGGACTGTGCCAGGACGTCGTCATCGCGCAGGGCTCGGTGGACCTGACTCGGTTGCCGATGCTGCGGTGCTGGCCGCACGATGGCGACTTCGCCGCGCTGGGGTACCCGCCGAACGTCAACGAAAGGCTCGCGGGCCTGGGCCATGGCCCTCTGTGGGACCGGCAGTACCGGGGCCGCTACATCACACTCGGCGGCATCCACACCATCCACGCCGACGATGCGGGCAACCCGACCCCGACCAGCCGCAACATCGGCATGTACCGCGTTCAACTCTTCGGCCCGCGGCACATAGCGATGCACTGGCACACGCACCACGACGGCGCCCGGCACTGGCGCAGTTGGAAAGCGCGTGGAGAGCGCATGCCCGTGGCCATCGCGCTGGGCGGAGAGAGTGTTTTGCCTTACGCCGCCACCGCGCCGATGCCGCCGGGGATCAGCGAACTGCTCCTGGCCGGTTTCCTCAACCGGGGCGGCATCCCGATGGTTCCCTGCAAGACCGTGCCGCTCAGTGTTCCTGCCAACAGCGAGATCATCATCGAGGGGTACGCGAGCGACCGGGCCGGGCCGATCAACTTCGACCCCCGCAGTGATCCCGATATCGGTCCCGGCGCGGTCTTTGAGGGGCCTTTCGGCGATCATACAGGGTTCTATTCGCTGCCCGACCGCTACCCGCTGCTCGAGGTCACCTGCATCACGCACCGCAGGAACCCTGTGTATCCCACGACCATCGTGGGCCTGCCGCCGCAGGAGGATTACTACCTCGGCAAGGCGACCGAGCGGCTCTTCCTGCCCCTGCTTCGGACCATCATCCCCGACATCATCGACTACGACCTGCCGATGTTCGGGGCCTTCCACAACTGCGCGTTCATCAAGATCAGGAAGGAGTACCCGCTGCAGGCGCGGCGGGTGATGCACGCGGTGTGGGGCGCGGGGCAGATGTCCTGGACCAAGATGATCGTCGTGGTGGATGAGGATGTGGATGTTCACGATGCCGATGCGGTGCTCTTCCACCTGTGCGCGAACGTCGATCCGGGGCGCGATGTCGAGGTCGTGAACGGCCCGCTCGATATTCTTGACCACGCCGCGCCCCGGTTGGGCGCGGGCCACAAGATCGGCATCGATGCCACACGCAAGATCAAGGGCGAAGAAGTGGGGGGGCACCCCGTCCGCGACTGGCCACCGATCATCCGCATGTCTGATGAGATCCGCGAGCGAGTCACCCGTCGGTGGAAAGACCTGGGGCTTGGTTGAGCGAGTTCTCACGCGGGACATCGCGACGAACCGGCGACGACGGTCGGGAGATGTATCAGGGATGGAGCGGATCCATTGTTCGCTGTCAACAAGCCGCGGAAAGAAACGCTCATCGAGGTGATTGAGTCTGACGATCCGACGAATCGGGACGTGCACCTGCTTGCCGCCAACGCGTCGATGCCCGCTGATCGTCGGCGATACTCACCGCGGTTGACTCTCCGGCCGCCGGCAACTGTGAGAATCGTTGTTGGGTGAGAATTGTCTCCATCCGGCGAAGTGCGTATCCTTCCCGCTCGGGTTTGTCGTACACGGCGGGCCCGATACAACCTAGCGGGCGAGTGCCGGAGTGGCCAAACGGGGCAGACTGTAAATCTGTTGGCTTACGCCTACGGGGGTTCGAATCCCTCCTCGCCCATTGCCTCGTTTTCCACAGGATCACACAGAACGCCAACCCCCACAAACTCACCTGAGTTTTGGGGGTTTTGTGTTTTTGACTCGGACGCTGTGGAACCGCGTGGGCGATCGTGTGCAACCGGGAGATTGCAAGCCGCGATTCTCTCTCGTGAGATTGCGTAACTCGTGATCACGCTCCGAACCGGCGTTCAATCAGCATCGCCGATTCGGTCGATGCGATCCCCAGTGTGCTCTGCCGGTTCGATGTGGATCAGCACGTGCCGCACCATCGGCAGTTCCCGGCGGATCGTCGCCTTGACTTGACCTGCCAGCGCGTGCCCGTCTCGGACGGAACTCTCGGGATCGACGTGGAGGTGCATGTCCACGAGGTAGCCGCGACCGCTCTTGCGGGCGTGGACTTTCTCGACCAGTCGGACCCCGTTGATCCCCGCTGCAGCCTCGCGGGCCTTGGCGGCCAGGTGCGGGGCGTGGGCGTCGAGCAGTTCCTGCAAAGCCGGGCCGATGAGCCGGGCGGCGGTGATGAGGATGATGCCGCTGGCGATCATCGCGGCAACCTCATCAGCGAGAACGAGCCTGGGAGCGTTGAACATCCCCGGGCCCCACACGGCGATGCCGATGCCGATGAAGGCCGCGGCGGAGGTGATGGCATCGGATCGGTGGTGCCAGGCATCGGCGCGGGCCGCATCGGACCCCATCGCCTCCGCCCCCTTGAGCACCACGCGAAAGAGCGTTTCCTTTACGATGACCACGGCCGTCAGGACGCCCAACGTCCACGCCGCGGGCGCTGCGTGCGGGGTCACGATGTCCTGAAACGCACGCACCACGATCAGCACCGATGCGACGATGAGCAGCCCGCCCACGGTCAGCGAGGCGACGGCCTCGGCCCTTCCGTAGCCGTAGGGGTGAGCCACGTCCGGCTCCCGCTCGCCCAATTTCAACCCCCACCAGACAATCACGGACCCGAGGGTGTCGGCCATCGATTCGACCGCATCGGCCACGAGCGCGGATGAGTTGCCGACCAGCCCGGCGATCAGTTTGCCCGCCGCGAGCGCCAGACTGGCGATCAGCCCGATGATCGTGTTCCGGCGCAGGCGGGCGGCGGTCATGGCTGGAGCGTAGAGAGCCGGCACGAACATCGCGTCGGCGGTTGCTACCATCGACCGATGACCCGAACCGTGCAAGGCACACCCGCGGGCTCCATCGGGGCACGGGGTGCCGGTCAGTCCGCCGTGCCTTCGGATCATGCCCGAGCGGTTGCCGATCTTGTCCGAGTTCATGGTCCGCGCGTGCACGCGCTCGCGCTGCGATTGTGCCGCAACCGCGCCGATGCCGAGGACGCGGTTCAGGACGTGTTCACGCAGGCGCTGCGCAAGTGGCACACGTTCCGGGGCGAGTCGAACCCTGGGACCTGGCTCTACACCATCGCCGTGCGGATGTGCAAGGCCCGCATTCGCCGCGGGAGCGCGGCCCGACGGATGGTGGCCGCCTCGCAACTGATGCCCTGGGGCGAAACCACGGTGATGGAGGTGGCCGCTGCACCGGAGGGACGCGAGGACGAGCACGAGAAAGAGGAAGCGATCGAGCGGGTGCAACGCGAGATCACACGGCTGCCAGAGCACCTTCGTCTGCCGCTTGTGCTGAAAGATGTGGTGGAACTGAGCGTGGAGAACGTGGCCGAAGTGCTGGGGTTGGCGGTCAATACCGTCAAGACGCGGCTGCACCGGGCGCGTCTCGCGCTGCGCAAGGCGATGACGGCCGGGGCCGCCAGCGTCGAAGCACCGATGCCGATCTACGAGAAGCAAGTCTGTCTTGATCTCCTCAAGGCGAAGATGGAAGCGATGGACCGGGGCGGTGTGGCCGCGGGTCAGCGCGTGCCCAAGGCGGAACTCTGCGCGCGGTGCAGGGCGGTCTTCCGCGAACTGGACCTGGTCCAGGACGCGTGCAGCCGGATGGACGACATGAAACTCCCCTCCGCGCTCCGCGAGAAGATTCTGGGCGAACTCAAGGCGCGCGAAGCCGCTGAGCGGGCCGCGTCCGCACACCCTCGTCGGGGCCGAAAACCGGTGGCCGCTCGGCGGAGATGAAAAGTCGTTCAGGTACTCATGTGCGGCTCAAAGCGTGCAAGGATCGAGTCGCGCGGCGTGTACCCCGTCCATGAATCGATGATGCGCCCGTTCTTCAGGACGAAGAGCGCCGGGATGCCTGATATCTTGAACGCTTCCGCGAGTCGAGGCTGGGCGTCCACATTGACCAGCGCGATGTTGGCCCGGCCGACCAGTCGCTGGGCCACATGCTCCAACTCCGGTTTGAGCATGCGGCAAGGCGGGCACCAGGGGGCCCAGAAGTCCACCAGCGTCGGCAGCGGGCTTCGGATCACCTCGGCCTCGAAGGTGTCCGCGGACGGGTGGAGGATGTTGGTAGCGGCGGCGTGCATGTTGAACTCTCCTGTGTGCTTGGAGATGAGAGACAGCCGGTGCGGGTCAGGTTCCAAATCCGACCTGCGCGGAAGTGCATAGCCGCCCGACCGCAGGTTCGGGTGATCCACGCCGATGCGCGGCCGTTGTTCGCTCGTTACGTCCGGCGGGGATCGACGGGTCGGTCCAGTTCCATCACCTTCGCCCACGCCGCGACAAAGTCGTGAGCGAACTTCATGTGTGCATCCGCGCAGGCGTAGACCTCGGCCAGCGCCCGCAGCTGCGAGTTGGAGCCGAAGACCAGGTCCACACGCGTCGCCGTCCATCGCCGTTCGCCCGTGACTCGGTCACGTCCCTCGTAGAGGTCCGACCCGGCGACAGGTTTCCATTCGGAGCGCATGTCGAGCAGGTTGATGAAGAAATCCGTGGTGAGCACGCCCGAACGCGTGGTGAAGACCCCGTGCGGCGAGTCGTTGTGGTTCGCGCCCAGCACGCGCAGCCCGCCGAGCAGCACGGTCATCTCCGGTGCTGTCAGAGTGAGGAGTTGGGCTTTATCAACCAGCAGCGCCTCAGCCGGTGCGGCGCACGCGGGCTTCTTGTAGTTGCGGAACCCGTCGGCCAGCGGCTCAAGCACCGCGAACGAGGCCGCATCGGTCTGTTCGGCTGTTGCGTCTGTTCGGCCCGGGTTGAAGGGGACGGTGACCGTGATGCCGGCTTCTGACGCGGCTTTTTCCACGGCGGCGCACCCGCCGAGAACGATCAGGTCGGCCAGGGAAACTTTTTTCCCTCCCTTCGCCGATTGGTTGAATCCTCGTTGAATCTCCCCGTACACCCCGAGCACCTTGGCCAGTCGATCGGGCTGATTGACCTCCCAATCCTTCTGCGGCGCCAGGCGGATTCTCGCCCCGTTGGCCCCGCCCCGATGGTCCGAGTGCCGGTAGGTCGATGCCGATGCCCAAGCCGTCGCGACCAACTCCGGCACACGAAGTTCCGACGCGAGGATCTTTGCTTTCAGCGCGGCGATGTCCGCCGCGTCGATCAGCGGGTGATCCACCGGCGGGATCGGATCCTGCCAGATCAGGTCTTCCTT